>SLTG01000140.1 GCA_007130045.1 Opitutales bacterium
GCATTTTCGTCGAGGACGAGAAGTCCGCCATCAACTGGTTGCGGCAGTATCTCAAGGACCGCCCCTCAACCTACCAGGACATCCATCCGGAGTTCATGCAGCAGCTCTCCTCCAGTTGGAAGAAATGGGAAACGCGGCCGGAACTCAGTCTGCTGCTGGACCAGAATTTTATTAAGTATGGCGGAGAAGGCGACGTCTCCAGTCAGATCCACAGCTACCTTTCCACAAACTTCAAGGAATTGCGCGGGAAGGCGAAGGACGACCCGGCGCTCAAGTCGAAGGCGAAGGATCGTTGGTATGTGCCCGACCCGAAGAAGGCGGTCGATGTTGAAGCCGTCCGCGACAAGCGCCTGCTCGCCGAATTTTGGGCCTACGCAGCCGAGGCCGGGGTGTCGCGTCCGAAGCCCGGCGACCCGAATCAAACCACCCTCCAGATCCCGCAGACTCCCGCAAAGAAGACAAAGGTCAGAAAACTCAAGGAAGTCCGCACCGAAGCCATCCGCATCGGGTTCCTGGAATGTCACCGCAACAAAGACGCCGCCACCATCCTCGCCGTCGCCCAGATCCTTCCGAACAATGTGATTGAAGAGGACGAACAGTTGCAGATGATCTACGACATGGCGGAAATGCGAGCGGGGGAATAGGGAAATTATGAAGGATGAATTATGAGGGATGAAATGGGAACCGATGACGCGAGTGTACGAGGAATGATGTTATGTTCAAAGAATTAAGAATCCGGAATTTTAAAGCTTGGAAAGATACTGGCGAAATACGGATGGCGCCGATCACTCTTTTCTTTGGTACCAATAGCTCGGGCAAATCAAGTATCGGACAGTTTCTCATGATGTTGCGGCAAACGGTGGAATTGCAGGACCGGAAGGTTGTCTTTTACCCGGGAACCGACAACACGGCAGTCCAGTTGGGATCCTTTCAGGAAATGGTTTTCCAGCGGGACTCGGAAAAAAATATTGGGTTTGATTACACATGGAGCCCGCCGTCGCCATTGCAGTTTAAGGATCCACTAAAAAACAAGGCCTATTCGGCTGATTCGATTGAGTTTTCCGCTGAAGCGGGGTTGTCGAAAAAGCCGATCAAATCGACGATTTTGAAGCAGTTCAAATACCGGTTGTTCCGACAGGAATCCGAAGTCATGGAGATCGGTATGGACCTGACCGCCGACGCGGAATCAGGTTATAATATCTTTGCTTCCAGATACAAACTGGTGCGAAACCTCGGACGGAAATGGTATCCGAAATCAGTCGTTCGCTTTTACGGATTCCCCGATGAGGTCGTGGCCTATCACCAAAATGCGGCTTTCGTCCAAAGCCTGAATCTCGCCCACGAGACTCTCTTCCAATCCATTCACTACCTGGGCCCACTGCGGACCAAACCCAGACGAATCTATTCCTGGGCCGGACACGCCCCGGAGGACGTTGGTCACGCAGGTGAAAATGCGATTGCATGTATTTTAGCCGCTGCGGACCGCACAATTAGCACCGGCCATAAGATGCGGAGAAAACCCTTGCTGGAGCTGATCGCATCGAAGCTTTTGGAGATGGAGTTGATCGACAATTTTAGGGTCAAGCCCATTTCCCGGCATCGGCAGGAATATGAGGTCAAGGTCTGCGTCAAGGGGAGCCAGGACTGGGTGGACCTTCCGGACGTTGGATTTGGCATTTCTCAGGTGCTTCCGGTGCTTGTCCAGTGTTTTTACGCGGAGCCAGGATCGGTCATTGTGATGGAGCAACCGGAAATCCACCTGCATCCGAAGGCTCAGGCGCTTTTGGCCGACGTCATGATCGATGTGATCAACAGTAAAGAGAACGGCGAGGATCGGAATATTCAGTTGATCATTGAAACGCATTCGGAGCATTTCCTCACCCGCCTGCAACGCCGGATTGCCGAGAAGACGCGAGAAAAGGCCATTGCCAACGAACAGGTTTCTGCCTATTTCGCTCGGTTGGATGGCTCCAAGGCGCGGCTGGAGCCTTTGGAGATCGACTTGCTGGGCAACATTCGTAACTGGCCGGTGGATTTTTTTGGCGATACGATGGGTGACGTTGTTGCAAGAACCGAGGCGCAGGCGGAACGGATGAGCCAGGGAGAAATGCCTGATGAGTGATTTGAAAAGGCCATGCGTCATCGATACCAACGTGCTGTTGGCGGCAAACAAAGACGCAAGAGATCAGGTGAGCCTCGAATGTGCCGCGAAATGCGCCAAGGTGTTGAACGACATCAGGAGGTCCGGTCATGTCGTGGTGGACAACTTGCGGCGGATCGTCAGTGAATATCAAAACAAGACGCTAAAGAAGGGCAGGCAGAGGGAAGCGGGAGATGAGTTCCTTCTCTGGCTGCTGCAGAACCTTTGGGTGAAAGAAAGGTGCACGCAGGTTCCAGTCACGCCGACGCAGGAAGATGACCTGGATTTTGAGGAATTTCCGGATACCGATGGACTACGGCGCTTTGACCGGTCCGATCGGGTGTTTGTGGCTGTAGCCAACGCTCATAATCCCAAAGCCCCGATTCTGCAGGCATGCGACTCCGATTACTGGGACGCTTGGGAACACCTCGCTGCCTGTGGAATCCACATTGAATTTCTTTGTCCCGACGATATGAAACGGATTATCGACGGCCGTCAGTCATGAGTTTTTTCAAGTTTCCTTCCACGCCCCACTTGGCGGTCCTGGCCGGATCGGATATCCGGGAGGACAAGGTTCTCTCGGAAGTGGAACGCGATGCTTTTTTGGCGCACGAGGTCGTCATCGAGGAGAAGGTGGATGGAGCGAATTTAGGCATTTCGTTCGCGCCGGACGGCGCCGTGCAGCTTCAGAACCGGGGAGAGTTTTTGCGGGAGCCTTTGACCGGCCAGTGGAAAACGGTCGGAGCTTGGCTGCGCCCCCGTATGGACGCCCTTTTCGATTTGCTGGAAGACCGTTTGATCCTCTTCGGTGAATGGTGTTACGCCCGGCATTCGGTTCCCTACACAAGCCTGCCGGATTGGTTTCTGGCTTTCGACGTTTGGGACAAGGTATCCCAGCGATTCTGGTCCACTCGACGTCGCGACTCGCTCGCCCGCTCAGCGGGACTCGCCTCAGTGCGGCGGGCGGGAAAGGGACATTTCCGCTTCGATGAACTGGAACCGTTCTTCTCGGCCTCGGGCTACGGCGAAGAGCCTGTAGAGGGCCTGTACCTTCGCCGGGAAGATGACGACTGGCTCCTGGATCGAGCCAAACTCGTCCGCTCCGCGTTCATCCAATCAGTGGAGGAGCATTGGTCGCGATCGGAAATCCGGCGAAACAAGGTGGTCAGGGAGGCGACGAAATGAAAACGGACTGAGGTTTCGGGGTGCAAGGAAAATGCGTATTCTGCGCGAAACTCGCAGAAATCTTGACGAGACTGCATGTTTACGTCAGATTGGTCCCATGATCATCGACTTTTCGGTGAAGAATTTTCGATCGTTTCGGGAAGAACAGACGATTAGCTTTGTCGCGAGCAGTTACGATAAGTCGCTGCCTGAGAACCTGATCGACCCCGGGCTTGCGGGCAGGGAGTTCGAGGAGTTGCGTTTGCTGAAGGGGGTGGGGCTCTACGGTGCGAATGCCTCCGGGAAGACCAATACGCTGCACGCGCTGCGTTTCCTGGCACATTTTGTCGAGAATTCGGCCACGGAACTCGATGAAGGGGATCCGACGGGGGTGGAGCCGTTTGGGCTCGACCCAGAAGTTCGGAAGGCGCCGAGCGAATTTGTCCTGCGTTTTGTCGTCGAAGGCGTTCGCTACCACTTCGTCCTCGTGCTCAACCGGGAAAGGGTCCTTCACGAAGCGCTCTCGGCGTTCCCAAAGGGTCGCGAGCAGACTTGGTATGAGCGTTCCTGGGATGATGAACAGGGCGGCTATGCGTGGGAACCCGCACGGCCGACGGACTACCGGCGGGATGCGAATCTGGTGAAATACACCCGTCCGAACGCGCTGTTTCTTTCGACTGCGGTCAAGTGGGGGGACGAGCAGCTCAAGCCCGTTTATCTCTGGTTCAAGGATAGGGTCCGGTTTCTGCGGCTTTCCGCCGACTTTCCGCCGCTTTCGCCCCGGTTTACGGCGCGGAGAATCATGGAGGACCCAAACGACCGTGCGGCGATCACCCGGTTGTTGCAGCATGCGGA
>SLTG01000074.1 GCA_007130045.1 Opitutales bacterium
TAATCGCCCACGCTCAGGAATTACCGCAATCCTTAACCATGCGGGTTGCAATACGGAAAAGGGTCGAAGGACGGCATTCTTGTGGATCGCGTTGGTAAATTATTCACATGGCGTTGTTTCAAGGCAGGCACGCTCGATGTTTCAGCATTGACGCGCCCGGCATCGTATCCGATACAAGGGGGTTGCCGGGAAGTCCGCCTGCGGAATATGAGGAGCACGTTACCATGCGATCAATAGCGGGAATCCACGCGGCGAAAAGAGGTTTGCTTGATCCTCTCCGGATAATCTTGTAACAAGGTGCGCTGAAATAAGGTTGCACGTTTGATGAAGGATTCTAAAACTATGCTCGGTCGGTTTTGGTTTTTTCATTAAAGGGGGATTCGTTAGTCGCCCCCCGCCGACCGCCCTTTTTCAACAAATTCACCGAATTCCCGCAGGACAGCTGAAAAGATTATGTCAAATCCGAACGAACGCTTCAATCGCATCACACCTTCCGAGCGTGTACTCATGGGCCCGGGGCCCAGTGACGTTTCTGCGCGTGTGCTTCAAGCCATTTCCGCGCCGACTATCGGCCACCTCGATCCCGAATACCTGGCGATCATGGACGAGACCCGCGGGATGATGCGCAGGTTATTCCGCACCCGGCATGAGATGACTATGGCCATTTCCGGCACGGGTTCGGCGGGCATGGAATGCTGCGTGGTCAATCTGATCGAGCCTGGCGACGAAATGATCGTCTGCGTCAACGGTGTCTTCGGCACGCGGATGAAAGATGTCGCCGAGCGCTGCGGCGCCGTGGTCCATCCCATTGAACTCGCGTGGGGTCAAAGCTTCGAGCCCGACGCCATCGCCCAGGCACTGAAGGAGCATCCGAATACCAAGGTTGTCGGGATCGTTCACGCCGAAACCTCCACCGGCGCCCACCAGCCCCTTGAGGAGATCACCCAAATCGTCCACGACTCAGGAGCCCTTTTGCTCGTCGACGCGGTCACCTCCTTGGGAGGCATGGACGTGCGGGTGGACGATTGGAGGATTGACGCCATTTATAGCGGCACGCAGAAGTGCCTGTCCTGCCCTCCCGGCCTGGCGCCGGTTTCGTTCTCGCCGGCGGCGCTCGAAAAAATCCAAAACCGCAAGACGAAGGTCGCCAGTTGGTATCTGGATGTCTCGATGCTTGCCCAGTATTGGGGCAGCGACCGAGTGTACCACCACACCGCTCCGATCAACATGACCTACGCGCTGCACGAGGCGCTCCGCATCATTCTTGAAGAGGGAATCGACGCGCGAATCGCGCGACACACACTCAACCACCGCGCCCTGCGCGCCGGCCTGGAAGCCATGGGACTTTCCTATATCCCGCCCCGCTCGCTGACCACGTTGAACGCGGTCCACGTTCCCGAGGGTGTGGATGACGCCGGGGTGCGGAAGCGGCTCCTCAATGACTTCGGAATCGAAATCGGCGCAGGTCTCGGACCCTTCAAGGGAAAGGCCTGGCGAATCGGGCTCATGGGGCACGCAAGCACGAAGCGAAACGTCCTGCTGGTGCTGTCTGCCCTCGAAACCATCATGGCGGACCAGGGCCGTTCCGTGGCGAGAGGAGAAGGCCCGGCCGCCGCTTCGGCTGTATATGAAACCAAGCAGGCTGTTCCGGCCTGATCATGGAAACCGCCGCTCTGTTCAGTGAACTTGAATCCATATACCCGCCCGACCGCTTGCTCGGCGGCCGGGCGGAGTTGGCCGCTTTCGAATCCGACGGACTGACCGCATTCTCCGTTACCCCCCGGGCGGTGGTCATTCCCGAAACCGCAGACGAAGTGGTGCGCACGGTGCGCCTTTGCCACAAACACAACGTCCCCTTCGTCGCGCGGGGAAGCGGGACAAGCCTTTCGGGCGGATCCCTCCCCATCGCCGAGGGGATCGTAATCGCTTTGAACCGGTTGAACCGCATCCTCGAACTCGATCCGCAGCGCCGAATCGCCGTGGTCGAACCCGGCGCCGTCAACCTGGACGTCAGCCGGCAGGCGCAAGTCCACGGACTCCACTACGCACCCGACCCGTCGAGCCAACAGGTCTGCACGATCGGGGGCAACGTCGCGTTCAACTCCGGAGGCGCTCACTGTCTCAAATATGGAATGACCGCCAACCACGTGCTTGGGATCAAAGCGGTGCTCGCCAACGGTGAGCTCATCGAACTCGGCGGCGACAGCCTCGAACAGACCGGTCCGGACTGGGTCGGTCTCTTCGTGGGCAACGAGGGCCTTTTCGGGGTCGCCATCGAAGTCACGCTGCGGTTGCTGCCACGGCCTGAATCTTACTACACGGTGCTGGCGGGCTACGAGAGCGTCGAAGCGGCGGGCGATGCGGTGGCGCGCATCGTCTCCAGCGGATTGCTCCCCGGCGCGATGGAGATCATGGACGCCTTGGCGATCGAAGCCGCGGTTGCCGCCGTCAAGAGCGAATACCCGCCCGGCGCCGAAGCCGTGCTCATCGTGGAACTCGACGGCCCGAGCGACTTGATCGACGCCGAAAGCCGCAGGCTCGACGAGCTGATTCGCGATTCCGGAGCCGTGGGGGTCCACGTCGCCACCTCGCCGGAGGAACGCGCAACGATATGGAAAGGACGGAAAAGCGCCTTTTCGGCAGTCGGCCGGCTCAGCCCCGACTTCATCGTGCAGGACGGAGTCGTGCCCCGGCGCAAACTCGGTTACGCCCTGCGACGGATCGACACCCTTTCGAAAGCCCGCGGACTTCGCGTGGCAAACGTGTTCCATGCAGGCGATGGCAACCTGCATCCTCTTATTCTCTACAACGGCCGCAACGAAGGCGAACTCGAACGGGCCGAGGAATTGGCCGGCGAGATCATCGGTCTATGCATTGAACTCGGAGGGTCGATCACCGGCGAGCACGGAATCGGAATGGAAAAACGGGATTTTCTGTCCCGAATGTTCACCGATGACGACATTGATGCATTCCGGCGAATACGCGTGGCCCTGGATCCAAAGGAAATCGCCAACCGCGGAAAAATGTTTCCCGGCGGCGAACCCCCGGCCATGGCGAGCGGCGGCCTTCATCCGCTGGAAAAAAAAGGAGTCATCAGCCGGGAATGAGGAGTGTCTTGGATTTCGGATTGCGGATTGCGGAGTTCACTCCGCCGGTTCGCACACTGACGCGAGAAGGCCGCTCGCCGAGTGACTGCCGAGTAATTCGAGTGCTACCTGTAATTGCGTTGTCAACGTGGTATCCCGCCTTGCCGCTCTCAAATCGCGTTGCCTGCCAATCCGGAATCTGAAATCCTCCCGTTCGCCCGATTGAAATGAAACCCGCCAGTGTCGAGGAAGTTCAAGACGCCGTCACCCGGCACGCCCGGCTCCTTCCGCACGGACGAGCGACGAAGCCGCCGCTCGGATCGGCGCCGGAGGAGGTGGTCCGTCTCGACATGACGGGCTTTTCGACGATCACCGAATACGAACCGGACGAGTTCACCTTCACCGCCGGGTCCGGCGCCTCTCTGCGCGAGATCGAGAAAACCCTTTCCGAAAACTGCCAGTATCTACCGTTCGAGCCGCCGCTGATCGACGAGGGAGCGAGCCTGGGAGGCACCGTGGCCGCCGGGCTCAGCGGTTCGGGCAGACTTCGCTTCGGGGGGGTTCGAGACTTCGTTATCGGCGCCCGTTTCGTCGATGGTACCGGGAAGCTCGTTCACGGCGGCGGAAAGGTTGTCAAGAACGCCGCGGGCTTCGATCTTCCCAAGTTGATGGTCGGCGGCATGGGTCGACTCGGTGTGCTCATCGATCTCACGTTCAAGGTCTTCCCCGCACCAAGGGCCTGGCGGTCCATTCGTGTTTCCTGTCGCGATTTCGCGGATGCACTCGGCGTCATGACGACACTTGCCGGTAAACCGCTCGACCCGGAAGCCATGGACATCGAGCCGCCGGCCACGCTGATGGTGCGCGTCGCCGGGGACGACGCCTCGATCGACAAGCACGCCGAACGGGTCGGAAAGACGGCGGATCGCCCGTACGAGATACTGCCGCCGGAAGATGACCGGAGTCATTGGGAATCGGGACGAAACTTCAAGTGGGTGCCGGACGGGCATCTCCTGATCAAGGTCGCCCTGACCCCCGCCCGGCTCGCCGGGTTGGAGCAGGCGCTTCTACCGGCGGATCCTCCGCGCCGTTACGCCGTGGCAGGTAACTTGGCCTGGATTGCCTGGCCCGCCGATCGCCCGGCGGAAGATCTCGACCTAGCCGGACTTGGAGGCATGGTCGTCCGCGGCCCCCTTCCGTCCGATGCCTCGCCCCGGCTCGGAGCCCGGCAACACGGCGCCGCCGCCTTCGCAAAATGCATCAAAACCGCCCTCGATCCTCAAAACCGATTTCCTCCGCTCATTTGAACGATCCCCGCGATTTTCGATCCGATCATGGTTCAAAACTGAATCCAAACCCGCGCATCCGAAGTCCAACCTTTCATGCATCACAATATCGACAAATCGAAGGCCGGCCCCATGGCGCAGTCGATGAAAGAGGCGATCACCGCCTGCGTCCATTGCGGATTCTGTCTGCCTTCCTGTCCCACCTACCAGGAACTGGGCGAAGAGATGGATTCGCCGCGCGGACGTATTTATCTCATGAAGCAGGTCCTTGAAGGCAAACTGGACGCCGCCGAAGCCCAGCCGCACATCGACCGGTGTCTGGGCTGCCTGGCGTGTGAAACATCCTGTCCGTCCGGAGTCCCCTATCACCAGCTTCTTAGTCCGTACCGGTCATCCCGCGGCAACACGGTCAAACGTTCCCCGATCCAACGGCTCAAGCGCTTTCTCGTCCTGCAAACCCTTCCCTACCCGGGCCGCTTCCGGTTCGCGGTGCGATTCGGAGGCTGGATCAAGGGGTTCAAGCCCCTCCTTCCGAAGCCGCTCCGCCCGATGATCAATCTGATGCCCTCCGGCCTTCCGCCTGAGGGCAGGCTTTCCGGGCGATACGAAGCCCAGGGCAATAAGCGGGCGCGCGTGGCGATGCTGACCGGGTGCGTCCAGCGGGTCCTCGAGCCTGAAATCAACCGTGCTACGGTCGAAGTTCTCACCCGCAACGGGGTCGAAGTCATTGTGCCTGAGAAACAGGGCTGCTGCGGGTCGCTTGCCTGGCACGTTGGCGAGGCCGGCGTCGCCCGGCGTTTCGCACAAGAGACGATCGACGCCTTCCCCGACGATGTGGATGCCGTCATCGTCAACGCCGCAGGATGCGGTTCGGGCATGAGCGAGTATCCGCTGATGTTCGAAGGCAGCGAGGGAAAAGACAAAGCGAAAGCGTTCTCGCGTAGAGTCACCGATGTTTCGGTTTTCCTCGACCAGCTCGGCATCGAGCCTCCGCCGCCTTTGGAACGCCCTCTGCGCGTCGCCTATCACGACGCCTGCCACCTCTGCCACGGACAGCGAATCCGTGCCGAACCCCGCGGAATCCTCAAGTGCATCGAAGGTTTGGAACTGCTTGAATTAGCGGACGGAGAGCGCTGCTGCGGCTCGGCCGGAACCTACAATATCGACCAGCCCGAAATTGCCGCCGAGCTTGGAAAGAAAAAAGCCGACGCGATCCACAGGACGGAGTGCGACCTTGTTGCGACGGGCAATATCGGCTGCATGGTGCAGATCCGCAAACATCTTGAAGGGCCGCCAGTCCTCCACTCGGCAGAGGTGCTCGCCCTCGCTTATGCCGGCAGGCTCAACGCGACGACGGTTCGGGACGGCGCGCGGAAACCGTTCCCGGCCGACGCCTGACCGGAATGCCCCGGACTGGAGTGATTTGCCGCCGCCTCAGGAATCCAAAACATCCCGGACCTTATCGGCGAGTGCGGCCGCCGTAAACGGCTTCTGCAACAGGTTGGCGCCCGGACGGAGCGCTTCCTGGTGTTCGATGGCTTTTCCCGGGTAGGCCGAAGTGAAAAGAACTTTCGTGTCCGGATTGGTCGCCGTGATCCGCTCGGACAACTCGCACCCGTCGAGATCGGGCATCACCATGTCGGTAAGCAGCAGGTCGAGGGATCCATCATCGTCTTCCTCCGCGATTTTCAAAGCCGATACGCCATCCGAAGCACTCTGTACCGCATATCCCAATCGTACCAGTACCATCGCCGCCATTTCGCGCAGCGCAGGGTCGTCCTCAACCAAAAGGATCCGCTCCGTTCCTCGCGGCATCTCCTCGGGAGTACGTGTCATCCCCGTAACCGGGGCCTCGCCCGACGATTGCGGAAGGAATACCTTGAACGTCGTTCCCCGGCCAGGCTCGCTGTAAACCGATATGTGGCCGGCGCTCTGCTTCACAACGCCATAACACGTCGCCAGTCCCAGCCCCGTGCCCTTGCCGACGTCCTTGGTTGTGAAGAACGGCTCGAAAACGCGCGCCCGGGTTTCCGCGCACATCCCGATACCCGTGTCCGAGACCGCGAGCATCACGTAATCGCCCGGGGTCAACTCGGCGTCGCGCCCAATACTGTCCGGTTCGAGCGTCACGGTCGATGTTTCCAGCGTCAGTTTTCCCCCGTCGGGCATCGCGTCGACCGCATTCATCGCCAGGCTGACGATCACCTCCTCGATCTTTCCAGCATCCGCTTCGATCATTGGCAGGTCATCGGCCAGGACGAGGCGCACGTCGAGCTCCGCTCCCAACACTCGCCTCAACATCCCTTCCATATCGCGGAGCTCCTCGTTCAGGTCGATCGTCGTTTTCCGCATGAACTGTCTGCGCCCATATGCCAGAAGTTGCCGGGTCAGAACCGCAGCCCGATCGGCGGCCTTCCTTATTTCAATCACACTCGCACACAACGGGCTGTCGGACGGAAGATCGGTGAGCAACAGTTCGCTTTGGCCGCTGATGGCCGTTACGATACTGTTGAATTCGTGCGCCACTCCCCCGGCCAATTTGCCTACCGTTTTCAGTTTCTCCGATCGAAAAAGTTTTTCCTCAAGCCTTCTTCGATGGATGTATTGGCCGATCTGTTCACCGAGTACATCGAACAGAGAAGACAGTTCCTGATCGGGCTCGGATTCCCTGGCGCTGAACATTTCGATCACCCCGCAGACTTCGCCGCTGTTCACGATGGGAAACCCAACGCCTTTGCGCATCCCGATCCGCTCGAATTCGCCGGAGAAAGGAGATTTCACCTCCTTGCGTACATCGTCGATCCACACGGGTTTCCCCTCCGTCCAGACCCGACCAGGCAATCCAACCCCCCGGGTAAACTCGGTGTTCCCGCAGGCTTGCTTAATTCCCTCCGTCGAAAGGCCGGGAGCCAACCAAGTCGCCGAGCAGCGCAGAACGTCGGAGTGTTGATTCAGGCTCCAAAGGCGTCCCATATCCCAGCCAAACCCGTCGCAAAGGGTTTGCAGGATATTCGGCCCGGTTTGTTCATCGCTCACCGACTCCGCGAGCACCCGGCTCACGGCGCACTGAATGCTCAATTGCCGCTCTCGCCGCCTGAGCGCCCGGTTCGACTCCTTCAACTTGCGTGTACGCTCGACCACCCGTTGCTCAAGTTCCTCCACTCTCTGTTGCGCGCGCCGGTGCAGCCACCATTTTTCGGTAAAGGCATACGCCAATTGAAGCGCTTCCACGGTATCGAACGGCTTCTTGAGGATGACCAGCCTGTCACGCTCGCCGATCTCGGCGAACATCTCTTCCCACGAATAGTCCGAGTAAGCCGTACAGATCACCACCTGGATGCGGGGATCCAGCTCATAGATCTTTCGCGTCGTTTCCACCCCGTCAATCCCCGGCGGCATTCGCACGTCCACAAACGCCATCGCGTAGGGTCGGTCTTCTTTCAGGGCTTTCTCGACCAGGGTCACTCCTTCCTGGCCCTGGTAAGCGGAATCGAGCTCAAACTGAAGCCGCACTGGCGTGCGCGAGGGCGTCCCGAAAAGAACAGCCTCGCTCGCCGCCAATTCGGCATCCCCCGCCAAAACATCCGGAGCGAGGATTTTCCGGAAGTCGTCATGAATAGCCTGATTATCATCGATGATCAGGACGCGGCGGTTTTTCCCGTCATTGCTATTGGTCATGAAATCTCTCCGCCTGGATAACCAAGCAATCGAAACCGTCCTCTTCCCGCGGTTAAACCAGACGCTTCATTCATTTTATACACCCCGATTTCCGCAAGCTAAATCGTTCATAGTGCAATTCTGAAGCGAGAAACGCCAATCCGTGCGGCCCTCGACACGCCCGCGCAGCCGGATTCCAACGTTAGAGAGTTGAAACCTCTGGCCGGACGATCAAGAGTACCGGAAGCGAATGACAGATTCGCGGTTTTTCGATGGAACGGATTCTCATAGCGATGTCGGGCGGGGTTGACAGCAGCGTGGCGGCGCTCCTGCTCAAACAACAGGGGTACACAGTCGCCGGCGCGTACATGAAGAACTGGATCAATGACGAGGAACAGATCCGGGGCGACTGTCCGTGGCGGCGGGACATCGAAGACGCGCGCGCCGTCGCCGAATTCCTCGGGATCGAGTTCCGGGTCGTCAATCTGATGGATGCCTACCGCGAACGGATCGTGGACTACCTCCTTGAAGGGTACACCCGGGGGACCACTCCGAACCCCGATGTGATGTGCAATCGCGAAATCAAGTTCGGCGCCTTTCTCGACTACGCGTTGCGGGAAGGTTTTGATGCTGTCGCCACGGGACACTATGCGCGAAAAGACGAGAAAAAACCGGGTGAATTGACGCTGCGACGCGGTCGGGACCGGAATAAGGACCAGTCCTATTTTCTCGCGATGATACGCCCCGAGCAACTTCGGCGGGCGGTCTTTCCGGTCGGAGAATTGAAAAAAAACGAAGTCCGCAAACTCGCCGCGGACCACGGCCTGCCCAACGCCGGGAAGAAGGACAGCCAAGGTATCTGTTTTATCGGGAACATCCGGATGCGCGACTTCCTCGCCCATTACATTCCGGACAAACCCGGCGAGATTGTCGATACGAATGGCAGGGTGCTGGGTCGCCATCGCGGCCTCCATTTGTACACGCTCGGCCAGCGCCGCGGCATCGGCGTGCCATCGAACACCGACAATGCGTTCTACGTGGTCGCCGGCAAGGACATCCCGCGCAATCGCCTCATCATCGCGTTCGACCGGATCGATTCGCCCGGTCTTTACGCGCGCGAAGTCATCGTACGCGATCTATCCTTTCTGAGAAAAACGATCGACGAAACCCGCCGCCTCGAAGCCTGCCCCCGTTACCTGGATCCCGCGCAACCGGCCACCTTCACCCGTCTCGACGACGGCAGGGCACGAATCCTGTTTGACCGGCCCCAGCGGGCACTGGCCCCGGGACAGATCGTGGCCCTTTACGAAGGGGAAACCCTTTTGGGCGGCGGCGTCTACGAAACCATCGAACCACTCGAACCACTCCATGGCCGCGCGAGCGTCCCGGATTCCACCAATCCACTTGAAGCCCAACGTCCGTTGTTTTGAAACCTTCGATTTTATTCACAATTTCCACAGTGGCCGTCGCCCTTTTCGCCGGCTGTCAGACCGGCGGGGACGATCCGATGAGGGGAGCGCCGCAGCCCACCGAGAGCGCGTTATTCACCACCGAACGGACCGGCTTCCAGATCGCCTACGCTCAGGATACCACACAGCCCGAAATCCGGTACTGGCTCCGCCTCTCCCTCAACCAGCCGATCGAGCGGCCGATGATTCTGCGAATCACATTTCAGAACCCGCGGAATCCGAATATGCCGCTGGTTCAGCAAGAGCGGGTCGAAGCGCGAATTCCTTCCGTAACGATCCAATCCGAACCGATCTGGGGCCTGCAAAGAGGCGAAACCTACGAAGTCCTGATCGAAGCCTTCGACACTACGGGCAACCGGCTGGGCACCCATCGTCAAGGCGTGTTCTCGACAATCGACACCAGTCTCCCGAACCTTGGAAGGGGTTGATCCCTGCTGTTCGCAGCGGCGCGGCGGTTCATCCGCCCCTCTCATCGATTCCCGGGATCAAGAGCGGACTCCATCCCACACAAAGCGGTAGGGCTTCGAGCTCCAAACCGGACCGGCGTAGCCGATTCCGATCCTCGGAGTTCGTTCGATCTCCTTACGTCTCACACGCAAGCCCCGATCTTCAATCCAGAGGCCCGCGGCAGGCCCTGCGGACTTTCGATCCTGGTCGCCGGTGATTCCGAAACGCCGTGTCACTCGTCCCGGACCGCACACGTCGCCCGCCCCGCGAATCAACACCGCCGCCGGAAAATCCTCTGGCCCGGTAACGATGTTGAGAAGCCAGTGAACCCCGTAACACAGATAAACGTACCAGAAACCCGGCGGTCCAAACATGACGGCATTCCGCGCCGTCCTGCCGCGATGGGCGTGACACGCCCTGTCATTCGGGCCGTCGTACGCCTCCACCTCCGTGATGGGAAGCGCGAGTTCTGCACCGTTCACCCGACCGACCAGGTGTTTCCCGAGGAGGTCGCGAGCCACTCTCAGCGTGCCGCGCCGAAAAAAGTCGTCATCAAGAATCGCCGGTTTCATTGCGTATGGCGCAATATTCACCTTTGAAAAACGGAAGACAAGTTTGCATGCCGCTTAATTCCGATTCCGGCCGAACTTCAGACGACCTGCAGCCGCAAGATCAGAAGGTCCTGCCCGCGGAAATCCGGATCGCCGGAGAAACCTTGCTTTCCAGGGACCTCCATCGTTAAATTCACGGCTGATTACATGCTCCCATTCATTCTGGCTGTTACATTCACACTCGGCGTCTCCGCTTTTTGCTCGGTTATGGAGGCGATGATCCTGAGCACCACGTCCACCGAAATCGAAGCACTGAAAAAATCGCGCCCGCGGCCGGGGCATTTGCTCGAAACGCTCAAGGAGGGGATCAACGAAACGATCTCCACGATCCTGACCGTCAACACCGTCGCCAACACCCTGGGAAGCATTCTCATCGGGTGGATTACAGCGCGGGAGTTCGGAGAGGTATGGGTTGGCGTCGTAGCCGGAGGAATGACATTCGGCATCCTCGTTTTCGCTGAAATCATCCCGAAAAACGTTGGCGTGGCGTACCGGGTTCGGCTCCAGCCCGTTGCGGTCTATCCTCTCTATTACCTGCGCCTGATGATGAAGCCGGTCACGTGGCTCAGCGAAGTTCTCGTAAGCCGCGTGATTATCCGAAGAGACCTGGAAGCCAACCCTCCCGAAGAGGAAATCATGCTCCTCGCCGAAAAAAGCGAAAAAGGCGGTCATCTGACCAAGAGCGAGCTGAACATGATCGCCAACGCGCTTACTCTCGACAATGTCCGCGTGAGCGAAATCATGACGCCCCGGACCGTCGTCACGGCGATCGACAGTTCGAAAACCGTCAAGGAGGTGCTGGAGATATTCACCAATATTCCGTTTGCCCGAATGCCGGTTTACCGGGAAACCATCGATGAAATCGTCGGGATGGTGCGGCGCCGCGACATGCTTCACGCGATCGCCAACGGAGAGGATGATAAAACGGTTGATGAGCTGAAAGAGGGGGTTCACTTTATCCCGGAAACCGTCACTGCGGCGGCGGCGCTTCAGACGTTTCTCAGGACGCACCAGCAACTGGCGGTCGTGGTCGACGAGTTTGGTTCCGTCGCCGGCGTTGTGACCATGGAGGACATCATGGAGCAAATCATCGGACGCGAGATTTTCGAAAAAGACGACCTCGCCATAGATATGCGTGAACTCGCCCGTGCGCGACATCGCCTTGAAAAAGAACAGCGACAGGTTCGCTCGAATGACAAGCCCTCCGCTTCGTCGGGACTGCAATCCAATTCCTGAGCGGTTGGGCCGGCGACCGGGAGATCGACAGGATGGAACGCAATTACTGGGTACACGATCTGGATCCTTTTCTGATCCGCTTCACCGAGGATTTCGGGATCCGTTATTATGGAATGGCTTACCTGATCAGTTTCCTGATCGCCTTCGGCCTGCTGGCGCTCTACTACAGGAAAGGCCGTTCCCCGCTGAATCCCGAACAGCAGAGCAGCGCCCTGTTTGCAATCATCATCGGCGTCCTTGCCGGCGGGCGGCTGGGTTACGTCTTTTTTTACGGATTTGAAAGCTTCCTTCAGAACCCGCTCTTCCTGTTCAAGGTATGGGAGGGCGGGATGGCGAGCCACGGGGGGTTCCTTGGCGGCATTGCCGCCCTGTTCTGGGTGGCGCGCAGCGAGCGTGTTCATTTTCCGCGAATCGCGGACATTTTCGCCACCATCACCCCTGCCGGGCTCATGCTGGGACGGATAGCAAACTTCATCAACGGCGAACTTTGGGGAAAGGTCACCGAGGTTTCCTGGGCGGTGATTTTCCCGGCCAGCAGACCGGGTGTCCCGATCGAGGAGATTCCTCCGCGGCATCCCTCCCAGCTTTACGAAGCGGCGCTCGAAGGAGGCGTGCTTTTCCTCTACCTGCAACTTCGCTTCTGGAAAAGCGGCGTCGCCCGCACTCATCCGGGACAGTTGGGAGGCGAGTTCCTCCTTTTTTACTCGCTTGCCCGGATCTTCTGCGAGTTTTTCCGGGAACCGGACGCCGGCCTGATTCTCGGAATGAGCCGCGGGATCTTCTTCTCCATATTCCTTGCGGCGGCAGGCATCGCGGCAATCGTGTACGCGCGCGGAAAACCCGCCGAAAGTTGAAGCGGGGTTCCGGGTGCAGGTGTCAGCGGGTCGGAGACCGGCTCTCCGGTTTGTTTAGCCCGAATTATTCACCGGAACAACCCAAGTTAGCCCGTCCATCTTTGTTTTCAAACCGGGCCGGACTCGATCGGACGACCTGCGGCAACCGGCGGCCGACAACTGAAGGATTACCGGAACAACAGGACCGGAATCCGGCAGCGGCGGATCATTTCCGTCGTCGTGCTGCCGATCAGGAGGTGACGAATTCGGCTGTGCCCGTATGCTCCCATGACAAGGAGGTCAATTGACTGCGTACCGACGTATTCCGCAATCTGGTCCTCGGGGGTGCCGTGAAGCATCTGGCAATTCAGTGTGTAGCCGCATTCCCGGCACCGGTTCTCCGCCTCGTGCAACTGCTCCAACCCCCTGTCTTCCTCTCCCGAATCCTCCGCCACGACGACGATATGCAATTCCAGGCCCTTGAACGCGCCGGTCGTGCAAAGGTAATCGACGGCCTTCTTGCAGCTCTTCCCTCCGTCAAACGCAAGCAACAGCTTCCGAATCTCCCTGAAACTTCGCGAAGTCACCAGGCAGGGCTTCCCGCTTGCGCGCACCACCCTCTCCATAGTGGATCCGAGATGCTCGACCGCCGCTTCCGCGCTTTCGCCGCGCTTCCCCAGCATAACCAGATCACAGCCCTTCTCCATCTCTTCGAGAAGATCGACCAACAGCCCCGTTCGATGATGAAAGACCACTGTGCCCTTGGGATAATTCTTGTCGAAAATTTTCACCGAATCTTCCCGAATGGCCTCGGCTTTCTGCTCTTCCATTTCTTTGAGCTGGCCAATCATGCCCTGGTACGGCTGCATCCCGAGGCTCCCGCTCAGGTCCGTAATAAAAGGCATCTCAAAACGGCGAAGATCGGTCACATAGATGACATGTACTTCGGCATCCACACGGGAAGCCATCCACGCGGCGTATTCGCAACAGACACGCGAATATTGTGAACCATCCGTACAAACGAGAAATTTCTGCATATCGGCTCTCCTATATTTCGGTGTTGTCCGGAATCACGGCGTTCTTGGTTACCAGGAGCACACCGTCGCGGACCACCACTCCCTCCTCCGTCTGGAAAAGGTCCGGCTTGCCCTCCGGAGAAAGCACAACGTTCTTCCCTATCCGGGCGTTCTTGTCAATAATCGCGCTCTTAATTCTGCTTCCGGCGCCTATGCCGATATCCGGAACATGCCACTTTCGGTTGTTTCTTGAGTGCTCGTCGGTTTCGAAGTAGTCCGCCCCCATTACCACCACGTCATTCAACTGGCACCCTTCGTTGACAAAGGACCGGACCCCGATCACCGAACGAGTGAGTTTTGCGTCGGAAATGATGCAACCATCCGCGACAAGGGCCTGATCCAGAACGCAACGATTTATCTTGGATGCGGGCAGGAATCGGGCGTGGGTGTAAACCGGGTAGCCCGGCATGAAAAAGTTGAATCGGGGCAACGGATTGGTGAGTTCCAGGTTCGCCTCGAAGAATGAACGGACCGTTCCGATATCCTCCCAGTAACTGTCGAAAATGTAACCGTAGAGCCTGGCGTCCCCGAGCAGTCCCGGAATCACTTCCTTGCCGAAATCCGCCATTTCGTTGCGGATCGCGCTGCGAAGGACGTCCCGGTTGAAGAGATAGATTCCCATGGAGGCAAGGCACCGCTTTTCTCCGGTGGATTCCGGGAGCTTGTCTTCGAGTTCCCTCCCCATCACGAGACTGTCGATCACCTTCGGGTCCTGCGGCTTTTCCACAAACTCCTCGATCCTCAGATCCTTGGCTACCCGCATCAATCCGAGGCCGCCGACCGCGTTCGCGGGAACCGGCTTCGCCGAAACCGTCACATCCGCCCCGGTGGCCACATGCTGTCGAACGATCTCGCGGAAATCCATGCGGTACAACTGATCTCCGGAGAGAATCAGGACAAGGTCGTACTCGTGATCGTCGAAATGGTTCAGGTTCTGCCGCACCGAGTCGGCGGTCCCCTGGTACCAATTATCCCCGTCTTCGGTCTGTTCCGCCGAAAGGATGTCCACAAAACCGCCGCCGAACGGATCAAATTTGTACGACTCCTGAATGTGCCGGTGGAGCGAGGCTGTGTTGAACTGGGTGAGCACGTAAAGCCGGTTCATCCCGGAGTTCAGGCAGTTGCTTATGGGAATATCCACAAGCCGGTACTTGCCGGCCAACGGCACCGCCGGTTTGCAGCGTTGTTTTGTGAGAGGATGCAGGCGGGTACCGCGTCCACCCCCCATGATGACACATAAGATTTTGGGTACCATAGTGCGGAAGATTCCTGGATTCTTCGATAACCGTAACGGAGACTTCAGCCCACGACAATCAAATTTAAAAATAATTGCAGCGCCCCCGGGCCGGTGTCACGATGCGCCGATCCTTTTCAATCAATGAAAATCCAGCCCGACAGAGAGACCTTCCGGCGCCTGGCGACCGAAGGAAATATCGTCACCGTCCATACCGAGTTGATGGCCGATTTCGAAACCCCCGTTTCCCTCTACAGCAAGCTTCGCAAAAGCGGGCCGGCCTTCCTTTTCGAGTCCGTCGAAGGCGGCGAAAACGTCTATCGATACACCTTTCTCGGATGCCGTCCGCGCAGGATCTTCACCGCCCGGAACGGCGAAGTCACCATTCGGCAGACCGACGGAAGCGTCGAAACGGTCCCTTCGCCGGACGACCCCCTCAAGCTGATTGAAGAGGAAATGGCGGCCTATCGTCCCGTCGATCAGGCGTCATTGCCACCGTTTACAGGCGGAGCGGTCGGATTTCTCGGCTACGAATACGTGCACCGCCTCGAGCCGGTCGCCCCCCCCGAAGAAGCCCGCGACGTAACCGGGGCTCCCACGGTTTTTTTTATGCTGATCGATTCGGTGCTCATTTTCGACCGGGTCAGGCAGACCCTTCGCCTTTGCGTCAACGCCCATATTCGCAACGACGACTCGGATGCCGCCTACGACGCGGCGATCCGGGAGGTCAGGGATCTGTTCGGGATTATCTCCATGCCGGGCGGCATCAGTCCGACTCCCCTCGCGGACCCCGAAACGATCGAGGTGCCGCAAGGGAATTTTTCCCGACCCGCATTTGAGAAACTCGTCGAGCGGGCGAAGGAATACATACGCGCCGGCGACATCATTCAAGTTGTCCTCTCGCAGCGCTTCGACAAGACGTTCAACCGGACTCCGCTCGACCTGTACCGCGCGCTTCGAACCGTCAACCCCTCCCCGTACATGTTCCTTCTCGAGACGGACGAGTTCTCCGCGGTCGGCGCCTCGCCGGAAGTCCACGTCAAACTCACCGGCGACAAGGTGGAAATCCGCCCGATCGCGGGAACCCGGCCGCGGGGAGCGACTCCCGAAGCCGACGTCCTCACCGAGAAGGAACTGCTCGCCGACGAAAAGGAACGGGCCGAGCACCTGATGCTGGTTGATCTCGCCCGCAACGACATCGGTCGGGTCTGCCGTTACGGCAGTGTTCACGTTCCCGATTTCATGTTTGTGGAGCGCTATTCCCACGTCATGCACATCGTTTCCCGCGTCGAAGGCGAGATCGCGCCGGGGAAAAACGCCTTCGACCTGATGCGGGCGACGTTTCCGGCGGGAACCTTGAGCGGCGCTCCCAAGGTCCGGGCCATGCAGATCATTTCCGAAATGGAAAAGGACCGCCGGGGTCTCTACGCCGGAGCGCTGGGTTATTTCGGTTATAACGGAAACCTTGATTCGTGCATCGCGATCCGCACCGCATTCCTGAAAAACGGTCGAATTTATGTCCAATCCGGAGCAGGTCTCGTCGCCGATTCCGTCCCGGAGAAAGAATACCAGGAGACCGTTGACAAGGCCAAAGGCATGCTCAAGGCGATTTCCATCGCCGAACAGATCTGACGGCGTTCCCGGCAGTGTCCGGTGTAAGGCGGTTTTCAGGGTTCGGTCGATCGGCGCGAGCGAACCGCCCCAACACGTTCCGGATGAAAAAAGGAATAAAGCGGAGTGCTGACGCCTCTCACAGGGTATAAAAACCTAATAACGAGGGGGCGAGGTCGAGGAGGAGGGAACAATACCCCGGGATTTCGTTTCTTCATGTGGAAACACTGCTATGATAATGACGAAAAACAACAAGAGGCGCCGGCAGCCAACCTCCGCAAAAACCAAGCGGGTTGCCAAGCGGACTGAGGCCAAAGCGCCCCGCAAGGGCACGCTCAAGCCTGAGGCTGCCGAGCCCAAGGTAAAAGCCAGGACGCCCGAAAAGGAAAAGTCCTCGCGCGGACGTCGTCCGGGCGCCGCTGCGGCGTACCCGGAAGCGACCGAACGCAGCAGCATCAATATTTACCTTCAGGAGATCGGACGCGTGCCGCTTTTGACCCCGCAACAGGAGGTCGTACTGGCCGGACGGATCAAGAAGGGAGACAAAGAGGCCAGGGACCTCATGATCAAATCGAATTTGCGGCTCGTGGTCAAGATCGCCCACGATTACAGCAATTTCGGTCTTCCCCTCGTCGACCTGATCAGCGAGGGCAACATAGGCCTCATCAAGGCGGTTGAACGGTTTGACCCGCAGAAGGGCGGCAAGCTCAGCACGTACGCGGCATGGTGGATCAAGCAATCCATCAAACGCGCCCTTGCCAACCAGAGTAAAACGATCCGGCTTCCGGTCCACCTGGTTGATAAGATCGCGAAGATGCGCAAGCTCATTATGCACCTGACCGAGGAATTCGGGCGGGAACCCACCGACGAAGAGATCGCCGAAGAAATGCAGATGCCCGTCAACAAGGTGGCTCATCTCAAAACGGTCAGCGTCCGTCCGACTTCCCTCGATGCGCCCGTGGGAGACGACGATACGAATTTCGGCGAGCTCGTCGGCGACGAGAACGCGCAGACACCCTACGAAACGCTCAACGACAAGACCATCCGCAGCGATGTCGCCGACATGCTCAACCGGCTCGACAAACGCGAGGCCAGGATCATCAACCTTCGTTTCGGATTGAGCGGCGACACGCCGATGACTCTTGAGGAAGTCGGCCAGGAGTTCAATATTACGCGCGAACGGGTGCGGCAACTTCAGAACATCGCCCTTTCGAAAATGCACAAAGCGATGGCCAATATCCAGAAACAACGCACGTCCGCCGAAGTTGAAGAGGAAAACCGCGAGCGCCGCCGCATGGAGGTGCTTCAGGAATTCTTTCAGAACCAGGCGTCCAGGGACGAACCGGACTCCTCCCGGTAACACATGCATCCGGTAAGTGCGCCGGCAACGGCGCGCAAAGAAAAGGCGGACTCAGAACGAGCCCGCCTTTTCCATATACTGAATCCAATGCGGTCGTTCCCGCAGGCCGGATCACTTCTTGTTGGTCGCCTGATCGAGGATGTCGCCGAGCTTCATGAGGTCTTCACCCTCCTTGAGCGAATCGTACACGGCGGCTTCGGCCTCGAGCTGTT
The DNA here is from genome assembly GCA_007130045.1 of Opitutales bacterium. Taxonomy (GTDB): domain Bacteria; phylum Verrucomicrobiota; class Verrucomicrobiia; order Opitutales; family T3Sed10-336; genus PXDC01. The sequence goes on from SLTG01000074.1 coordinate 18,119, forward strand.
CGCTGCTGTAGTTGGCGGCTTTGATGCTGAGTCCGATCCTGCGCTCGTCACGGTCGATTTTGATGACACGCGCCGTGACTTCCTGCCCCGGCTCGAGGACGTCCTTCACCTTCTCGACACGCTCTTCGCTGATCTGGCTGATGTGAACGAGTCCGTCAATGTGTTCCTTCAACTCGACAAAGGCCCCGTAGTTCGCAACCTTGGACACCTTGCCGGCGACGACGTCGCCGACCTTGAAGAAGCTGTCGATGTCTTCCCACGGATCGTTGGAAAGCTGCTTCATTCCAAGTGAAATGCGCTGCTGGTTCGGGTCGACGTCGAGTACGATCGCGTCGATGACATCGCCTTTCTTCACGATTTCGCTCGGATGATTCACCTTGCGGGTCCAGGACATATCCGAAATGTGGACCATGCCGTCGATCCCCTCTTCCAGTTCCACAAAAGCTCCGTAATTGGTAATGTTGCGGACCTCGCCTCGAACGCGTGCGCCCACCGGATAATTGTGCCGCGCCATGTCCCACGGATTCGTTTCGAGCTGGCGCAGGCCCAGTGAGATCTTCTGGTCCTCCTTCTGGATACCGAGAACAACCGCGTCGATCTCTTCACCCACCCGGAGCATATCGCTCGGCTTGCTCACGCGCTTGGTCCAGGAGAGCTCGGTCACGTGGACCAGTCCCTCAACGCCTTCCTCCAGTTCAATGAAGGCCCCGTAGGGAACCAGGTTGACGACTTTACCGCGCACTTTGTGCCCGACCGGGTATTTGTGCTCGATGCTGTCCCATGGATTTTTCGTCGTCTGTTTCAAGCCGAGGGAAACCCGCTCCTTGTCGCGGTCCACTTCGATGATCATTACTTCCACTTCCTCGCCCTGCTTGAGCATTTCACTCGGGTGGGAAATGCGGCCCCAGCTCATGTCGGTGATATGAAGGAGGCCGTCGAGGCCGTCGAGGTCGATGAACGCGCCGTAATCGGTGATATTCTTGACAATACCGGTTCGACGCTGCCCGGGCTCGACGCTGTCGAGGAGCTCGCGACGTTTGACCTGGCGCTGCTCTTCGATCAGTTCCCGGCGGGAGATGACGATGTTCTTGCGATCAAGGTTGATCTTGACGACCTTGAAATCGTAGGTCTGACCGACATATTGATCGAGATTCTTGGGCGGTTGAACATCGACCTGCGACGCCGGCAGGAAAGAATCGACGCCGATGCTGACGATCAGCCCGCCCTTTACCTTGGATTTCACGCGGCCGGAAACAACCGCGCCCTCTTCGCACTTCGAAAGTATGTTCTCCCAGTTCTTCTTCTGCTCCGCCTTGTCGTACGAAATAACCGGATTGCCATCCTTGTCCTCCAATCTCTCAAGGTAAACCTCAATGTCCTGGCCGGCCTGAAGCTCGCTGAGATCGGAAAATTCCACGGCGGGCACGATACCCTCCGACTTCCCTCCGATATCGACCACGATTTCATTCTGACGGATCTCGATGATCGTTCCGGATACAATTGCGCCTTCCTTCAGTTTATCGAATTTGCTCTCGGCGAGCAATTCATTCATTATGGAACTCATGTGTTGGTGTGGGATCGAATTCTCAAGCCGGCTCCTCTTGAACTGCGAGAACTCGTAATGACCGAAGTCAATGATTGCGGGTTGTCGTTCGGATTTGACGGAAAACCAAAAGGAACCTCCCCTGGACATCCAAAGGCTTGGCTTTCCGTGTATTGGAAAGAATCACTATTTCCATCCCAGCGGTTGCATGCAAGAAGAAAATCGGTGCGCCCAACGACTGAATTCCGGTCCTGAATCGGCATTCAGGAGTTCGGGACGGCCTCCGGTTCCTCATCGACGGGAACGGTCCCCAACCGTTCGGCAACGCCGTCCAAAATCTGCCGGTGCAACGGCGTCCGCCGAACGACCACCCTTGAAGCCGCCGGCCCTTGAGCTGAGTTGCGTTCCCGGATCTCGTGGATCACCAGCAGCACCTCCACCTCGCCCGGCATCCCTTCTTCAAGATAGAATTCGAGTTCGGTCTGGTGCGCCTCCCCGAAGCTCGATTCGGGCCTCAGCGGACTCAAGGCCGTCAGCCGTCCCTCCCTTTCGCTGGCGCGCCGCACGGCAAATTCGCGATCCGCCGCCTCGCTCCGAACCGCCGCAAAGACCGCTTCCCATTCGGCTTCGAAAAACCGCGACTCGCCTCTATCCTCCAATCGCTCTCCCCAGGATGCACACCCTGCAGCAATCGCCGCGACAAACAACGATACCGGCAGTATCAACCTCCCGCACAATCCGCCTTCCAACCTTGAATTCATCGTCTCCATGCGATTCAATCCCTTACTTATAACGGCTGTTGCTGAGAAATGCAATGCAGCGTTCCCAGTCCCACGACCAGATCCGTGCACTCGACCTTATAAACCGTTCGTCCCGGAAAGCAGCCCTCCAGGATAGCCACGGCCCGCTCATCCCGCTCGGGCTGCGAAAACGCCGGCATCAGAACCCCTTCGTTGATGACGAGGTAGTTCGCGTAAGACGCCGGCATGCGTTCCCCCTTGAAATAGACGGGTTCCGGCATCGGGAGCCGAATGATCTCGAATGGACGCCCCTCCTGGTCCCGAAACGACTCCAATCGCTCCAGGTTCTCGCGCAGAGGCCGATAGTCGGCATCGTTCTCGTCCTCCGAAACCACGCAAACAACGCCCCCTGACGGCAGAAACCGCGCGATGTCGTCCACGTGGCCGTCGGTGTCGTCGCCGGCAATGCCTTCATTCAGCCAATAGAAGGTTTCCAATCCCAGGTAGGCGCCCAGCAGTTCCTCGATCTCAGCCTGCGAGAGTTCGGGATTTCGATTCGGGTTCTTCAAACATTGCGTGGTGGTCAGGAGGCTCCCTCGACCGTCCACCTCCAATGACCCGCCTTCCATGACAGCCGGAACCGGAAAGCGCCGCATTTGAAGCGACGCGGCAATCCTTCTCGGAATCGCGTTATCGTCGTCGAAAGGCGGGTACTTGCCGCCCCACGCATTGTACTCCCAATCCGTCAGCGCCACCTCACCCGTTGCGTCGTTCTTCACAAAAATCGGCCCGTGATCGCGACACCAGGCGTCGTTGCTGGGGTGATCGAAAAGGCGAACGCGCTCCATGTCCGCACCCGCTCTCCGCAGGTGCGCCCGGGCCGATTCCTGAAGGGCGTCGGAACAATTGATCCGCACCTCCTCGTGCCGGGAGACGATCGAGGCGATTTCGGCGAATTTCGGGGGAATTCGCTCGAAGATGCCGGGCCAGGTCGTTTCATTCACCGGCCATGTCAACCACACCGCCGCCTGGGGCTCCCATTCGGCGGGCATGTGAAATCCTTCGTCGCGCGGCGTGCTCATCAATCTGCTTTTATCCCGCGGTCAAATCCAACATTAACGCCGCGATTCCGAAATAGATCAAAAGCCCGATCGCATCCATCAACGTCGTTATCAACGGGCTGCTCGCAACCGCCGGATCCATCTTCAGGCGGGTCAGGGTAAAGGGAAGAATGACACCGAAGAGATTTGCCACCATCACAATGCAGAACATACTCGCACCGACGACGATCCCGATATCCACTCCGCCTCGCCAAAATCCAAGGAGGTAGGTGAGAAAACCGGTCGTCGTCGCGAGCATCAGGCCGACAAAAAGCTCCTTGGCGAGCGCCCGCCCCCAGAGATTCAGTTCCAGGTCTCCGGTGGCGATCGCCCGCACCATCAGGGTCGCCGATTGGGCGCCCGTGTTTCCTCCGCTTGCAATCAGAAGCGTCATGAACACCGCCAGAACGGCGAACGTTTCGAGGTACTCTTCATACGTCATGATCACCGCCGCAGAGAGGAGGTTCACGAAAATCAGCGCCGCCAGCCATCCGACGCGCTTCCGGTATAGAAATACCGGCGAAGCGAGACTGTACGGACGGTCGAGGGGCGCGACCGCCGCGCTCTTATGGAAGTCCTCGGTCACCTCTTCCTCGACCACGTCCAGCACGTCGTCCACCGTTACGATCCCCAGCAGCACCCCTTCGGAATCGACCACCGGAAGGGCGTTGACGTCGTAACGCTGAATCATCTGGACCGCGTACTCCCGGTCTTCGAACGCGGTCAGTCCGACGAACTTGTAATCCATCAGGGACTCCACTTTCGCATCCGGCTCGGCAAGGATCAACCGGCGAAGACGAAAGGCGTCCAAAAGCTTACCGTGTTCATCGGTAACATACACGAGGTTGAAGGTCTCACTGTCGCGTCCGGTTCGACGAATGTGTTCGATCGCCTCCTGCACGGTCATATCGGGACGGACCGCTATGTAATCCGGGGTCATCAAACGCCCGATACTCTCGTCGGGATACCCGAGCAGTTGCCGCGCCTCCTTCAAGTCCTCGGCGCTCAGAAGCTTCATCATTCTCTGGGTCACCTCCGCCGGAAGTTCCTCCAGAAGCGCCGTACGATCGTCCGGACTCAAATTGGCGAGCAGGTGACGATTGTCCTCGTCGGACAACTCCTTCACAAACGAATCCTGGTGCTCGGGATCCAAGTGAGCGAAAACGTCGGCCGCCCGTTTCCTGGAAAGGCTGCGAAAAAACAGCACCCGCTCGTTCTTCTCCAGCTCGAGAAGGAGATCCGCCACTTCCGGATCCGGCCAATCTTTCACGAATGCGGCCAGCTCCCGCCACTTGTGCCGTTCGATCAATCGCTTGATCTCTGGCTTGGACACTTCAATGTGCGTGTTGATCATGGTCACTCCTTTCGTTTGACGTGAGTTTCCGGCCCTGTGCCGCACTGAGCCGCATCGATCGTTTTCCGCTTCGCACCCTGAATGAATCGAGGCGATCCCAAGTTGCCAACGGAATTTCTTCGGCCACGCGCACGTTTTGTCCGAAACGCGTCCCAACCCCGTTCTGTCCCGAATGTGCCCTTCCGCGAGGCTCTACTCGATATCGATCACCATGTCCGACGGGAAATACAGGACCACGAACAGTGCCAGCGCAAAGAGGTAGGCGGCGAACCAAACGAGCTTCTTGCGCTTCAGGAACTCAATCAGCCAAACGATCCCGATCAGGGAAAACAGAAACGTCGCCACGAAACTCACCATCAGGGGACCCCAACCAATCCGCCCAAACATGCCGTCCCGCAGGTCGCCGAGCGCCAGAACGCTCGATCCCAGGATCACCGGCACCGAAAGCAGAAACGAATACCGCACGGCCGTCTCGCGACTCAGGCCCGAAAGGAGCGCCGCGATCAGCGTCGAGCCCGAGCGAGAGATCCCCGGCAGCACCGCCACCGTCTGCCAGAGCCCCACCACGACGGCGTCGCGCATCGTCATCGTCCCTTCGGTGCGGCTTCCATACCTCGTAAAACGCTCCATAAATATAAGAAACGCACCCGTCAATGCCAGCATCGCCGCAATAAACGGCGGCTGTTTCATCGCGTCGCCGATCTGGTCCTTCAAAAGGATTCCCAGCACACCCGTGATCGCGGTCGCCACGATAATGTAGATCCCGAAAAAGAACGACGCCCGGTCCTCCGCCGCGCGGGTGATCATATACCGTAAAAATCCGGCGATGAGGCGCCGCAGGTCCTTCTGGAAATACAGCAACACGGCCAACACCGACGCCAGGTGAAGAAATATTTCAAAACTGAGCCCGGGATAGGTCTGGCCGAGAAAATAGCCGGTGATTACGATGTGGGCAGTGCTTGAAATCGGCAAAAACTCGGTAATCCCCTGGACGATGCCATACAAAATCGCTTCCCAATAAGTCATGGCCGACCAATACGGACCATTCCCCGGATCGATGCAAGCCAAAGTGTTTCCATTGAAATCGATCCGCAGGGGGCTTATTTATCTTTCAAATATGCGGTGCGGGTTTCGCGCGAAGGGCCGGCATTTATCTTCCTTGACACAATTTAATATTTCTTTTACAAACCCACCCGAATCATTCCATTCCATGCCCTATCACAGCAAACGATCGTCCGAAAACAAGCTGAAGAACGTCGCCCTGATTATCTTCGGCATCGCTGTGCTCGCAATCATCGCGTGGATCTTTTACTTGATCTTCGCAACCCCCTCCCAGGCGTATCTTTGAGAAAGGATCTACTCCTTGACGATCCGAATCCGGTAAAAATATCGCGTGACACCGGGCGGAGCCGGCTGGACACGGACCTCCATTCGCTGCCGGTCCTCGAATGATTCGAGGACGTGCCATTCCGATTCCACCTCGCTCCAGTCGATTGCGTTCGGTGACGCCTCGACCTTGAATTCCAGGTCGGCCACGTCGTTCCGCCGATCAAAGCGGATTGAGAAAGGAGAATCGCCCGCGCCTTCGTCCGACGCGTAAACAAACCTCGGCAACCGGTCCCGTTGCGGCTGCCGCGCGTCCATCGCGAAGGCGTAACGCAGCAGGTTCGGTATTCCGAATTCGCCGGGATCGGCCAAGGAACCGCTGATCCCGTCGTCCTGCAGTTCCGCTTCGTCGAAATGATCGATCCTCCAGGATTCAAAGGTAATCTCACCTGGCTCCGGCAAATCCCGGTCCGTAAACAACCGCATTTCCGCCGCATCCTCGCCGGTAACTTCAAAAACAATGCTGCGAAAGGGCGAAGGCGAAATATCTCCAAAATCGTCCATCGTCTCGAATTCCACCGAATCGTATTCGTCGCTCTCGAGAGCAGTGTTTCCCACGGTCATAGCCGGACCGATCAGGTTCATGCCAAAAATCCCCAGGAGCCCGAGTTCGGCCAGTTCCGGATGATCGAAAACCGTGATCACCACGTCTTTCCATACCAGGTCGAACCCTTCACGTGCGGGAATCCGGACTTCGTTCATCAATAACAACGGGACCTCGATAAGGTTCGGCCCGATTCCTCCAACCTCGGAAACCAACCCTCCCTCCGATTTGTGGTAAGCAACGTATTCGTCAAATTCCTCCGGATTGAAGTCACCGGGATCGATTAGCCCGATGTCCCGAGCGTAATCGAAACTGATAAAGGACGACCCGGCCCCGGTATCGAAAAGCCAGTCGCCGGTTACACTCCCGAAGTCGGGATCGTGCGAAATCATCACATCCTTTATCAGCGGATTCTTGGATACACTTTGCAGCACCTCGCCCGGCCTCGCTTCGCCCACAAAATCCTGCAACTCCAGATCCAGAGTTATATTGGTTTCGGGAATCCGCTCGTCCCCGCGGTCGAGAAGCTGGGTCTCAAGCATTTCAAATTCCTCGAAATAAGGAACCCACTCCATGACCATGACGCGCTGCTCGATTACGGGCATTCCGATAATGTTCAGCGGGTTGGGGAAACCCACAATATCCTCCCCAATACCGGGAGCCCGCCGGACCCAAAGATTGAACTCACCATAATCGACAAAGTCGCCCACGGTGACCTCCCCGTCCCAAGGCGGCGGGCCGCTCAGGACGTGGACGCCGAGATCCCTGGTCACGTCTCCCACCTCTTCCCCGCCGAGCCCAAGTGTCGTGTATTCGCCCATAAAATCGTCCGGACCAAAACCAAAATACTCGACCAGGAGGTTGCTTATGGCGAAGCCCGACGCGCCGGTATCTATAAACGCGTGAAAAATCACTTCCTGACCCTCCCAGGTAATGACTTCGCCGTCCCGGGTTAACAGGGCATACAAACGGGGCTGCTCCAATCCGGTCGCATTGACAATCGGATGGTCCGGATGATTGAGCACCACCTCGCCCGCGGCAATGAGCGGAACGGCGAACACAACGCCCGCCGTCAATGCCCATGCGCCCCTCAGACAGCTGTTCAGGAATCCCATAACTTAAGTGTGAGTCAATCCTTCCTGAAGGATAATAGAACTAAACCGTCCGACCTGCACGGATATTTCCGCGCCCGCGCGAAGCCGGCCGCGCCTCACTCCCCTCCTGAAAGGACCGGAAGACCATCCCGCAGGCCCTGCGCGCGGCCAGTCGTCGCGCCGGCCCCCGTTCACTCCACCGAGTACGCTTCGAGGCGCTTCTTGACCTTCTCCTTCTTGAGGTGAGCGAAGACCGGAAGGCCGCTGTCGTAGGGAACGGCCACCTCGCCCTGGATTAACGGATGCGCGTACTTGTAGAACTGGTGATTCATACTCACCCCGTCCTCGTGAATCCAATCGACAGGCAGCGCTTTGACGCCGTTGGCGACTTCCGAAAGCGGCGCAAGACCGGTCTCACAGGAATACTGGTCGGAGTCGCCGCGCAGCAGCGTGACCATTTTCCCCGTCTCGCCGTTGATGGCCGCGCGCACCGCCGCCTGCCCGGCGAGATAGGCTTCGTCGCCGTCCGTCCGCGAGGTGTGAGTCGCCGCCGCGCGCTGGGTGTAGCCGAGGCGGGCCGTGCGGGCCTTCAAGCCAAGGTTTTCGTCCAGTATCCGCTTCAAATACTCGCCCGTGCCTCCCGCAACGGGATGCCCGAATCCGTCGCCCGCGCCCGGAGCAACGGAGACATAATTTCCGTCCTTGTCCACCAGGCCCTCTCCCACCACGATCAGGCAGTACTTCTCACGACGCAAAACGCGCTGAACGTCCTCAATCATTTTTTCCGGAGCAAAGGCGACTTCGGGAAGGTAAATCAGGTGAGGGGGATCGTGCGGACGATCACGGCCTTTCGCCAGCGACGCGCCCGCCGCAATCCAGCCTGAACTCTGACCCATCACTTCCAGAATCGAAACAAGATCTCCCTGCCCCGTCGCTTCGTTGTCGCACGCGATCTCCCGAACCGTGGTGGAAACGTGCTTGATCACGCTCCCGTAACCGGGGCAATGATCGGTGTGGACCATGTCGTTATCGATCGTCTTCGGAATCCCGATGACACGGAGATCGTAGCCGTTCTCTTCCGCGAGCTTCGACACATTGCCCGCCGTCTCCTGGCACTCGCCCGCGCCGATATAAAAAAAATAACGGATGTTGTGCGCCCTGAAAACATCGAAAAACCGCTCGTAATCCTGCTGTTTCTTCAACTTGTAACGGCACGTTCCCAAAGCGGCCCCGGGGGTGTGACGCAGGCCGCGAATCGTCTGCTGCGATTCGGCCGCGAGATCGACAAATTCCTCGTTCAGGATCCCGACGACCCCGTTGAGGCCCCCGTAGATTTCCTCAATGCACTCGTAATTAAGCGCTTCGGTCACCGCGCCCGCCAGGGTGGAATTAATCACGCAAGTGGGGCCTCCTGACTGGGCGATCAAACAATTTCCTGTTAACTCTGCCATATAATGTGCTCTAAACGTTCCAATATGTTGCCTGCATTACGAAAAAGGAATTCGCAGGGCATTGGCAAACTTTATTTCAGCGACAGTCAATGATTACAAATCATTCATAATTGTTGATTTACCGCATCCAACCCAACTGGAGAATCCCAACATTTCCCATGCTTGCACATCGAACTCCGTCGCGGCAAAATCAATCGCATGAGCGAAAAAACTCTCTTCAGTAAAATCATCGACCGCGAGGTGCCCGCCCGAATCGAACACGAGGATGATCATTGCGTCGCCATTCACGACATCGACCCCAAAGCACCTCTGCACCTGTTGATTATTCCGAAAAAACCGATTCCACGGATAGAAGATGCTTCGGCGGACGACCGGACGCTCCTCGGACACCTTTTTCTGGTCGCAGCGCAGCTCTCCGAAAAACTCGCCCTCGACGGCGGGTTCCGGCTGATCGTCAACAATGGCAGGGACGCCGGCGAAGCGATCCCCCATCTCCACATCCACATGCTCGGGGGTCGCAGGCTTTCCTGGCCGCCGGGGTAAGGCGGCGTTCCGACCGCCGGCGCCGGGTTTCAGGGTTCAGGTTTATTCAATCTCAATCGCTTCCAACACCCGACAAACCAGGATTCTCGTTCTTTCTCTCGTATCTTGAAGAATCAGCGTCTACCAGCCTCGATTTGCGGTCCTTGACCCAGGTTTTCCGGATGAACGATCGGTATGTTGCACAATGGCTCGAAACCCTTGCCCGGCTCGCCAAACAGCGCGGCTTTTCCGTTGAATGTTGGGGGAATTCGGGAAAGCTGCCGCTGCTCGGCTTCGTTCGCACGGGAAACGAAAACGCGCCGCGAATCTACCTCTCGGCGGGCATCCACGGCGACGAACCCGCCGGGCCGCCGGCCATCGAACGCCTGCTCCGCGATGATCATCTTTCTCCATCGCTCAATTGGACGATCTGCCCTCTTCTCAATCCGTGCGGTTACGCCGCCGGATCGCGACACACTCCCGAAGGAATCGACCTCAACCGCGACTACAAGCAATTTCGCGCCGCCGAATCCGCCGCCCATGCCGCGTGGCTCAAAGGCGCGCCCGCCAACGATCTATACCTTTCGCTTCACGAGGACTGGGAGACCGGCGGGTTTTACCTTTATGAGATCAACAATTCCCCCGTTCCGGCGTTCGGGGAAGCGATCGTCGAAGCAGTCGCCGAGGTCATTCCAGCCGAATCCCGGAGCGTTATCGACGATCACCGGACCGCCGCCCCCGGCGTGATCCGCCACTCCCCGAGTCCCGACGAACCGGACAACTGGCCGGAAGCGATTTATCACTTCGTCCTGTATCCGCACCTTTCCTACACTTTCGAGACCCCGAGCTCACTCCGGATCGAAACGCGCATCCGGGCCCACATCGTCGCCGTAAAAACCGCCCTGGAGCTGTTCTCGGAACGCCGAGACAAAGAGGTGTAACTCAGCTGCTCCGAGGACCCTGACCAAGGTATTCTTGATTTTGCAGCGGCTCCCAGCGGTCGCAATTGAGATGAGTTGGGAAAGACTTCCGGCGAATCTCTTTGTCACATTGCGCGAAGCGCTGCAATCAAATCCCCAATCCAAAACCCAAAATCCAAAACTCCTCCCTCACTCTGTATCCATTACGCGGATATGAAGATCGCGAAGTTGTCTCTCCGTCACCGGTCCCGGGCTGTCCGTCATCAGGCACTGGCCTTTCTGTGTCTTCGGGAAGGCGATCACATCGCGGATACTGGTCACCCCCGACAGGATCGCCACCATGCGGTCGAATCCGAGGGCGATTCCACCGTGCGGCGGGGCGCCGTACCCGAACGCCCTGAGCATGTACCCGAAGCGGTCTTCCGCCACATCGGGCGGAATCCGGAAGACATCCTCGAAGAGCTTCTTCTGCAATTCCCGCCGGTGCACACGGATGCTGCCGCCGCCCAACTCCACGCCGTTGAGCACCAGGTCGTAGTGCTGTCCGCGGACCGCTTTCGGGTCGCTGTCCAAAAGACCTGTGTCCTCGGGAACCGGCGCGGTGAACGGATGGTGGGCGGCGACATAGCGGCCCGCTTCCTCTTCGTATACCACCAGCGGAAAATCGACCACCCACAGGAAATCGTAACGGTCGGACGGAATCTCAAGCCGCCCTTTGTTCTTCAACAACTCCGCCGCTTCGAGCCGAATCCGGCCCATCACCGTGCACGCGCGCTCCCATTCGTCGGCGGCGAAGAACACGATGTCGCCCTCTTCGATTCCCAGCCGCTCGGAAAGCGCCGCCTTTTCTCCCCCGGAAAAAAATTTCACGATCGGCGATTTCCATTCGCCCTTCTCCGCCTTGATAAAGGCCAGACCTTTCGCGCCGAGACCCTGAGCGGTTTCAGTGAGATGGTTGAGCTCGCCCTGGGTCAGTTCCGCAAGCCCCTTTGCATTGAACGCCTTGATGCCGCCCCCGGATCTGAGCGTTGAAGCGAACACCTTGAACTCCGATTTCGCGAAGACGTCGCCCAAATCGCGGATCTCCATTCCAAAACGCGTGTCCGGCTTGTCGCTCCCGTATCGGTTCATCGCATCGACATACGGAATCCGCGTGAACGGCGCCCGCACGTCCACGTCGAGGACTTCCTTCCATATCCGCCGGATCAATCCTTCGATCAGGGCGTACATGTCCTCGCGATCGATGAAGGACATCTCCAGGTCGATCTGCGTGAACTCCGGCTGCCGGTCGGCGCGAAGGTCTTCGTCGCGGAAGCAGCGCGCCATTTGATAGTATTTTTCAATTCCCGCCACCATCAGCATCTGTTTGAACTGCTGCGGAGACTGGGTCAGGGCGTAAAACTCCCCCGGGTTCAGACGGCTGGGCACGAGGTACTCGCGCGCTCCTTCCGGGGTGCTCTTGAAGAGAAAGGGAGTCTCCACCTCCAGAAACCCTTCTTCGTTAAAATAGTCGCGGGTCGCCTTGCAGGCGTCGTGACGGATTCGGAAAATCCTTTGCATCTTCGGACGCCGCATGTCGAGGTAACGGTAGGTCAGCCGGAGATCCTCGCCGACCTTGTCGCCTTTTTCGTCGTCGATAGGAAAAGGCGGCGTTTGCGCGACGTTGTGGACATCGAGCGTCGTCGCCACAACTTCGATCCCGCCCGTCTCCAGCTTCCGGTTGACCGTCTCCTCCGGTCGCGCGCCGACGGACCCCGCAACCCCGATCACGGATTCCGGCTTGAGAACGGACGCCTCCTCGGCGAGGGACGCATCGTCTTCCGGATTGAACACAATCTGCGTGATTCCTTCCCTGTCGCGCAAATCGACAAAGATGATGCCGCCGTGGTCGCGAATCGAATCCACCCATCCTATAAGGTGGACTTTCTCCCCGACGGAGACCTTGTTGAGCTGGCCGCAGTGATGAGTCCTCTTCATTTCTTTAATCCGATCAATTGTGAAAAGAGCCACCCAATCACCCGCTCTCTGAAAGGTCAACCCTTTGAGAATCCGGTTTCGATGGACGCTCGGGGACCGGATCTCGACGGGTTTACTCGACGTTCTGGATCTGCTCCCGAACGCGTTCGAGTTCGTTCTTGCACTCGATGACGAACCTGGAGATCCGGATGTCATTGGCCTTGCTTCCAATGGTATTGAACTCCCGGTTTATCTCCTGGATAAGGAATTCAGCCTTCCGCCCGACGGGGTCCATCTGTTCGTCAAGAGCCTCCTGCAGTTGATCGAGGTGGCTTTTGAGACGGGTTATTTCTTCGGTCGTATCACAGCGGTCGGCGAAAAGGGCGATCTCCTTCAGGACGCGTTCGTCGTTGATATCGAGATCGAGGCCCGCCTGCTTCAGTCGCTGGTGGAGAAGGTCGCGGTAGCGGGGAACAACGTCGCCGGCATGCGTCTTGATCTCATCGGTCCAGGTCTTGAGCTGTTTGGTGCGCATCCGCAGGTCTTCGGCCAGCGCCCGCCCTTCCCGCTCCCTCATCGCCGCCAGCTCCCGCAATCCGTCCCGCACCACGGCGTCCACGTGGTCGCGAATCGATTCGGCTTCCGGCATCGCCACGGTTGCCGACGCGCTCACCGCAACCCGAAAGAGGAGGTCGGCATTCGGCTCGAAGGGAATGGAATTGCGCTCGGCCAACTCACGCAGCCTGCGCAGGACGGCGGCAACCGCGTCGTCGTTCCAGTCGATTCCCCCTCCGGTGCCCGCGCGCTCAACGCGCACGCTCACCGAAACCTTTCCACGCTTAACAACCTCGCGAACCCGATCGGCAACGCCCACCTCGATCACCTGCCATTCCCTTGGCAGCGAAATCGAAATATCGAGGTTTCGTTTGTTGACGGTGGAGATCACCGCGGTCATCTCGTAACCTCCATGGGTCGCGGTCGCGCTTCCGTATCCGGTCATGCTGATCATCGAAGTCCCTTCCCTTCACATTTCAGGAATCCACGGCGTCCATCAGTCGCGACGCTTCCTGCACGTCTTTGTCGCCCCGACCGCTGAGGTTGACAACGAGTACCGAATCCGACGGCATCCGCGGCGCGCGTTTCACCGTGTAAGCAATGGCGTGGGATGACTCCAGGGCGGGAATAATTCCTTCGAGGCGAGCACACAGCCGGAACGCCTCCAAGGCTTCATCGTCGGTGGCATAAGCGTAATCGATACGTCCGCGATCCCGGTAAAAAGCGTGTTCCGGTCCGATCGCCGCGTAATCGAGGCCGGCCGAAACCGAATGCGTAAGATCGATCTGCCCGTCCGGGTTCTGCAGGATGAACGTCTTGCACCCCTGAAGGACACCGAGTTTTCCTCCTTCGAAACGCGCGGCGTGTTTTCCTGGAGTAATGCCGTATCCTCCCGCCTCGACTCCGACCAGGCGCACGTCGGGTTCGTCGAGAAAATCAAAGAAAAACCCGATCGCGTTACTGCCCCCGCCCACACAGGCGACCATCTCGTCGGGGAGCCGCTTTTCCGCTTCCATTATCTGCCGGCGGGTCTCCTCGCCGATAACCTTATGGAAATTGCGCACCATCATCGGATACGGATGCGGCCCGAGTGCGGAGCCCAGCACGTAATGCGTGGTGCGAACGTTCGTCACCCAGTCCCGTATCGCCTCGTTGATCGCTTCCTTCAGGGTCTTCTGGCCGGCCTCGACCCCCCGCACTTCCGCTCCGGAAAGGCGCATCCGGTAAACATTCAAGGCCTGCCGCGCCATATCCACCGCCCCCATGTAAATCACACACTCCAAGCCCAACTTCGCGCAAACGGACGCAGTCGCAATCCCGTGCTGTCCGGCGCCCGTCTCGGCGATGACGCGGGTCTTTCCCATGCGTTTCGCCAGCAGCGCCTGCCCGAGCGCGTTATTGATCTTGTGAGCGCCGGTGTGAAGCAGATCCTCGCGCTTAAGGTAAATCCTCGCGCCTCCGAGATGGCGCGTCAATCGTTCTGAAAAACAGAGTTCGGTGGGGCGTCCGGCGTACGATTTCAACTGACGGCTCAACTCGTCCCTGAACGTCGGATCGTCCCAGGCGGCCCGATACGCCTCGGTAAGTTCGAGAAGCGGGGTCATCAACGTTTCCGGTACATACGTGCCGCCATAGGGGCCGAAATGCCCGGCCGCATCGGGTAGCGTGCAGCGGAACGGAATGCTTTGGACCTGTGACATATCCCACTGAAGTTAGGTTCCCGGCGGAATCGAGTAAAGGTTTAACGCGAATCGCGCAGCGGTTTGGCGGAAGGGGTCGCGGCCGGGCTCACGTGCGTTTGATCGTGACGAGTGTGATGTCGTCGGCGTAATTGGAGGTCCTGGCCGCGAACCTATCGATGCTTTCAATAATTCCCCGGTTGAGTTCCCGGGCGGAGCGATCGCACAGTGTTTTCACAACGTCGGCCAGTCTCCCGCCTGAAAACTCGATCCCGTCCTCGTTGCAGGCTTCGGTGACACCGTCGGTGTACATCACAAACATATCTCCGCTTTCAAAGGGCACGTCTTTTTCCTCAATCACGCGGTCAAAAAGTTCATTCGAAACCATCCCGACAGCCATGCCCCCGGATTCGACCATATCGGCCACATAAATACCGGCCTGCGAATCGCGATGGAAGAGCAACGGAAGTTCGTGTCCGCATCGTGCGAAGGTGATCACACCCTTTTTCACGTCGACCACCGCGTAGATGATCGTGATGAACATATCGGCGCGCATCTCCGGTGCCATAGAGCGATTCAGCTCCGAAAGCACCTTGGCCGGGGAATCGTGCATCGACGAGAAATGGCGAATGTTGGTCCGGCAGATCGTCATCAGGAGCGACGCCGGAATCCCCTTGCCCGACACGTCGGCGATAACGACTCCCAGCCGATCGTTCGACAACGACAGGAGGTCGTAAAGATCCCCGCCGATCTTCTGAGCCGGCATGTAGTACGCGTCGATATCAAGGGAAGGAACACGGGGAAACTCTAACGGAAGCAACATCTGCTGAATATTGCTCGCCAGGGAAAGGTCGACGTCGAATTTCCGTTTCTCCAACTGGAGACTCAGCAGATGGGAATTGTGGATCGCCAAGCCGGCCTGTTCGGCGAGTGAACGAATCAGGGAGACATCGTTTTCATTGAACGCGAGCCCATCCGACGGGTTGGCCACCGCCAGTACCCCAATGAGCTGGCCGCGAAAGAGAATGGGCGCGGCGATCAGAGATTTGACGAGAAGGGAAGGATCGTCGTGCCTGATCACCCGTTCGTCGGACGTGCCGTCCTCAACCAGGATCACATCGCCGGACTCCGCCGCCGCGCCGATGATCCCCTCTCCCATATCGAGGGTTTCCGACCTGAGGACCTGCTCGATAAACTTCGCCCGAGTGGTGAGCTTCATCTTTGAGCTCTCGGGAACCGGCCGCTGCGGCGGGAACAACCCTTCCACCGCCACGCCGCGCAGCCTGCCGTCCGATGTCAATTCGAACAAGCACGCGCTCAGGGCGCCGCTGCTGAGAATCGCCGCATGGACGATACGTTGGTAAAGTTCCTCGCGACTCAATCCCTCACCGAGTGCCTCGACCATGTCGTGCATGAAATCGAGCACCATCTGTTTCTCCTGAAGCACCCTTTGTCTCTCCTCATCGAGGCGAACAAGCTCATTACGCATCGAAAAGTACAGAAAAGCGAGAACAACGCCCGCTACGACAACGGCGATGAGAACAACATCTAACATGAGAAACTGCCGGAAAGCGGCCAGCCTAAGGCGTTTCTTCAACCCGACTCAACCTGATTCTTCAGATAAGCAATCACATCCTGGAACTTGCTGCGGTTTTCTTCGTCGGCCTTCACCAGGTTTTCGTGCGCTTCGAGAACCATCCGCGCCTTCTCGGACTGCGATTCCTCCGTGGAAGTGTCCAGCACCGAGGGTTCGTTTCCGAACGAACGTTCTCCCGGGTCCACGTCCATGATGCGGTGCAATCCCAGGTTCCTGATCAATTCAAAATTCCGGTCACCGAGCCTGCAAAGGAGCACGCTTCCCGGCGGGTCTTTCTTGCGAAGGTCGAGAGCCACCCCTGCAAGAATTCCCAGAAACGTGCTGTCCATCCCCTTGCAATCCCCGAAATCTATTACGAAACGGTTCCTCCCCGAGGCGATCACCTGATCAAAAAAATCCCTTAGCGGGCCGCTGTTGGAAAAGTTGACGCGCCCGTTCACCTTGACGATGGCGGGGTCCGAATAGGCATCCACCAAAAACGCAGCTTTCTCCATTTCAGCCATAATACCCGCTTTAACCTCGGTTCTTATCAATACGCCGACGTGGTGGGAAACTCACGCTAGTTCCCTTTCAAAATCTGCCTCAACACGTACGGGAGGATGCCTCCGTGCCGATAATACTCAATTTCGATCGCCGTGTCGATTCGCACCTTAAGTTCCACCCGTTCGGTTTCCCCGTCAGACCGCTGGATCTCAAGGGTAACCTGCTGACCCGGCTCCAGGTTCTCGGAAATCCCCTTGATCGAGAAAACCTCGCTGCCGTCGAGCCCGAGCGTTTCGGAATCGACACCCTCGGGAAATTGAAGCGGCATGACGCCCATCCCCAGCAGATTGCTGCGGTGGATGCGCTCGAAACTGCTGGCCACCACCGCCCGGACCCCGAGAAGGCGGGTTCCCTTGGCCGCCCAGTCACGCGAACTTCCCATTCCGTAGTCGGTCCCCCCGATCACGATCAGAGGAACCTCGCGCTCCGCGTACTTGCACGCAGCCTCATAAATCGCGGTGATCTCCCCCTCCGGCATCAGTTTGGTGAAGCCGCCTTCCTTCCCGTCGGCCATTTTGTTCTTGATCCGCACATTGGCGAAGGTCCCGCGGGTCATGACCCGGTCATTGCCCCGCCGGGCGCCGTAGGAGTTGAAGGCGGCGGGCTCCACGCCCTTTGACGCGAGGTACTGGCCGGCCGGGGTATCCTTGTTGAACGCGCCGGCCGGTGAGATGTGATCCGTCGTCACCGAATCTCCCAGAATCGCCAACGGCCGCATTCCTTCCATCTCCCCGATCGAGCCGGGCTCCATCGAGAACCCATCGAAATAGGGCGGCTTCTGAATGTAGGTGCTCTCGCCGTCCCACTCGTAAAGTTTTCCCCTGGCCACATCTATCCGGTCCCACTCCGGGTTGTCCGCCAGAACGTTTTCGTACTTGCTTTTGAACATCTCCGGTTTGAGACCGCCGAGTACCGCTTCCTGGATCTCCTGCCGCGACGGCCAGATATCCTTGAGGTACACCGGCTCGCCGTCGGATCCGACACCGAGGGGCTCATTGAGCAGATCAATGTCCACGCGGCCCGCGAGCGCGAAGGCCACGACCAGCGGGGGAGACATGAGAAAGTTCGAGCGGATGGCCCCGTGAATACGCGCTTCGAAATTCCGGTTCCCTGAAAGGACGCTCGCGGCGATCAGGTCCCCCTCCTTCAATGCGCCTTCAATCGCCTCCATCAGCGGACCGCTGTTGCCGATGCAGGTCGTGCAGCCGTACCCGACCAGATTGAATCCAAGCTGGTCGAGGTACGGGGTAAGTCCGGTCTGTTCGAGGTAGTCGGTGACGACGCGGGAACCCGGCGCGAGGCTGGTCTTGACCAGCGGGGAGACCCGAAGGCCTTTCCCGACCGCGTTTCTCGCAAGCAGGCCGGCAGCGAGCATGACGCTCGGGTTGCTCGTGTTCGTGCAACTGGTGATGGCCGCAATGAGCACGGACCCGTGGCGCACCCCGACCGCACCCGCCTCCCTGGACTCCGTTGCCTCGAAGTCCTCGGTCTCGACATCGGTCGGGCGGTTGTTCACCATTTCCACTTCGCCCCAGCTTTCGCCGGAAGTGCCGTTTGGACGCATGTCCTGGCTCCCCGAACCGACGCCCCCGGCTCGAACGGTCACGTCATCGAGCGCCACCCGCACCTCGACGTCGCGCTCCTCCGGCTTTTTCCCGAAACCGCCCTCGGACGGGCTCCGGATGAAGAGGTCGTTGAAGCGATCTTTGAGGTCGGATACGCTCATCCGGTCCTGCGGACGCTTCGGTCCGGCAACGGAGGGTTCGATCGTCCCCAGGTCGAGTTCGATGACCTTCGTATAATCGATTTCACCCTCTTTCGGTATCCCGAACATTCCCTGGGCCTTGTAGTACTCGCGAATCGTATCGATCAGCTCGTCGGGGCGACCCGTATTCTTCATGTAGATCAGGCTCTCCTCGTCCACAGGAAAGTACCCGATGGTCGCCCCGTATTCGGGCGCCATGTTGGCAACCGTCGCCCTGTCCGCCACGGTCAGTTTTTCGGCGCCCTCCCCGAAAAACTCGACAAATTTGCCGACCACGTTCTCCCGCCGAAGGATTTCGGTGACCCGGAGCGCGAAATCGGTCGCGGTGGCCCCTTCGCTCAAGGCCCCCGTCAGATGGACGCCGATCACTTCCGGCGTCTGGAAGTAAACGGGCTGCCCCAGCATACCGGATTCGGCCTCGATACCCCCGACACCCCACCCGACGATTCCAAGCCCGTTGATCATCGTCGTGTGTGAATCGGTCCCCACGAGAGAATCAGGATAGTAAAGACGCCCGTCCTCGAAGGGTTGATCGAATGTCATTTTCGCCAGGTGTTCGAGGTTCACCTGGTGAACGATGCCGACTGAAGGCGGGATGACGCTGAACGTATCGAACGCCTGCTGCCCCCATTTGAGAAAACGGTAACGTTCGATGTTTCTTTGAAACTCGATCTTGACGTTCATTCCGAGCGCGTCGGCGGTCCGGAAACGGTCGACCTGAATCGAATGATCCACCACCAGGTCAACCGGCACCAACGGCTCGATTATAGACGGATCTTTCCCGACTTCGGCAACCGCGGAGCGCATCGCCGCAAGATCCACGAGAAGCGGTACGCCCGTGAAGTCCTGCAACACGATACGCGAAACGACGAACGGAATTTCCGCTTTGCTGGGAGAAGCCGCGTTCCACGCCGAAAGCACCTTCACGTCCTCCTCCTGAATGCGCTCGCCGTCGCAGTTTCGCAGGACCGACTCGAGGAGCACGCGGATCGAGACCGGCAGACGGGATATTCTTCCCAGACCGGCCTTCTCCAGTGCGGGCAAAGAGTAAAGGTATCGCTTCCCGTCGGAACCGAAGGTTTGGAGTGCGTTGAATGGATTCGCCTTGGAACTCATCGTTTAAGTGGCGTCGATTGGTGAAAGTGCTCCCTGCCCGGCGCGCGCGGATCAGGATGCGGAAAGCGCGGCCTTGACCGCGCCGAAATCCGGGAACTGCTGCGGGTCGTCGCTGGTGAAGCTGTAGGCGATCGTCCCGTCCTTATCGATGACGAACGCCGAGCGTTTGGCCACGTGCTTGAACCCGAGAACGTCCTCGAACAGCACATCGTAGCCCCGGGTCGCCTCCCGGTTGAAGTCGCTGAGCAGCGGAAATTCAATGCCGTTTTTTTCACCGAAAGCCTCGAGCGTAAACGGATTGTCCACGCTGATGCCGTAGACAGCCGCATCGAGGCTTTCGTAGTCACCGAAAGACTCGCTGACTCCGCAAAGCTCCTTTGTGCAGGGATCGCTGAACGCGAACGGGAAAAACAGAAGCACCGTCTTCTTTTTCCCGAAATTGTCGCTGAGGCGAACCTCCTGCAGTCCGGCGGCCGTTTTCGTTTTCAAAGCGAAATCCGGTGCGCGTGTTCCTTTTTCCAATGCCATAACAATACCTTTCCAATTGTCGCGTGACTGTTTTTTCCGAAGGTCCGGGGATTGCTCCCGGATCTCCCCGTTTTCAAAATGAACTCGTGACCCGAGGGGGTCAAAGGCTTGAGCGGAAAAGATTTCTCTTTCCACGGTTGGAAAAAGGATGCACAAAAAATACTTCGCAAGGCAAGAGACAATTGCGGATTTGTTCCGCTCAAGAGCCAGAACGAGTCAAAATGTCCGTCGCAACCGATCTGCAAACCATTCGAAACGGCGCCGACGCCGTAATCAGCGAAGAGGAACTGGAATCCAAACTCTCCCGGGGGCGGCCTCTCCGCGTCAAACTCGGCGTCGATCCCACCCGTCCCGACCTCACTCTCGGTCACGCGGTGGTATTCCGGAAGCTCCGGCAATTCCAGGATCTCGGGCATGAGGCCCACCTTGTGATCGGCGATTTCACCGCGAGGATCGGCGATCCCTCCGGCCGCTCATCGCTTCGTCCGCGCCTCACGCGGGAAGAAGTCGAATCCAACGCCGCCACCTACCTGGAGCAGGCGTTCCGCATCCTCGATAAAGCCGGCACCGTGATCCACCGCAACAGCCGGTGGTTCGAACGGATGACATTTGAGGAGGTACTGGTTCTGACGCGGAAAATGACCGTGGCGCGGATGCTGGAGCGCGACGATTTCGCAAAACGCTACGCCGACAACTCCCCGATCTCGATCGTCGAGTTCCTCTACCCGCTCGTGCAGGGCCACGATTCGGTCGAGCTGGAGGCCGACGTTGAACTCGGCGGACGCGATCAGCTTTTCAATATGCTCGTCGGACGCCAGTTGCAGAAAGACGCCGGGCGGGAGGAACAGGTCGTCATCTGCATGCCGCTGCTCGTCGGCACAGACGGTATTCAGAAAATGTCCAAGAGTCTCGGAAACTACATCGCGTTCAATGACTCGCCGAAGGACATGTTCGGTAAGATCATGTCGATCGGCGACGAGGTGATGTGGGATTACCACCTCCTGCTCCTCAACAAGACGCCGCTGGAAATCGAATCCATGAAGCGGGAGCATCCGATGGAGATGAAGAAACAGCTCGCCGAAACACTCACCGGTCGCTTCCACTCGCCGGAAATCGCGCGGCGGGAACGGCAAAACTTCGAGCAGGTCTTTTCCCGGCACGAATCCCCCGACGATATGCCCGCATTTCGCTGGAGCGATCTCAAAGAGACCGACGACGACCCGACGCTGCTCCAGGTCCTCGGCGCGGTGAAACTGCTCCCCAGCAAGAAGGAAGCCCGCAGACTGATCCAGCAGGGAGCGGTCAAGATCGACGGCGAAAAGGCGACCGCGCCGGACCTGCACCTTCCCCGTCCGCAAAACGGCTGCGTGATTCAGGCGGGCAAACGCGTATTTTTCCGCGTCACCCCCTAGCAGCCTGTGGGACTTAGGCTACCGCCTAA
>SLTG01000135.1 GCA_007130045.1 Opitutales bacterium
ATTTGTAATCAGTAGGTTGCGGGTTCGAGTCCCATCGCCGGCTCCTTGGGCTGGAGCGCAAAGCCGAATACTCCCGGCTTTTCATCCGCCGCATTCATAGGATCACGCCATTTTTCCTCATTTAGCGGATGCGACGGCAAATTCGAACAGGAGATTCCGCTCGGTATCCGAGTGTCTCGGGCGTTCCTGGGGCCGGCTCACTTACTGACGGCGGTTTCACAGCCCCCTGGTCCGGGCCCGAAATCGAAACTCGACCTGAAAGTCGTTGTGCGCTCGCAACATACCGAGAAACGCCGTTGGCGGTTCCATATCGAACCAACTCATTTTCAGGTCGAGTTCGCCGCGAACCTGAAACATGTCGCGTCCAAGACGTGTGATAACGACCCGGTGCTCCACCGACCGGCTGACGCCCGCGACCGTCAATTTTCCGGTTACGGCCATGGTCACGGTCTCCCTGTCCTCATCGGAGACGGCCGATTCACGAATTGCTTCCAGTTCGTACTCAATGACCGGATGCTGTTCATACTTGACCGTCTCGCGAAGGTCCCGCTGCATGCGCGTTCTGTTGCATTCGAGTGATTCTATAGGTACTTTGACCATAAGCGGAGAACCGTTGATCCCGTCCTTGTCGCTGAACTCGATCGGAAGGGTCAGCGCGTCCGCCCACGCGACATCGACTGCTTTGTGGAATTCCTGATGCGCCAGTTCGATCCGTGTGGAAAGATCGAGACGATCTCCGGTGCAATCCCAACTGTGAAGGGTCGACGTGCCGGCGAGGCGAACCTGGACCGGCGCAACGACTTTGAACCGGACTTCTTCGGACTGTGCGGCGGGTTGGCTCCAGAATCCGAAAACGGCCGCCGCCGAGGCGGTCGCAAGAGGCATGAGGCGGCTGTGGTGGAATACACTCATGTAGGTTGGTCCAATGTTGCGGATTGCGGATGTGTGTAACAGCGAGGCGAAGCCTCAGACCCCAGAGTAATGCACGCATCTTGCGTGCGAAACCCACGCTGGAAGCGTGAGCTGCTTTTGGGGATCCATTTGAAGAACTTGACTCATCTGCAACATCTTTCGCGGTGTTAGGACTCCAGCGTCCAAGCGAACGGCTTGGCCTGCTGTTTAGAGCGCCTCCGGCTCATTCGGGAGCAAGAAGCCAGTCGAACGCGACGTTCACCTCGTCCGCCGCGCGCAGGGTGCCGAACATCAGCCTCGGAGGGTCGATGCCGAAATCGGACATCTTCAGTTCGGTTTCTCCCGTCAATCGGATCCGATCTCCATCGCGTTTCCATTCGACCGGAAACTCCATTTCTTTCGTGTTACCGGTGACGGTCAGGCGTCCCTGAGCCAAAGTCGAGAAGGAATCGAGCGCACCTTCCGGCTCGGAACCGTTATTCGCAATGAGCTCGAGGGAGGTCAGTTCGAATTCGATGTAGGTATGATCCTTCGCCTTCAGGTAGTCATGCATGTTCGAGGTCAGGCGTCCGCTGTCGCTCGTAAGAGAGGCGGAGGGAATGCGAACCGTAGCGTTGATAGCCGGCGTTCCGTTGTCGAACAGATTGGCCGGAACGATTCCCGAATTTTCCAGGAATCCAGATGCTTCGATTTGAATCACGCCTTCGATTCTGTGCGACTGTGCGTCCCAGTCGCGAACGTTGGAGGTTCCGTCAATCGATACCCTGGAATGATCGCCGTCGATCGGCATAAAAGTCAGTGTTTCGGCCTGAAGCGGACCGATTGCCGGCAGGCCGATAGCGGCCGTTGCTGTCATAACGGCCAGGTATTTGTTTAGTGTGGTCTTCATTCGATTGCCATTCGCTTGTTAATTGATGGATTTGGTTTTGTGATACCCCGCCCGGTATTCAAGACCGGGCGGGGATCGGTTTGTTCTTGGCGCGTGCTAGAAGGAGAAGGAGAACTCCGCGATCAGGCCCTGGAATTCGGGATCCTGGTTGAGTTCCACGCCGCTCATGGTTCCGTGATCGAAGCCGCTGGCGGATTGATAGACGTACTCGAGCTTGAGCAGGAGGCCGTCGAGCACCCAGGCGCCGCCGCCGATCTGGAAGCGATCGATCCGCCCGTCGTTCGAGGAATCACCGGCGAAACGCTGGGCGTCCGCCGCGCTGTAGCGCGCCGCGGCGTAGACCGCGTCGGGCAGGAGGTAAACTTTGCCTGTGGCTCCGTAGTAAAGCCAGGTTTCGCTGTCCCCGGCGCCCAGGGCATTCTTGTCGTCGGCGCGGCCGAAATGACCGACCAGTTCGAAGCGGTCGTTCGGATTCCACCCGGCATCCAACTGCCACGCTTCCAAATTAGCGCCGTCGCCGATCATTACGTGTCCCGGAGCGTTTCCATCGTCCCAGACCCCCGCATAGGCGCCCCCGAGACGTTCGGTTCGAAACAGATTGGAACCCCCAAATCCTTGGAACCCGCTTCCATGGTTGGCCCGGTAGTACGAGGCGGCGACGTCCACCGGAATTTCGGGAATTTCCGCCCAGACCTTGCCGCGGTAGGAGAACCGGGCGCCTTCGCTGAAGTTTTCGGTGGCGACTCCGCTTCCGGTACCGATCATCGCCCCGAATCCGCGTTCATTCCGGTGGATGATTTCGATCCCCGCCTCGGTCGCGTGCGGGCTGACCACCGGATTCCCGATCAGCGGGTTGCGCTGGACATCCGCGTTGTTCGAACGCCGGTGGATCTCGTTGCCGAAGTCCACCATGAAATGGCCGGCCTTGATGTCGATATGGTCGAATACTGCATTGGCAGCGGGAAACAGGGAGTCCTCGGGCAACCTTTTCAGAAGAATGTATCCCTGGTGTCCCCAGACCTTGTCCGCGTTTACGCGACTGGCGAGGGTGACGTCGAAGAACACTTCGTAGTAGTCTTCGTAAAAGAGACGCCATCCGAGGTTGCCGATCGCGTGCTGGAGGCCGGCGTCGGAAAGCTCCTCCCTGGCGAATCCCGCCGCCGCTTTGTCGTCGGCATCATGATCGAGCGCCTGCAGGCGGCCCACGGTATGCACCTCCATGTGGAGTTCGTAGCCGTTGATTTCCGTCAGGAGAATCGCGTTAACACTCGCTGGAATCGCCAGAAGAAAGCTCAATGCCAGGCCCAAGCCGAATGCGGCCAGAGGTTTCCCGTGGCGGGCGGGTTTTCGATTTTGTTCGTCTGTCATCATTTCACTTTTCTCGATTTTGGGTTTTTGGATTCCGGCACTGTACCGGATCTCGTGCCATTCCTTTAAGCATTAGACATGCCAATGTGTGATACATACTGAGTGAAGAAATCCTTATGGAGCGGGCGAGCGAGGGTGAAACTCCTGGAGGGCGCATGGAATGGCGGTTTAATATCGCGCCCACACGACACTTGGAGTAGGAGAATTGGTTTCGAAAGACCTCTCGACGGTTTTCGGACGGTCGGTGGGAGTGTCACGGCCGCGTGACAGGATCGAAATGTGCGGCTTGAGCGGGCTGCGAGACTGAGGCAATGCTGGGCGTGCATAGACCGGAACGGGCTCGCGATGGGTCTGCAGGTCGTGTGTTACGCGAATGGAACAGTTTTTTGTGAATTAGTCACAGAAACGTGACAGATCCTCCTCGACAGCAACCGCGGACTGGTCCGCATCGGTGATTGCCGGTTTGACCCTCGTCAGTTCGGTCGTTCGTTTTACGGTTTGCCGGGATTCTCCGAGCTTTTCCTGAGTTCGTTGGGCGGCTGCATGGTGATCACGGCAAAAGCTTATGCAAGGAAAGTCGGGGTCGCGTTGAAGGGCTGCCGGACTGAAGTGGAAAGGGATCTGGATCCTGATGGTTTTATGATGAAACGGGAAGACGTTCGGAGCGGGTTTCAGAAGATCCGCTGCAAACTCTTTTTCGTTACGAACGCTTCGGAGGAGAAGCTGAGTCAGCTCATGGACCTGGTCGAACGGACCTGTCCGGTTTCCGACACGCTCAACGGCGTTGCCATCGAGACGGTCGCGGAACGCGAGGAGTCATCCGCCGGGTAAAGGTCATCCGGTGAGGTCGCTTGCGCGAAGCTCGTTCCCGGAGGCGCGGCCCTCCGCGAACGCGGCGATGTTGTCCAGGGTCGTTGAAGCGATCGCACGGAGCGCTTCATGCGTGAGGAACGCCTGGTGTCCCGTAATCAGCACATTGGGAAACGTGAGCAGGCGCATGAACTCATCGTCCCGGATGATTTCCTCGGAAAGATTTTCGAAAAACAGGTCGCCTTCCTCCTCGTACACATCGAGCCCGAGGTGACCGAGCTTGCCGCTTTTCAAGGCTCCTATGACGGCGGTAGTGTCAACGAGGGCTCCGCGGCTGGTGTTGATCAGCATGACGCCTGTTTTCATTCCGCTGATCGATTCCTTGTCGATCAGGTGACGGGTGTCCGGAGTGAGCGGACAATGGAGGCTGATGATGTCCGATTTCGAGAAGAGTTCCGGCAGCGTGACGTATTCCGTGCCGAATTCCTGGCAGGACGGGTTCGGAGCGACGTCGTAGGCCAGGATCCTGCACCCGAATCCCGAGAGAATCTTCGCGACCGCGAGGCCGATTTTTCCGGTTCCGACGATGCCGGCCGTCCTGTCGCGGAGCGTGAAGCCAATGAGCCCTTCAAGGGAGAAATTACCTTCGCGGACGCGATTGTAGGCGCGATGGATCTTGCGGTTGAGCGCGAGGATCAGGGCGACGGTGTGTTCGGCGACTCCATCGGGCGAGTACGCCGGGACGCGGACAACTGTCAACCCGAGCCTTTCGGCACCCTTCAGATCAACGTGATTGAATCCGGCAGAGCGAAGTGCGATGAGTCTCGTTCCGCCGGCTTTGAGATGCTCGAGGACCGCGGCATCGAGGATGTCGTTCACAAAGGCGACAACAACGGGGAAACCTTCGGCGAGCGGCGCGGTTGTTTCGGTCAGCTTCGTCTCGAAGTACGTCAATTCGTTTCGGTGACGGTTGTTGGCTTCATTGAGGAACTCACGGTCGTAGCTTTTGGAACTGAATACGGCGATTTTCATGCCCTGCGGTTCTACCGGGAAACAGCCGTCGGGTCGAATCGGAATTCCGCCCCGGGCGGAGTGCGATTCATGCGGACCGCTCCGGACAATGCGGGACGGGTGTTGCAGGACGCGCCGCAAGGGCGGGAACACCGGTCAATCCTCGCGCCCATCCCCGCACGGAAATTACTCGGCCCGGTTTTCAACGCCGGTTTTTGGTGATAGAGTGGCGGCATGCACGTGTTTGCCGGGGAGACGAATGAGGAAAGTTTTCAGGAGACTCTGGATGCATTCTACGACTGGCCGTGCACGTTCACCTTCAAGTTCATTGTCTCCCGCAACGACTTTCAGGCGATATTGGACCTTTTTGCGGACGACGCGGTACGCACCCGGCATTCCTCGCGCGGACGGTACGTGGCGTTGACCGTCGAGCGGCAGGTGCGCTCAAGCCGGGAAGTTGTCGCCGTGTACCGTCAGGCCTGGGTCATCGACAGCGTCATGCCTCTGTAGTCCGGCACCGTGCGAGAACCGTTTTTCGCGCACGACCCTCTCCGGAGTAGGCGGAGCCGTTGGGCGAGACTACAGGCCGAAATCGGAGGGAGAGAAGCCTCTTTGTTCGAGGGCGGAAGCGATTTCTTCGAGATCGAGTTCCGCGCCGCGGCGAACCTGGTTCGAGGAGAACCATCCCTGGTTCATTTCGAGGGCGAACTGAATCTGGGAGCTTTGGGACGAGATCGTGCTCTCGTCGTGGGGGTACAAGGGATAGATTTCCCGAAGGATGCCGTTGGGAGCGAAGAATCCGATATCGAGAGGGATGGAAGTGTTCGTCATGTGAAAACGCGCCTGCCGGGGAAAACGGAAGACGAAAAGCATGCCGTGGTTCTCGTCGAGCTCATCCCTGAACATAAGTCCGCGCGCGGACTCTTCCTGGGTGACGGCGAGTTCGACATGAATGGATTGTTCGCCAAGAGTCAGGGGAAATCGGTGGTCTGCGGGCAGCGGTTCGGTTTCCTGAACTTGTGCGCACCCTGCGGAAAACAGCGCGCAGGCGAACAGCCGGAAAAGGGCGGCGCGGATAAGGCTTTTCCTGATTGCCGGGAAGGATGATCTCGATTTCATGGAAAGGTTCATGAGGAAAGAAGACGAAACGTTTGTCATCTTGGAAACGAGGAGGTGAATTTCCTCGAGCTGATCCGGTAAGTTTCCTGGCGTGCGAACTGATTCAATCAAAGAAAGGAAATCGACGACGTGGCCAAGAAGAAAACAGAGAAAAAGACCGCAACGCTACTTTACGCGGATTGCGAACACAGTGCCGACCAACTCTACCTTTCCGGGTTTTTTGTGCCGGACCCGTTCGTTTCGATGGTGGTCGACGGGCGAAGGATTGTATTACTCAACGCGCTTGAGATTGCTCGGGCGCGAAAGGAATCGACATTCGACGAAGTGTGTTCGTGGGAGGAGTGGATGAAGAAGGCGGAGAAGCGGTATGGCAAAAAGCGGCCGGGTGTTGCCGCTGTAGTTGCTGAATTTGCGCGTTCTCTGAAGCGGAATCGCTTTCGCGTGCCGCGCGCGTTTCCCTACGGGCTGGCTTGTGAGCTGAACGGGTTCGGAATTTCTCTCGAAGTTGCCGAGGGCGAATTGTTTCCGGAACGGCAAATAAAGAGCGACGACGAAGCGCGTTTTCTAAAGAAAGCCAATGCGTGCAGCGCCGCCGGGATCCGTGCGGCCGAACGGATGCTGAAATCCGCGGTTGTCCGGAAGGGCAAACTTAGCTACCAGGGGCGCCCGCTGACTTCCGAGATCCTGAAAGAAGGCATCGAGCGCGCTTGCCTCGCCGCCGGGGGACTGGCGGCCCGTTCCATTGCCGCGGGCGGCGACCAGGCCTGCGATCCGCATTGCTCGGGAACGGGGGTTTTGCGCGCGAATGAGTTGATCATTGTCGATGTGTTTCCCCGGATGAAGGAGAGCGGGTATTTCGGTGATATGACGCGCACCTTTCTCAAGGGTACGCCGTCGGATCGCCAGCGTGAACTGGTTGCGGCGGTGAAGGAGGCTCAAACCCGGGCGATCAATGCAATTCGTCCGGGAACGTCGGGGAAGAAGGTCCACAACGAGGTCGTGTCCGTTTTCCAAGACCGCGGATTCAAGACGGTCGTCGAGCACGGCGTGCCGCAGGGGTTTTTCCATGGAACCGGACACGGGCTGGGACTGGAGATCCACGAACCGCCGAGGATATCGCCGGTCGGCCCGAGGTTGAGAAAGGGCCACGTCGTGACCGTGGAACCGGGGCTGTATTATCCCGGGCTGGGCGGCGCCCGGATCGAGGACGTCGTCCGCGTGATGCCCGGCGCGCCCGAAAAACTCTCGAGCTTCCATTACCGTTGGGTCGTTCCGTAAACTCGGTTTCTCAAATGCGGGTCCGTCCTTGAGAACTGGCGAGGAAGTGGTCGGCGCCGCTCCGGCCCGGTTTGACCGGATGAGTGTATGCGTGAGCGGAATCCGGCGAAAACGTCCCTGTAATAACGGTCTTGCCGAAGGGCGGCTTTCGTGGCGAAACTGGTCGTGAATGAAAGCGCTGCTGAAACGGATTGCCAAACTTCGCGCCCTCGTGATCGGGGATGTCATGCTCGATCATTACATCTGGGGCGACGCGACGCGGATTTCGCCCGAGGCGCCGGTGCCCGTGGTCGAGATCAGCCGGGACACGTACGCGGCGGGGGGCGCTTCGAATGTCGCGCTCAACATCACGGACCTGGGAGGGACAGCGGAGCTTTGCGGGTGGATCGGAGACGACGTCCCCGGCCGAATACTGCGGGAGATCCTCGTCGAGAAAGGGGTCGAGTTCGATCGGAAGGCTTTCGTATCGGATCGGCCGACAATTCTTAAAGCGAGGGTGGTGGTCCAACACCAGCAGCTTTGCCGGCTGGACCGCGAGGCGCCGCCGGAACGGTATGCGTTTGACGAGGAGTCGGGTTTTTCAGTGCTGGAGGAGAAGATCCGTGAATCCGATACGGTTGTGTTGTCGGACTACGGGAAGGGGTTCCTGCACACGGCCTTTGTCGAGCGGATCGTTCGGAGCGCCAGGGAGGCGGGGCGGTTCGTGTCGATGGATCCGAAACCAAAGAGCGCGTTGGCGTTTAGGGGAATCGATTTGATGACGCCGAACCGACGCGAGGCGCTTGAAATGGCGGGTCTGCCTGCCGAGAGGCGTGACCCGCTTCGCAAGGAAGAGGTGTGCCGGATCCTTTGGGAAACGTTCGAGGCGAAAAACCTGGTCATCACCTTGGGCGAAGAGGGGATGCTGTTAAGCCGTGAAGGGAAGTTTTTGAAGCGTTTGCCGACGGCGAGCCGGGAAGTGTATGATGTTTCCGGGGCGGGGGACACGGTGATTTCGGCGCTGACGGCGGCACTGGCGGCTGGAGCGGACCTGGAGGAAGCGTCCCGGCTGGCCAACGCGGCTGCGGGCGTGGTGGTCGGAAAACTCGGGACCGCGACCGCGACCCCGGATGAAATTCTGGCGTACGTGGAGGAGGAATGACCGGCGTGGTGAAGGGCGGCCAGGGGAAAGCACTTTTCCTCGATCGCGACGGAACGCTGATACGCGACTGCGACTACCTCGCAGACCCGGACAGGGTGGATGTGCTTCCCGGCGTACCGGAGGCGTTGGGCCGGGCGCGGCGGATGGGGTACCTGATGTTTCTGTTCACGAATCAAAGCGGGGTGGGCCGCGGCTATTTCGGGATGGAGGCAGTGGAGGCCGTGAATCGCCGCATGGAGGAGCTGATCGGTCTGGAGCCGCCGCTGTTTCGTGAGATCGGCATTGCGCCGGAGGCGCCGGTTCAGCCACATATGTACCGCAAACCCTCGCCGCGTTTCATCCTCGAGATGATCGAGCGTTACGCCTTGGACCCGGAGCGTTGCTGGATGGCGGGAGACTCGGAGTCGGACGTTCTGGCGGGAATCAATGCGGGGATACGCGCGGCGGCTCTGGCCACTGGAAAGAACGGAGATCCGTCGAATTGGCCGGAGGTCGCCGAACACCGCGTCCCCGTGTTCGTGGATTTGCGCGCGTTTGTCGCGACCCTGGAAGAAACTTAGACCGTTTCGATCGTCCGGTTCCCAATCTGATTGCCGGGCTCACCTGATTGTTGGTAGAGAAAGACGATCGATCCGGTTCGACGCCGGAAAGCTTGAATCCTTGAATGAGAAAGCCGAATAAAATCCGCGAGCGCTGCTGTGCCGAAATCGACCTCTCCGCGTTGGAGAAGAATGTACGCGCGCTGCGTTCACTCTTGCCCGGGAAGACCGCGTACATTTCGGTGGTCAAGGCCGACGCGTACGGTCACGGCCTTCCGGAGGTGGTTGAACGTCTGGCGGGTGGGAAGGTCGACGGGTTCGCGGTCGCGAACGTTGAAGAGGCGGCCATCGTGCGCGGCATCGATCGCGAGACTCCGATTCATCTTATCAGTGCGACACTCCCCGAGGAGGATCCGCGCATAGCGGAGTACAACCTGACGCCGACGGTGTCGAGCGAGGAGGAAGTGGCTCGGTTCGACAAGGTCGCCAAAGCAGCGAAATGCCGTATCGCCGTTCAGTTGAAGGTGGATACCGGCATGGGGCGGCTCGGGGTCTGGCACGAGCAGGCGGCCTCGCTTTACGAAAAAATTCTGGAGGCAAAGCGCCTGGAGCTGTGCGGGGTGTACACGCATTTGTCGAGCGCGGAGAAAGATCCGAACCTCACCGAGAGACAGCGCCTGCTCTTTCTCGATACTCTGGAAAGATTGGACGGACTGGACCGGAAGGGTCTGCTCATTCACGCCGACAATACCGCGGGCCTGGATACCTTTCAGCCCGAGCGGGGGTTCAACGCCGTTCGGATCGGCCTCGCCCAGTACGGCGTGCTTCCCTCCGAACACGCCCGTCACCTCCTGACGCGAATCGAACTGAAACCCGTTTGCAGTCTGCATGGGCGCGTGACCTTGATCAAGGATCTGCCTGCGGGAACGCCGATCAGCTACGGGCAGACCTGGCGCCTCGATCGGGACGCGCGTGTCGCCGTGCTCAGCGTCGGGTACGCGGACGGTGTTCACCGGGCATGCGGAAACCGCGGAAAGGTCCTGATTCGCGGCAGGCGATGCCGTATCCTGGGCAGCGTGACGATGGACGAAATCATGGTTGACGTGACGGATATCGGGGAAGCGGCGTGCGGCGACACGGCCACGATTTTCGGAGAGCAGGAGGGAAAAGAAATCACCATCCGGGAATTCAGCAAATGGTGCCGGACCATTCCATGGGAAGTGTTGTGCTCGATCACGAAACGCGTTCCGCGGCGATACAGGAAATAAATTCCGGCGCCGCGCCTCGTTCCGGAGCGCAGCAAGACGGCTCTGCAAACTTGGGTTTCGCGCCATGGGCGGGCGGAGACGACCGGATAACCCGTTGACGGACGCGCGCGGAGTCGTCTATAAATCCATCGTTCACTTCAGACAATCAATCCGCCTTCAATACACGAGCATGAAAGACGCTGAAATCGAGAAAGTTCTGAATGCGCTGGACGCGCTGAAAATCGAAATCCCCAGTTGGGGGTTCGCCGACACGGGCACCCGGTTCGGGAAATACCTTCAGGAGGCGGCGGCGATCGACCTGAACGACAAACTCTCCGACGCGGGCCAGGTCAACCGGTATGCGGGGAACTGTCCGTTGGTCGCGGTGCACGTCCAATGGGATTTCGACGAGAATACGCGTCCGGCGGATGTCGCGAAGATGGCCGGAGAGAAAGGGGTGAGCATCGGTTCAATCAACCCGAACCTCTTCCAGGACCAGTGCTACAAGTACGGGTCGTTCGGAAACCCCGATTCCGAAGTCCGGACCCGGGCGGTGAACCACGTTGTCGAGTCGATTGAACTGGGAAAAGCGGTCGACAGCAAAGTGGTCACGCTCTGGTTCGCCGACGGCACCAATTACCCGGGGCAGGACAGCATCCGGGACCGTAAGCGGCGGTTCGAGGAATGCCTCAAGCTTTGCCACGAGAAGCTGTCGAACGACCAGACGCTCCTGGTCGAGTACAAACCTTTCGAGCCCGCCTTCTACCACACCGACATCGCCGACTGGGGGATGTCCTACGTGCTTTCGAAGAAGGCGGGGCCGCGGGCAAAGGTCCTGGTGGATACCGGTCACCACTACCTGTCCCAGAACATCGAGCAGATCGT
This sequence comes from Opitutales bacterium, assembly GCA_007130045.1. Classification (GTDB taxonomy): domain Bacteria; phylum Verrucomicrobiota; class Verrucomicrobiia; order Opitutales; family T3Sed10-336; genus PXDC01. The sequence continues at coordinate 11,200 of SLTG01000135.1, forward strand.
GGCATTCCTTCTCGACGAGGAAATGCTCGGCGGCTTTCACTTCAACGACCGCCGGTACGCCGACGACGACCTGACGCTCGGCTCAATCGACCCGTACCAGATTTTCCGTATTTTCAACGAGATACTCGGGTATTCGTTTGAAACGGGAAATACCCCGGACATCGCCTACATGATCGATCAGTCGCACAACCTGAAACCGAAGGTCCAGGCGATGATCCAAACCGTCGTCACCGCCCAGGAACTCTTCGCGAAAGCGGCGCTGGTGGACCGCGAGGCGCTTGAGAAGGCGAGACAGGCGACAAGCGAGATCGACGCCGAAGAGTGCCTTCGCCGCGCGTTTTTCACCGACGTGACGCCGGCGCTCCATGCCTGGCGCGAGAAGAAAAACCTCCCGGTGAATCCCCTGACGGCGTACCGGGAGAGCGGATACGAGTCGGAAGCCGCGAAAGAACGCAGCCAAAGACGCAAAGACCTCGGCCTGACGGCCGGCGGATCATACGCGTAGCGTGATGGCGCTCGGTTAAGCCCCAAGTGGAACACGCTTCCATCGTGTTGACTCAGGCTGGAAGCCTAAGCCGACTTTCGGTCCACCGGCTTATCCGAGTGGTATTCGGGCTACTCCGGTTCGTACACTGTTTTTTGCAACTGTCCGAGAAGCCGGGCGCGGAAGGCGGCGAGGTCTTTGACGGCCCCCAGCGTGATAAGCTGATTGGCGATGTTGCCGACCGCAGTGCCTTCCAGGCTGAAGGAAACTACCGGAATGCCGGAGTGGTTCGCCGTGGCCTGGCAAAGGAGGCGGTTTTTCGAGCCGCCTCCGACGATCAGCATGCGGTCGAATTTTTTGCCGGTCAGGCGCTCGAAGGTCTTGACGGCGGTTGCGTGCCCCGCCCCGAGGGATTCGCAGATGAGCCGGGTGTAGTCTGAAAGACTTTCAGGGTGCTTGATCGAGCGCTTTTGTAATTGAGCGTCGATCGCGCCCTTCATGGAAGCCGGATTGAACAGCGCGGAATCGGTCACGTCGATCAATTCGCCGGGAGCCGGTTCGGCCTCAGCGGCACGAATGAGTTCCTCCCATTCCTCGTCGGAGCGCGGACGTTCGCGAAACGCGGGAAGCGTCTGCTCCAGAAGCCACAATCCCATGATGTTCCGAATCGGACGGTAGCGACCATCGCCGATCCGTTCGTTGGATACGGATTCGACCATTGCTTCGGGGCCGGCGACGGGAGTGTCGGACTCGAACCCGACCAGCGACCACGTTCCGCTGCTGAGATAGATGTCGGTATGGTCCGGGTCGGTCGGCATGGCGTCGAACGCGCAGGCGGTGTCGTGGCCCGGGACCAGGACGACGTCGGTTTCTTCCAGTCCTTCGATCCCGACGACTTTTCCGAGCAGCTTCCCGGCGAGGGAAGGGCCGTGGAACCACTTGGACGGAATGCCGAAAAAGTTGAGCGCGTCGCGGGAATATTTCGTGCCGTTGACTTCCAGGAGCTGGGTGCTGCTGGCGTTGGATATTTCGTTTTCCTGGACGCCGGAGAGAAGGAAATTGAAATAGTCTGAAAGAAGCAGACAGCGCTGCGCGATCTCAGGGAGCGCGGGGTAGAGGTCCAGCAATTCCTGCAATTGCAGGCTGGTGTTGATCGCCTGGTTGGGAATACCGGTCCACTCATAGACCTTGTCGACTCCGCCTTTGGCCAAGGCGTCGACGTAGGGAAGGGTGCGCTCGTCCCTGTAGGCGTGGGCCGGGAATACAAGGCGACCGTCTCCGTCGAGCAGAACGGAATCGACCGCCCAGGTGTCCACTCCGCACGAAGCGAGTCCCGGGGCCATTTCTTTGGCCTTTAGCAATCCCTGGCGGATGTGGGTGTGGAGACCGGGAACGTCCCAGTAACATCGTTCCCGAATCACGTGAAACTGATTCGGGAAACGGTGGGCCTCCTGCATGTCGAGCTTTCCGTCGGTGTAAACGCCGGCGATTACCCGTCCGCTCGTGGCTCCGAGATCAATGGCTGCGGTGTGTATTGTTTTCATAGGATGTCGGATTAGTCGAACTGGATTGAGGATTTTCGAAGGTTTTTTACCGGTTCCGGTTTCCAACTCGGGCGTCGGCGGATAAGCGGATTTGCGGACTCATATATATTTTAGTGATCGGTTAAGGGAACTCTAGAAATGCGTCTTGAGTTTATCAACGATGATGTTGCCGATATTGAGAGCGGCGGTCGCCGCCGGTGACGGAGCGTTGCAGACGTTGACCACGCGCCTGGACTCCTGGATCATGAAATCGTCCACCATCGCACCGTCAGGAGCGACCGCCTGGGCGCGCACTCCCGCGGGAGCGGGTTCGAGGTGCTCGGCGCGGATCCCGGGCACGAGGCGCCGGAGGGCGCGGACGAAAGCCGGCTTGCTGTACGATCGCAGCATCTCGCCCGCGCCGATTCTCCAGAACCTGGAGGCGAGTTTAAGAAACCCGGGATAAGTCAGCGTTTCGGCGAGGTCGCGAAGGTTGATGTTGGTTTTCCCGTATCCCTCGCGCGCGAAGGCGAGAACGGCGTTGGGGCCGCATTCGATGCCGCCTTCGATCATACGCGTAAAGTGGACGCCGAGAAAAGGAAAGGCGGGGTCCGGTACCGGGTAGATCAGGTTTTTCACGAGGGTATGGGCCTCGGAAGTGAGTTTGTAGTACTCGCCGCGGAAGGGGACGATTTTCACATTGGGTTTCTGCCCGCCCATTGCGGTGACCCGGTCGGATTGCAGGCCGGCACAGTTGACGAGGAAACGGGTTTCGAATTCACCGGCCCGCGTTTCGAGTATGATGGCGTCCCCCTTCTCCTGGATCGAACGGACCTCGGCCTTGTACACGACCCGATTTCCCTCGCGATCTGAAATCCGTTCGGCAAGCCGATCGCAGACTCTGCTGAAGTTGACGATTCCGGCTTCAGGGACGTGGATCGCCCGAACGCCGGCCGCATGCGGTTCCAGCTCTTTGAGACGCTCTTTTTCAATCGTCTCGCACTTGATTCCATTCTCCTGTCCGCGCTGGAAGATCCGGTCCAGGGCGGGAAGCTCGTCTTCGGAGGTGGCGACGATGACCTTGCCGCATATCTCGTGATCGATTCCTTCGTCGGCGCAGAATTCGATCATTGCCTTCCTGCCCTCACGGCAATTGACAGCCTTGAGCGAGCCCGGCTTGTAGTAAATCCCGGAGTGGAGGACTCCCGAGTTGTGGCCGGTCTGGTGGTGGCCGGGGGTCGCCTCCTTTTCAAGGACAATGACTTTCAGGCCGGGTTTTTCCCGCGTCAGCCGGAGGCCGGTCGCAAGCCCGACTATGCCTCCGCCAATGATCACAACGTCAGAATTTTCCATAGCGTGACTTTGTTTGGGTACGATATCGTTCGGAAAAACCCCGCCGATCGGACCAATCGGAAGGCCGCCGGGAAATGCATTAAGCAAGTGCCGGATTTCCGGCACAACCCAAAAAACCGAGAGGCCCGGTCGCTCCGGCGGCATCATGGAGTCTCGGCCGGGTGAACGACGGATTTTGACCGTTCCATGGACATTTATTGTACCCCGGCCAACGGGAAGAATAAGAGGAAGTATCCGTAACATCTTTATCGTTAGTTAAATATGAATCTATGGGCGGAACTGGCACGGGGTGAGCATTAGAAGCAGGCGGAGATGAAAAACGATCTGCTTATGAAAAA
>SLTG01000024.1 GCA_007130045.1 Opitutales bacterium
ATTTGGTGTAAACCTTCTTACCGCTAACTTTCATTTTTAATGGCCTCCTGTTTTGGGTTGTTTTTTGTTTGACGATTAAACTCTAACCCAATCAGGAGGCCATTTTCAAGGTTTTGTATCCGGAATTTATTAACAAATTTTTGGGACTATAGGGTCGATTTATCGGAAAGCATTTCTTGAAACCGGGCCATTGAAATCGGCACATCGTGTCTTCAAGGTTCTCGATAGGGAATAGGACGACGGTTTTGGGCGATTATTCCCGGAAATATACAATTGGTGTGTTCGTCGGTCACATAGAGGTAAATCATTACCATCGACGCACCATGACTGACACATCGACCGAATCCCTGGCATCATTTCTGTTCCGCTGGCGAGCACATAAGGCCGGAACCGGACCGCGGTGAGGCCATAAAAGAAGTTGGTGAGGTTGAAAGGAATCAGCGGACTGAGCCGGAACAGAAGTATCAGACGGGCCCTCATTAGCCAATGGCGTGATCCAATGCCCGAAATTCCGGCTTGTCGCGGATAAACTTGATTTCCGGCAATTTCAGCTCCTTCAGTTTTTTGTCCAGAAGGATCTTGAAGAGACTTTGGTAGGGTACGCCCCGGCGATTCGCTTCACGTTAGAGGGCCAAAAGCAGGGATTCGGGCATGCGAAGATTCATGACCGCCGTCGATGGTTTCAACCGGGGCATGTCGAGCGCCGAAAGGGCCGCCGGTTGCCGAGTCCATTTATCCCTTCTCCGGAACAATGAGTTCGAGCCCCTTCACTACGTCGAAATGACGGCGGTTGCGGCTAACGAGTGGCTTCTGTAAATACAAGGCCACTGCGGCGATCCAAAGGTCGTTCTGGCCGATGGCCTTATAAGCTTCGGCAGCATCTGTCTGCAACCTGGCGCACATTCTTTCATAGACGGGGATAACCGGAACGGGATCGCAAACGGGAATGCCTATCTGCAGAAAGAGTTCGATTGTCGCCGGATCGTGGTTCGCCAAGGTCGCCCCGTGCCAAAACTCGCCGAGGACGATCCAGGGCAAGCCGATTGTCTTCGACTGGTTGGCGTGCGCATACCGGCGAGCCCATGCCTGTTTTCTCCAGAGGCCGACAAGAAATGTAGTATCGGCGATCAGATCCATGGATCCGCCTTTGCGCTGGAGCGATCATCAACGGTTTCCTGCAAGATCGCATCCTTATCGTCAGCCGGTGCCCCCCTCTCCTCGGCAAACCGTGCCAGCGCCCCCAAAGTGCCGGCCTCCGGAACAACACGCTTGATCACTTTGGAAAAGGAATCGTCCGGAAATCGCTTCCATCTCTTGAGCCTCCGGTAGGCGTCTTCATCGAGCGTAATCGTCTTTTTCATGCTGCTATTCATGCATGCATGAAACGGTCTGTCAAGCCGTCCGGTTGGGGGTGTCAGCGCGCTCCTTTTCCCAACTCGCCACATCCTTCGTCCTTACTCGGACAACAGCCCTAATATTGCAGACGTCTTGTGGCAAAGGCTTTTTAAGTTCTTTGCTTCCAGGATGTTTTGAAAATTTATGAGAATTTTCAAAACATTTGGCCCGAATTGGTTGTTCTGGCGGGGAAAAAGCCGTCACACCTTGGCCGCGGAAGCGGCGAGGAACAGGGTGCGCGTGCGTGAAGCGCGCCGAGCCTTCCGGCGGTTTTAATTTGCTTTGATTTTGAAGCTGCGATCCTGGGTATCGTCCCGGCCTCGAAGATGTCCCATGGATCGCGGAACAACTCCGCCGCCACGGAGGCCGTTAAGGATGGAATGGAAGGTCGCGGAGCGCCTATGCCGTCAACACCGCTTCAGGAACGGGTGCCTGGCCAGCTAAATGCAATGTCACTCTCCCGAATGTCAACTGGCCCGCGCGCCGGTTGGCTTCTTCCCGTTCCTACGTGCTCCGGTCGTAAACCTCCGGAGTAATCACCGATTTCAACGACCCTCCCGACAGGTAAGCCTTCAGGTTTTCCATCGCAAAGGTACCGGCGTCCCTCCGCCGGTCCCAGGTTGGGCCGGCCTGGTGGGGGCAGAGCATGACATTCCGCATGCCACGCAAAGGCGAGTCGGCGGGCAGGGGTTCCTTCTCGAACACATCCAGCCCGAAATGCAGCCGACCTTCGGCTGCCAGGCGGGCCACCGCATCTTGATCTACGACCGATCCCCGTCCCACGTTTACAAAGACACCGTCTTCGGGCAAAAGGCGAAGCAGTTTTTCGTTGACGATTTTGTGATTGGCCGGAGTCTTCGGGGCCAGTTCCACCAGGACTTGGGACGAAGAGAAAAGTTCTTCCAGGCTGTTCGCCCGGCGCACGCCCAGGGATTCGAGAACGTCGTCGGGCACGCTGGGCGAGTAGGTGCTGATATCGACATCGAACGGCCTCAAAAGCGGTACCAATTGCCGGGATATTGCTCCGAAACCATGCAACCCGACAGAACGGCGAAAAAGACTGTACACCTTGCTGTCTTTCGATTTCCAGGCACCCTCATTGTGCATGGCATGTGTCCAATACGCCGTCCGTCGCAGACAGGAGAGAATCAACATCAGCGCCCCCTCGGCAACTGTGCGGCTGATGGAATCGCCCCAGTTTGTGACGAGCAGTCCTTTTTCCAGAAGCGCTCTGGGAATGCGGCTTTTCACCGTACCGGTAAGGTGACACACGTACCGGGGACTCAATGCTTCGGTGTCGCCCAGGCTCGGCGGAAGCGGCGGGGTCGACCAGGCCGAAACCAGAACATCAGGTCGTTCGTCGGCGAGGAGTGATTCCCATTTTTCACTATCCAGCGAGGCGGAGTCGACGCGTCGAAAGCCCGGCAAAGACGAAAGCCACTCACCACTTTCGCCCGGCAAAAAATTGGTCCACTCAAGGTCGGAGAGGACGACAAGAATTTTGGTGTTTTGTTGATTCATTAGTTAATCCTCTAAAATAGATGCTGAAGACTCCAGCAAAAACCTTCGATCGAACCCGGTAAAAAAGTGGCACCCCAAACGATCGATCCCGGAATCAACGGGTGAGGATAATGGTTTCATGGGAAATCAGGGAAGGCAACCCGGGTTGGGGAAATTCCGGGCGCTCAATCTGAAAGAGTGGTGAAATTCCGCGAAACCGCGAACCAACCGCACGGGACGCGACGACTGACCGATCCGGTCGGGCGGGCCCTTGCCGGCGCGCGGCTTAGCCTCAGAATATGCGTTCGCGCACGTAGATGACGTCGCCGGGAAGCACGTGGAAGCGTTCCGGGCTTTGGCGCCGCCCTGTAATCATCGCCTCGACATCGACGGAAAAGGTACGTTCATCGCCGTTTTCCAGAATCCGGGTTACCTTGACGTCATCCTGGCGGGCGATGTCCCTGAAACCTCCGGCCCGCGACACCACTTCCACAATGTCCATCCGGTTGCGCTCGATCGGAAACTCCTGGGTTCCCTGGCGCGCTACGGCGCCAAAGATTGAGACCTCTTTGGGAGCGTACTCGGCGACCCGGATAGTGACGACCGGGTTTCGAAGAATCCGGTTCTCGACATAAAGTCTTTCGATGAAGTCTTCGGCTTCGCGAACGCTCATCCCGGCAATTGCCTGATTTCCAAGCAACGGTATGCGAATTTGCCCGGAACCATCGATCCGCTGCGTTTGGGAAAGGTCCTCGTCAAATACCTCAAACTCGACCTGATCGCGCACCGAAAGGCGGTAATTGCGCTCATCGAACTCGCTCGGGGTCTCCGATGCGGGTGCGGGTGCGGTTCGTTCGGTCGTAATGAAAGACCGTGTTTCGGGATCCCATTGGATCTGCTCAAGGGAATCCCAACGAATGGGCTGACGGGGCTCGATCGGTTCTGCAACCTCCCCGGCTTCACCCGAAGGTGATTCCGTCTCGTCTCTTGGGGTGACCACGAGTTGCCGCGTTTCCGGATCCCACTGGATCTGATCGCCCGCCCCCCAGTCAATTCGTTCCCGTTCGGCGGAATCGGCGACAACAAACACCCGGCTTTCCGCGTCCCAGCGAACATCCTCGGCGGATCGCCAGTCGATCGGTTGCTGTCCGGCTGAATCGACGGCTGCGATGCCGGGTACTCCGGAAACGAGGGTGAGCGAAAGCACGGTTGCCACCGTGCGAAAGAATGAATGGTCGAGTGGATGACTCATAGCGATTTTCTCCTCTTATTGGAAGGTGGTGAACTGAAAATAATGATTAACGAATTCGAATATGGAGGAACAAGATAGTACAAAGGATCTCCTGTGTCAGGATACGACAATCTCAAATGCGTTCAATGGCGGTTGAACGTTCAATTGCATTAGAAAGTATACCTGGTGGAAAGTGCCACGGTGTGACGATCGAAGACGACATCCCTTCGCTCCAAATCCCCGTGTGTATAGGTGTAATCCAAACTGCCATCCCAGTTCCTTGTGAACGAATACGATAATCCGGCCCCCGCAGTGTACGTATGATCCCGATCGGTTTCAACCCCGCGAAATTCGCGGAGACGGTACCTTGTGTACACGTCCCCGCTCATCTTCGGTGTCAGTCGCTGTGTCACGCCCAGCCGCACGGAGGTTCCTTCAACCGTGCGGCCCTCGGGAGAGAGATCCACGTCCCGGGTCCCGTCGAGACTGACGACGGTATTCGCGCGCGCCGCCCAATCGAGTCCCGTTGCGAAGATAAGCCGGACTCGCCCCCGGCCTTCGCCCCGGACGACGTGCCTGGTGAGGAACCCGACAGAGGCGTTGCCGCTTACTCTTGCCGTCATATCTCCCGTTGCGCCGACCGTCACCCCCTGGTCGATTGTTTCCCGCCTTTCCCGGTCGGCTGTGCCCGGACTTGTGGACCTGCCAAGGCGATAGGTGAGGTCGAAATCAAGGTTCTCGGAATAGAAATAAACCGCGCCCAAACGCCCTTCGATCCTTTCCACCCGGATGAACCGCGTCCGGTCGGTGCGGGAGTAGCGAAGGGAATTCCTGAGCCCGACCCGTTCGTTGATGCGATACGAGGTGTCGATTGATCCCGTGTACCGTTCGCGGGTGATCCGCTCGTTCAGGGTTTCGCTCAGAGTGCTGTCCTGGCTGTACTCAACGCTGACTCCGCCTCCCATCCGGGATCCTGGAGAGACGGGATACCCTGCGCTCATGGCGGCATAATAATTCTCGAAGTGCTCATCGGTCAGATCGAGAAATCGTCCGATTCTGACGCCTGTACTGACACTGAGATCCACCCGTCCCGCACGACGCACATACTCCAGTTCCGGATTCAATATAAACAGAACATCATCTTGGGCATCTTCCGATGCAAAGACGTTCGAATCATACGTTGCCGTCCCACGCGTGTGCAGGAAGAGCTCTCCGCGGGCGATCTCGTAGAATGAGCGGGCTTCAGGAGCGAGCATGAAGGATGAGAATAGAATCAGCGCACAGAATGCGAGACGGAGAGGGCGCCGCGTTCGACGGCGTGAGAGCGAACACGCCGGACCCGACGTGCCGTCCTCCGAGATCGATTGATACATGCAGGGAACACTAGGTTATTTCACTGCGGCAAACAATAAGGAATAGTGCGGCGTATGAACTAGGGGAATCCCCGATAATAGGTACCCGAAGCCGGACTGCGGCATTACCGGTGCGGAGGGACCGGCCGAGCCGGTTTCGACGGTTCCCCATGGAACTGGGCAAATCCGCGGGTTGCACCGAAGGGAGCACCGTTGGGCGGGGAAGCCGATCAGCTCATGCGGGCGATGAGAATGAGGCCGGCGATAAGGATCAGCAGGTTCAGACGAAGGGCGATTTTCTGAAGTCTCTTCCACTCCTTCTGTTCGCGGGACCGTTTCTGTTCTACGGGCGGCATCTGCTCGATGACCGATTTCAGGCCGTTGAGCTTCGGAAGGAAAAAGAAGCGGCACACCGCGCTTGCCGCGATGATGACGAATCCGGCCGGAATGGCCACCCAGCGGTCGAATTGCATCTGTAACTGGGTCGCCGCAAGCAGGATAAGGATTCCGCAGGCAATGCCGAGATAGTAGTAGCGCGGAAAAAGGGCACCGGTCACTTTCACCCGGTTCTGGGGGTCCAGAATTTTGTTCAGCGTCGGAGCGACGAAGAAATTGAAGTAAACCACTTTCCCGACCACGACCGCCGCGCTGAGGATAACGAGAAACTTTGCCAAAAACGATATCAGAGTTTCCATGGATTCGTCAGACCGCGACGGCGGGTTCGCGGTGATACTCGAACTCCTTCATCTGGTTTCGGATCTGTACGGGGAGTAGGCATTGGAGGAATACCCCCTCAGCTTCGACTTCCTTCAATTGGATGCAGTCGAGCTGATGAAGTTTGTTGATTACATCGTAACGATCGTGCGGGATGAGCAGGCTGATCTCGACGATATCGTCGGAGACCATCGCGGCGCATTTTTCCAGGAGCTCCTCGATTCCAAGGCCGGACCGGGCGCTCACAAAGCAGGCGTTCGGCGCCTGGAGTCTCAGCGCATTGAGGCGAAAATCCCCGTTCGCGCACCGGTCGACTTTGTTGAAAACGGTGATGATCCGTTTTTCATGGGCTCCAAGGCTGTTGAGCACCTCCATGGTTGTGCCGTGGTGTTGTTCGACCTCCGGGTTGCTCAGGTCGAGAACGTGAACGAGAAAGTCGGACAAAACCGCTTCTTCGAGGGTGGCGTGGAAAGCGTCAACCAGGTTGTGGGGAAGCCGGCGAAGGAATCCGACGGTGTCGGATAAAAGGAGTTTCTGGCCGGTCGCGAGTTGGCACTGCCGGGTGGTCGGGTCCAGCGTGGCGAAAAGCTTGTCCTCCGCCGCGACAGAGGCGCCTGTAATCGCGTTGAGGAGGGAGGATTTCCCCGCATTTGTATAACCGACGATCGCCGCGGTGGGAACCGGCTTTTTCAGGCGTTTCTGGCGCTGAATCCCGCGCTGTTTGATCACGGTGGCGAGGTCCCGCCGCACCCGGGCGATGCGGTCCTGCACCATTCGGCGGTCGGCTTCCAACTGCGTTTCCCCCTGGCCGCGCATGAGAGTGCCGCCGCCGTGTTGCCGGCTCAAGTGGGTCCATGCACGTTTCAGGCGGGGCAGCGAATAATTCAGTTGCGCAAGCGTCACCTGAAGCTTCGCCTCCCGAGTCGTCGCGCGCTTCATAAAGATATCGAGGATGATCTCCTGCCGGTCAATCACGCAAACCCCGGATTCGTTCTCCCAGTTGCGTTGTTGGGCGGGCGAGAGATCGTCGTCGAATACGATCAATTCGATTTTCCGTGCCTTGACCTCTTCGATGATTTCAACGGCCTTGCCCTTTCCGATCAGGTAATGGGGATTCGGTTGTCGAAGCGGAATCACCCGCCGTCCCCCGACTTCGATATCGAGCGTTTCGACCAGTTCGGTCAGCTCGTCCAGGAGATTCTCGCCATCCCCCGGCTCCATGTGGGTTCGCTGAATTCCGATCAGTAAAGCGTTCTCAACCTGTCTGGGTTTTTCTTTTACCTCAAACATTCAATAATTCCGATGCTTTAAAATACCGCCTTTATCTTCTCCGTCAATGGGAATTCCGAGAATCGGCGGGGATGCCGATGCGCAGCTGGGTTTTTAAGTCGTTAGGGACAAGGAGTATAGGGGGTTTGGCGACGCATCGACGACCGGATTGCCGGGGTTGTTCAATCTCCGTTGCACGCGGACGGGTCAAACAGCCGGTTTTCGGACAGGCAACGGGCGAGTGCATCCATCAGGATGTGAAACGAATCGGACCCTTGAAGCTGTTGATGGGCTGTGAGCAGCCGGGTGCTGAGATTGCCTGTGTTGAGAATGCGTTCGATCACTGCTGCGGCCGGAGCCGGTAGAGATCCTCCGTTTTTCTCGAATACGTGCCGCCAGAATCCGCCGGCGGTTCCAACCGATTCCGCAAGACCAAACGCCTCGGGGATTTCGGAAAGTACAATCGGCGCCCGGGTCCCGGACCGGATCACCTCGTCGAGCTGCCGTCGTCTTTCCCGGGCGGATGAATGCCGCACCCATTGCTCGAGGTCGCTTTCCCGGCCTTCAACGAGGTGGCGGAGTGCCGCGATGAAGAACTGCGCAAGCGCAAGGTCGGCCGCGGGGCATTCCTGGACGTCAAGCAGCCGTACCTCGATCGCGTTTCGGTCGAAGCGGGCAATCGCGCCCCGCGAGTTCAGCCATTCATGCCTGATAATACCCTCCGGATCAACTTCGGCCGTTTCCCGGAACATCGGCTGGAGAATCTTCTCCTCGTACTCGGCGCGCGAAAGAACCGCCTCCGGAATCACCTCTCCGGTGATCGATGGAAACAGGTCCTGGTTGTGCTCGTAAATCTCGAGCCTTGTGTCGGTCAGGCCCGTAACGACCCTTTCCCTGAACGGGCTGCCCGCGGTGAGGGCGGGCATGAGTGGCAGAAGGAGGATTACCGCGGAATGGAGAAGGGCGAACTCGTGGTCGCCGGCGAAGGGAAGGTTGATGTGGGAACTCTGAAGATTCAGCCAGCCGTGACTCCTGCAGTTGAAAATGGAATCGTAAAGGGAGTAGATTTCCCGTCCCTCGTGCGGCCAGGTGAACGATTCCGTGGCGGGGTTCATTGCCGGGTGCATAGGCCCGGGCAGGAGGCGGGCGCCGCGCGACTCAAGCTGCCTGTTGATTCGTGTTATCGCCTCTACGAACTTTTCCTCCTGGCGCTTGAAATCCGACGTCGGCGACGCGCTTTTGAGTTCGATGACGTGCGCGGCGAGCTCGTTGGACAGTCCGCAGCCGCCGACTTCGCATTCGTTGAGGGGAGCGCCGCAGAAGTCGGATATCAATTTGTCCGCGATCGGGGCCACGCTGCAATCGGCATTCCGGACAATCATATATTCCAGTTCGATGCCGAATTTCTCAAAAAGGCGCAGCACGGATCAACCCCCTTCCTTCTGGGCCGGCGCCTTGTTTCTTTCGATACGTCGCAGGAATTCATGCATGATCCGCCTGTATAAATCCCCGTTGAGAAACGAATCTTCGACGCCGGTTTCAATGTTCGGGTTGTCGTTGACCTCGATTACGTAGATGTCTTCGCCCCGTTGTTTCAAGTCCACCCCATAGAGTCCCTTGCCGATCAAAGCAGCCGCGGCGAGCGCGCATTGCATAACCTCCGGAGGAGCATCGCCCAAGGCAATCGCATCGAACCCGCCCTCCTCGAAGCGGCCTTCTTTTCCGTGATTGTAGATTTGCCAGTGTTCGCCGGTCATGTAGTAGCGGCAGACGAACAGAGGCTCACCGTTGAGAATGCCAACCCGCCAGTCGAATTCGGTGGGAAGAAACTCCTGGGCAAGGAGCAGATCGGAGGATCTCAGCAGGCGGTGAGCGGTCCTTTGGAGTTCCCGGCGGTCGTCCACTTTGAATACACCCAATGAAAACGCGCTGTCCGGGATTTTGACCACCAGAGGAAAACCAAGGGCGGCGGCGACCTGGTCGATGTTCTTGGCGTAAAGTATCGCCGTCCTCGGAGTTCGGATACGGTTCTTCCGAAGGAGCTCGTGCAGGAAAACCTTGTTGCAACAGCGCCGGATCGAGTCAGGGTCGTCGATCACGGCCATACCTTCGCGCTGGGCTTTCTCGGCGAACCGGTAGGTGTGGCCGGTCATGGATGTCGTTTCCCGAATGAACAGGGCGTCGAATTCCAGGAGACGCGGGTACTCCGTGCGGGTGATCAACTCGACGTTGATACCGACGTCCCGTCCTGCCCGGACAAAGGACCGAAGGGCCTTCTTATCGGAGGGCGGATGTTTCTCGTGAGGGTCGTGCAGGATGGCGAGATCGAAGCCGAAGCCGCTGCTGCCGCGACTGCGTCCGCTGCTCCAGCGCTTGCTGAGAAATCCGTCCACGGCCTCGCGCACTTTGTCGAGGTGGTTGACGGGAACTTCGCTGAGTCCAAGAGGTTTGAGTGACTTCATTTCCCATCCCCGTTCGCGGTGGCGGGCGAACTCCACGCGAAAGAGGGGGCAGGGAAACAGGGAGAAGAGCTGTTGGGCGAGCCGGGCATGACGTTCGGCGAGATTCAGGCCGAAATAGACGCTCAGCGTGAAGGTTGGCTGGGTGATTCGGGCGAGACTCTTTTGAATCAATGAATCCAGTTCGTCTATTTCTTCCGCGTAAATGCGCCTGCTGGAAAGGTTGTGAAGGGTGCGGGCGGAAGCCATGACCCGGTGTCGGCGCGCCTCGGCGAGGAGCGAGATGAAGTAGCCGGTGCTCAGACTGTGACGATGACGGCACAGATTGATGATCTTGTATCCGGAAGTCGTGTAAGCGTCGTTGACAAAAAACTCTTCGGCGGAAACGACGTCGTAGCCCGTCCACTCGGGTGACCAGTCTTTCAAGTCGTCGACGACAATCAGTTTTCGGGATGGCTTCACGGCTCGGGGAGGGAAACGGTTAACAGATTCGCGTCGTACGTGACAATCCCAAGCATGACGGAATTGATGAACCGATGGGTGTTCACCCGGTAGCAACCGCGCGGGTTGAAAGGATTTCCCTTGTAGGGATCCGATATCACGATCTCGTCGGTTTCCTCCTCGAAGCCGTTGACGACGACAAAATGGCCGACCGGGAAACCGGCGACGTCGTCGGTTTGGCCGTCGGGAAGCTCGCGAACCGTTTCGTAAAGATAGGTGGCGCTCAGTCCGGTCAGAATCGGGGTGCCTTTGGAGAGGAGGCGATGAACGAGCCGTGGAGTGAGGTCGTGAAAACGGAGACGCCCGCCCAGGCGGAGGAAAGCGATATAGGATTCATGGGTTTCGACCAGCTTCGGGTCATCGAGAAGAGGAATGCGACGCTGCAGCTTCTCGATCATTTCATCGGGTTCGAGATTCCACCATGTCGGATCGAAGATCTTCAGGTTGTAGGAGTAAGTGGTGGCCCGAAAGCCCTGCTGCAGGGCGTGCAGGGCGAGATGCACGGATACGGTGCCGCCTTCCTCGTCCCGTTCGATCTCATCGATCATTCTCTCAAGCGAGTAGTCCCTCCGATAAAACCGATAGATCGCATGTAGGCAGGTGGGGCCGCAGGTCGATTCTGTCGGCTGGGCGCGCATCTCGAGAGGAATGTGCATAATCCGCTTTGCATCTGTATTTTATCGGACTTCAGCGGTTCCGCAACAGTCGAATTCGCTTCAACTTGTAGTTGTCTTGGCGGCGATCGATCTTTGATTATGGGCACATGGCGACTTACGTGATCGGAGACGTGCACGGCTGTTACAGAACGCTGCAGGCGTTGCTGGAGCAAATCGAGTGGCGCCCGATGGGGGACCGGCTGATCTTCACCGGCGACCTGATTAACGGACCGGACTCGCTCGGGGTATTGCGCTGGGCGCGGGACAATGACGTGGAATCGGTGCTGGGAAATCACGATATTCACTTTCTCGGCGTCATAAACGGAGTTCGGCGAGTCCGGCGGTCGGATTCTTTCAGCGATCTCCTGGAGGCGCCCGACTGCGGCGAACTGGCCGATTGGTTGCGCACGCGCCCCATGTTCATCCGTATGGAGAACGCCGCCGTCGTTCACGCCGGACTCCTGCCCGCATGGACCCTTGATGCCGCGGAGCGTTTGGCGCGCGAAGTCGAGGATTCGTTGAGCGGCGAGGGGATCGGGGCGTTTCTCGGTGATCTTTTCCGTAACGATCCCGAATTCTGGTCGGATGGGCTCCCGCGCGCCGATCGGTTGAGGATTGCCGTCAATGCGATGACCCGGATGCGCGTTGTCTCGCCGAAAGGCGGGATCGACTTGACTTATAAGGGCCGTCCGCCGGGGCGCGCGGAAGGACCGGTGCCGTGGTTTGAGGCGCCGCGTGCGTGGGACTCCGGCGTCGAGATTTTCTTTGGCCACTGGGCCGCCCTTGGATTCTACCAGGGAAACGGAGTCGTCGGGCTCGATTCGGGCTGCGTTTGGGGAAACGAGCTGACCGCCTTCCGCCTCGAAGACCGGGCGGTTTTCCGGGAAGAATCGGAGCGGATGAGGTAGCGAGACCTTGTTCAAGACGGTCTTCCCGTACGGATACTCACTTTAGTTGACACACCCCGCGATCCTGGACGAGCCGTGGTCAGGGCATGGCGGCGCTCCTGAAATCCGATACCCGGCGCGAACATGGACAGGACGGCAGGGTTGGCGAGATACGAGGTTTCAACCGAACCTCCAGCCGCGGGCTCCGTTCACATGTCGGCCAGGCGAAAGTCGATTTGGCGTTTGAAGCGGTCCACGCGTTCGGTCACCACTTCCACGGTCTGACCGACCTCGAATTTTCTCTTTCTGCGTTTTCCAACGAGCTTGTTTCCGTCTCCGTGAAGCAGGTAATGATCGTCGCTCATCGTTGAGATGTGAACGAGCCCGAAGGTTTGGGCTTCGACCAGTTCGACGAACATCCCGTGATTCTTGATATCCGTTATCGCCGCCTTGAAACGGGTTTTCTCCTTCCTGGACAGCTCGCGATCGAAGAACTCCAGCTGCTTGATTTTATTGTGTTCGCGTTCGGCCTCGGTGCTGTTCTGTTCGGTGATCGAGATGTGCTCGGCGATTCCTTCGAGGTCGGCCTGCGTGTACTTCCGCGTGCGGTGAAGCGGGTTTCGCTTCTGATGGCGGCTGAGGAAGTTTTCGAAAATCCGGTGGACGACGAAGTCAGCGTAACGCCGGATCGGGGAGGTGAAGTGAGTGTAGTTCCGCTTGGCAAGCCCGTAGTGACCCTTTGGCTCGGCAAGGTATTTCGCCTGCTTCAGACTGCGGAGGAACTGAATCCGGTGGATGTAGCCCTGCGGATGTTCCTTGATCTTTGTGAGCATCTTCGTGATCTCCGGCTTGCTGGTGAGGTCGCCAACCCGGATGCCGTTGGTCGCCAGGTATTCGCGGAATTCGTTCAACCTGTCCTCGTCCGGTTTGTCGTGTACCCGGTAAACGGCGGGAACGGCGTGGTCCTTGAGTATCTTTGCGATCGCTTCGTTGGCCAGAAGCATGTACTCTTCGATCAACTGATGGCTTTCATCGTATTCGATAAGCTCCATGCGGTCGGCGTAGCCGTTTTCATCGACGAAGATTTTGACTTCGGGCATGTCGAGATCGAGGCTGCCGCTGCGCATTCGCTTTTGCCTCAGGCTGCCGGCAATGCTCCATAATCCGCGGATCGAGGACTGAAGCTCTTCCAGTTCCGGGTCGGACAGCGAGTCGAGTGCCCGCCCGGTCGAACCGGTCTGGTGGGCCGGGGGAAGAGGGAGCTGGCGCGCCTTGTTGAGATCGTCCTCCTTCAGCAGCGTGTACGCCTGCCGGTACGTCAGCCGCTTGCGGCTGCGAATGACGCTGTTGGCGAATTCAACGTGATGAATTTTGCTCCTGGATAAAGTAACGAGGACGCTTTTCGTCAGGCGGTCCTCGCCCTCTTTCAGACTGCAGAGGCCGTTGGAGAGCTTGTCGGGAAGCATGGGGACCACCGTCCCGATCAGGTAGGTCGAATTGCCGCGGCGGCGGGCCTCGACGTCAAGGGCGGTGCCCGGCGCGACGTATGCCGCCACATCGGCGATGTGAATTCCCACGCGGTACCGGCCCTGGGAAAGGTTCTCGATCGATAGCGCGTCGTCGAAATCCTTCGAGTCGTCCGGATCGATCGTAAACGTGATGTTGTCGCGCAGGTCGAGGCGTCCATTGAGGTCCTTTTCCTTCACGCGATCCGGCAGGGAGGAAACCTCCTTGAATACCTCCTTCGGAAACGTCGGGTCGAGGTCGAACTTGCGGAAAATCGCTTTGAGTTCGGCGCCGGGTTCATGGGTTCTGCCCAGGACTTCGACCAGGTCGCCTTCCGGATTGACGTGTCGCTGTTTCCATTCAATCAGTTTGATCACAACCTTGTCGCCGACCTTGGGAGTCGGTTTGATCGACGTTTTCCGCGGGTCGGGAACGATGATGTCGTTAACCAGACGCGGGTCGTCCGGAATCACGTAATGAAAGAGCTTGGCTTTCTCCAGGGTTCCCGTGATCAGTGTGCGGCCGCGTTCGAGAATACGGATCACCCGGCCGAAGACCTCTTTGTCCTTTTCGCCTTTGGATCCGCGGCCTGAGGAGCGGCGACGATGCCGGCTGGGTGCGTCCATCAGCCGTACCAGCACCCGGTCACGGTGCATGGCGACCCAGGTGTCTTCGGCGCTTATCCTGATCGGGGCCTCGTCCTTTTTGTCGAGATGCGGGTCGGGAATAAGGATCGCGGCGCCGCTCTGCCGGAAGTGGATCGTGCCGCTTACGAGGTTGGCATCCTGTGGAATACAGAGGCGGTTCTTCTTGATTCGTGCGATGTACCCTTTTGTCAGAAGGGTTTCAATGACCTCGTCAAACTCTTGTTCCTCCTTCCGGGTCAATTTGAGCGCTTGCCCCAATTCGTTCTTTCGAGCCGGAACGTAGTCGGTGCGGCGCATGTATTGGATGATTCTGTCTCTTAAGAGCATCCCACTTGATACGCACATTTACCGGCAAGTTCAAGCTTTCGGAATTGTGAAGGACACTAAGAAACAGGGCACTGAGGGCGTCGCCGAGGGATTTCCGTCAATCGATTCCGGTGTTCGGGGAGTGACCGGTCGCAGTCCGCGATTCGCCGACCTGCAAAACTTCGGGGCGGAGAGATTTTTATTTGGACGAGCGAGTATCGGACTGTTTACTGGACACTCATGAAAATCGTCCATGCCGCGGGAGAACTGTTTCCGTACATAAAGACCGGCGGACTTGCCGATGTCGTCGGTGCGACGACCCGCACGCTTGCCGAATACGGACACGAGGTCGCCGTCTTTCTTCCGGGGTACCGTTCGATACTCGATCACCCGGACATGGTCAATGCGAAGAGGCTTTGTTCGTTTGGGGTGGACATGGGAAGCGATATTCAGAAAGGCGAGGTATTGTCTCTGAATATTCGGAAGAACCTGACTCTTCACCTGGTATGCAGGGACGAGTATTTTGACCGCAGTTATCCGTACGGGCGGCCGGACAGGGATTACGACGACAATGCGGAGCGTTTCATTTTCTTTTCCAAGGCCGTGGTCGAAGTATTGATCCGGACTTCTCTGAAGCCGGATATCGTTCACTGCCACGACTGGCAGGCCGCGCTGGTTCCGATTCTGGTTCGGATCGAGGAGCGTCGCCGCGCGAGCGCAATTGCCGGGAAAACCGTATTTACGATTCACAACCTTGCGTTTCAGGGGATTTTTCCCCGCAAGGTATTCGGATTGACGAATCTTCCGGACGAACTCCTGAGCATGGATGGCCTGGAGTTCTACGGGCAGGTCAATCTCCTCAAGGGAGGGATCCTGTTTTCGGACAGTCTGACAACGGTCAGTCCGACCTATGCACGGGAGATTCTGACGCCCGAATTCGGTTGTGGAATGGATGGCGTGCTGGCTTTGCGATCCGAGGACCTGGTGAGCATTTTGAATGGGATCGACTACGAAGTCTGGAACCCGGAAACCGATCCGTACCTTCCGGCGACCTACAGTGTTTCCAACCTCAAGGGAAAGAACGCCTGCCGCCGCGCGCTGCTACTGAAATGTGGAATGGACGAAGGCTACACGGGACCCGTGTTCGGGATCATATCCCGGTTCACCCAACAAAAGGGAATCGACATATTGCTCGAAACGAAGGACTTTTTTTCGGGTGACCGGGCGCGGCTGATACTCCTCGGAAACGGGTCCACCGAGTACAGGCGGAGAAGCGTCGAGTTCGCGAAGGCGAACGACGGGGTCGTTTACCTCGGTCCCAGGCACGATGAAGCCGTAAGTCACCTGATCGAGGCCGGCAGCGATTTTTTTCTCATGCCGTCGGTCTTCGAGCCTTGCGGACTGAACCAGATGTACAGCCAGCGGTACGGAACGATACCGCTTGTGAGCCGGGTCGGCGGGTTGGCGGATACTGTCGTCGATATCGGCGAGTTTCCGGACGAAGGGACGGGAATCCAGTTTCCGCCCAGTGATCCGGAGGCGTTTCGAAAAGCACTGGAGCGGGCCGTTACACTGTTCGAGGATAAGAAAAAGATGGCCGGGGTGATCGAGCGGGCGATGAAAAAAGATTTCAGTTGGAAAACCGCCGCCCGCGCCTACGAGAAACTGTACACGGAGATCCTTTAGGCCGGGGAGGGCGCCTCCGGGCTTTATCTTGACTTTTTGACCTTAGATACATAAAATTGAATTGACGGCGGGCGTTTTCGTTTTAAGAGTAGAGACATGTTCGCGCAGACGGAGGAATTGACGGATTTGAACCGGGAGCTGGAATCCCGGGGCGCCGCCGAACGTGTACAATGGGCTTTCCGTCGGTACGGGTCCCGATTGGTTTTGAGCACAAGTTTCGGAATCCAGTCCGCGGTAATGCTGCACCTGGTGACCCGGATTATTCCGGACATCCCGGTGATTTTCGTGGATACGGGGTACCTGTTTCCCGAGACCTATCGTTTTGCGGAAAGTCTTCGGGAGCGATTGAATCTGAACCTGAAGAAATACCATCCTTTGCAGAGCGCCGCCGAACAGGAAGCCCTTTACGGGCGTCTGTGGGAGCAGGGCGTGGACGGCCTCGAACGGTATAATTTCATCAACAAGGTGGAGCCGATGAATCGCGCGCTCACGGAACTCGGCGCCGAGGCCTGGCTTGCCGGACTACGCCGCTCCCAATCCAGCACCCGCGCGCACCTGAAGGTTCTTCAGGTTCAGAACAAGCTCCAGAAGATCCATCCGATCATCGACTGGAGCGATCGCGACACTTACCAGTATCTGAAGAAAAACGGATTGCCCCAGCACCCCCTTTGGGAGAAGAGTTACGTTTCGGTCGGTGACTGGCATTCGAGCGCTCCCCTGACGGCAGGCTCCAAGCCCGAAGAGACCCGCTTCAGCGGTATTAAACGCGAGTGCGGTCTGCACGAGCTGTCCGGCCAGATCGATTTCCAGATCTGAACGCCAACCCGGCGTTCCATTCAGCCCATTCCCGATCGGTCAGACGTCGTAGGTCGTTCCCGGCACAGGATCGACCAACTTGATCTTTGGAGCGACTTTTTCGATCGTTTCACGAAACCATTCCCGGGCGGGCGGATCGCCGTGGGTAAGGACAATGGCGCGGGGTTCCGCCGCCATGGCGAATTCGATCAGTTCGTCCCGGTCGGCGTGTCCGCTCAGTTCAAATCGTTCAATCCTCGCATTCATCGGGGAAACAAAATCGAGGGCGTCAAAGGCGAATTGTTCGGCTTCCGGGGATTCGAGCATTTTGCCCCCCGGCGTGTCCGGATCGCAGTAGCCCACGTAACAGATCGAATTCCGCTCGCTGCCCAGCAGGCAGGACGCAACCTGGTAGGAGGGGGTTTTTTCGACGAGCATCCCGCTGCTGACGACGTAGATCGCGTTCTCCTTGAGATCCCGTCCCGGTTTCAGTTTGCGTGGGAGGGGCTTTATCTTAAGTTCCTGAAGCAGTTTTCGCCGGAATTTCACGAGTCCGCTCCGTTTGGAGATCTGGTCGAAATAATCGGCCAGATCCATTCCCAGTCCGGAGCAGAAAATGGGCGACTCGACAAGCCCTCCCTCATTCCGTGCGTCACGCAGGATGGTGAGGATTTCCTGCATTCGACCCAGCGCAAATACGGGGATCAGGCACGAACCGCCGCCCTGCAGGGTTTGGTTGACGGTATCGAGCAGACGCCGAACCTCGCTTTCCCGCGTTGCTTCGGGAGAGCGCTCGGTGTCTCCTCGCGTTGTTTCGAGAACGATCGTGTCGAAATGGTGCGGGGGGAAATGAGCGCCTTTCAGAATCCGCTGGGGTTCAAAAAGGACGTCGCCGGAGAAAAAGATCCGGCGTTTGTTGTGAGTGAGCTGCAGGCCGGCCGCGCCGACGATGTGGCCCGCCGAAAAAATGGTGATCTCAAGCGTTTCGCCGTCTTTCTTGAGCATCTCCGGCCGGTCGAACTTGAGAGCGCGAAACTGGCTGCCCAGACGATCGATTTCCTCGTGTGAGAAGAGTGGATACTCGGGGATCGAATGCTCTTCCCGCTGCCTTTTCATCACGTTACAGGAATTGTGGAGCATGCGCTCCGCGAGCACCTGGCTCGGCATACTCATCAACACCTCCGTATCGGGACGATCCCTCATCACTACGGGCAGCGCCCCCAGGTGGTCGAGATGGCAGTGGCTGAGAACGACAAAGTCCAGACGCACGTCCTTGATACGCGAAAAGTCGGGAAGCGCTCCGAACCCGACCTTCTTCGGATGAAGACCGGCGTCCACGAGGAACTTGAAGGAGCCCAGTTCGCAATAAAGGGAATTGGCGCCAATCCCGCCCTCCCGGTTCAAGTCTGTAAGTTTCATTTATCCGTATCCCAAGGCTGCTCAAGCAAAGACACAAGCCGATTTACCTGCGATTCGCTTCCGTCGTTCGAGTCCGGGTCGATCCGGCGGCCGGTACGGGCGGCGGCGCGCGCCTCATATTGAAATCCGCGCGGAATGCCGCTATCCGCCCGCCGTGATCCGCACGATCTCCAGTTGGTCGCCGTCGTCGAGGACGGCGGTGCGGGTCTCGGACGGGGTGAGCGCTTCACGGTTCCTCTCGACCACCACCATTCCAGGCTCGAATCCCAACTCCTCCAGGAAATCGCTCAACCCGCGGCCGGCGGGAACGGTGAAACTCGTTCCGTTCGCGGTAATCCGTATGCTCGTTTCGGTTTTCATCACTCTTGATTCCCTTTCAAATCCTACCGCGCGAATGCGGAGGAGACAAGCGATTGGTCGAAATCCTTCCACACCGGTTCGTACCCGCGGGCACGAATGATTCCGGCGAATTCGGCCGGCGTGCGTTCGTCTGAGATGTGGAACTGCTCGCCTTCCTGTTCGCGGGTCCGTCTCCATTCGTTCTGATTGAAACTGCTGTAACCGCCCGGTTCCGTGCTGGAGCCGGCGGACATCGAAGTGACGCCGAGAGTGATCAATCCGTCGCGCAGGTGCGGCGGTTCGCGGGTCGAAAGCACGATTCCGGCGTGAGGAAGGAACATGCGGAGCGCGCAAAGGGCCTGCACGAATTCCCTGTCGCTCATCGAAAAACGGGGCTTGAACTCGCCCGGTGCGGGGCGGAGCCGCGGCAGACTGATGTTGATCTGTGCCTGCCAGCATTGGCGCGTCAGGTACTGGGCGTGCGCGGCCAGCGCGATAACTTCCCAGCGCCAGTCGTACAGCCCCAGCAAAGCGCCGATGCCGAGGCGCCGGAAACGGGCGTGGTAGGCGCGCTCCGGCGTTTCCATTCGCCAGTGGAAACGGTTCTTCGGCCCCGCCGGATGCATTTCCTTGTACGTCTCACGGTGATAGGTCTCCTGGTAAACGACCAGGCCTTCACAGCCCGCTTCAACCAAAGGAACGTATCCGTCCGCTTCCAGGGGGCCGAGCTCCAGCGCCACGCTCGGCATGATCGGGAGCACCCGCCGGACCGCTTCTTCAACGTATCCGTTGGAGACGTATTTGGGGTGTTCGCCGGCGACGAGCAGAATCGATCGAAATCCCTGGCGGGCGAGCGCTTCGCTCTCTTGCGCCACCCGTTCAACCGGAATCGTTATCCGGGGAATATCAACATGGCGCGAAAACCCGCAATACTTGCAGATGTTCACGCATTCGTTTGAAAGATAAAGTGGAGCGAACAGCCGGATCGTCTTGCCGAAATGTTTCTGCGTGATCCGCTGGGAATGCCGCGAGGTCTCCTCGACGTGCCCGGTCGCTTTCGGCGAGACCAGCGCCGCAAACTCGGCCAGCGTTTCGGCCCGGCCGCGACGGAGGATAGGGAGGAGCGTCCGTTCGGTCGTGTCGAGCGACTGCTGCCGTAGCGCGTCGAGCGGAAGATTCGAAAATATTTCAGTAAAACCTGTCATCGCATCCACTCCAATCAAAACATTCGGAGCGGGAGTGTCAAACGGACTGCGACCAACCGCCTGTCGACGGTTTGTTGTCCCGGTGGTACCCGATTTCCCGGTTGAAAATCCCGCAAGACGCCCGTAGGTTTCAATTATGAAAGCGGAACGATTGCCCATTCCGGCGCATTACGACCCCGAGCGGGCGGGAGAAATCCGGAAGGCGCCGTACGCCGAACGGATTGCCGAAGCCGAGGCGTGGGCCGCCGAGCACGCGATTCCTCCGGCCGCGGATGACGCCGTCACCGTCTCCCTCGTTGTCGTCGACATGCAGTACACCTTCTGCCATCCGGACTTCGAGATGTACGTTGCGGGTTCCTCCGGGACCGGCGCGGTCGACGATGTGCGAAAACTGTGCGAGTTTATTTATCGCAATCTACATCGAATTACACGCATCTGCCCCACGATGGACACCCACGGCCCGATGCAGGTCTTTCATTCGCTGTTTTGGGTGGATGAGCAGGGGCGGCATCCGGATGCTTTGACGACGATCACGGCGGAAGATGTCGAGAGCGGAAGGTGGAAATTCAACGAAGCGCTTGGACCGGCGCTCGGGATCACCGCGGACCAGGGCCGCCGCAACGTCGAGCACTACGTGAGAACGTTGAAAAAGAACGAAAAGTACGACCTCACAATTTGGCCCTATCACGCGATTCTGGGAGGAATCGACCACGCCCTGGTTGCCGCCCTGCAGGAGGCGGTCCTCTTTCATTCGGTCGTGCGGCGTTCCCGTCCCGATTACCAGGTCAAGGGCGGCAATCCGTTCACAGAGCATTACTCCGTGGTCGGGCCGGAAGTCGAGACCGACGCAGACGGCGCCCGGCTTGCAGGCGAAAACCGGGGGCTGACCGACACGATATTGGAGTCCGACCGGGTGATCATCGCCGGGGAAGCGAAGAGCCATTGTGTGGCCTGGACCATCGACGACCTTCTGAAAAAGATTCGTGATCGCGACGAATCCCTGGTTCGAAAAGTGTTTTTGCTCGAAGACTGCACCTCGCCGGTCGTGATCCCGGGCATCGCCGATTTCACGCGGGAAGCCGACCGCGCCTTCGAGCGTTTTCGGGAGGCCGGGATGCACCTCGTCCGCTCGACCGACCCAATCGGGGAGTGGCCGGAGCCGTGAAGGGGAGCGTTGCCGGAGTTACAGTGTGCCGGATGAGCGGAGGACATGACGAGGCAAGCCGGAGAACGGGCGATATACCGGAGCCAGGAAACAGGGAAAAGTTGCCCGGATACACGCTTACAAAGTCCCCGGAGGCGGCCGATTTCAGGAATCCGGATTTCGGAAACGGGCGGCGATTTCGTCGCGGTCGCGGCGGAGTTTTGGGCTGACCTCGACCGGATAGCCGGGCTCGGCGGGAGCGAGGTGTCGAAGGGTTTCAGGGAGCGCCGCAATTTGTTCCCGTGCATGGCGACGGGAATCTTCCAGTGAAACGTTTCCTTCATCCAGTCGCTTTCCGCCCCCCATAACGGTTTGGAGGAGGGGGATTCCCTCATGCGTTTCGTGGGCGTACGCCAGGACGTCGCCCGCCGCGGCGCCGTTGGAAAAGCGCCGGAAAACCTGTTTTCTCCCCGGAAGGATGTCTTTCTCGCTGGACAGCTTGATTCGTCCCTTGCCGTCGTATTCGACCAGCTTATACACGGTGTCGAGGTAGGGGAAGTCGCTCGAAACTCCCATGCCCGTGCCGACGCCGTAGCCGTTGACCGGCGCGCCCGCTTTCCGCAGGCGGGCTATCGCATATTCATCGAGGCTGCTGCTCGCAAAGATTCCGACATCCTGAAGGCCGGCCTCGTCGAGCAGGCGCCGGCTTTCCCTCGCCAGGGTTGCCAGGTCGCCGGAATCGAGGCGGATCGCCCGGACCCGGAAATCCCCGCCGAGACGCCGGGCAAGATCGATGACCCCGCGAACGCCCTCCAGCGTGTCATAGGTATCGACGAGCAACACGGTTTCCGGGTAGATCCGCGCGAATTGCCGGAAGGCTTCGGCTTCGTTTTCGTGCGCCTGAATGTAGCTGTGAGCCATGGTGCCCCTGACGGGGATCCCATAGGTTTTTCCGGCGAGAAGGTTGGAGGTGGCGTCGACGCCGGCAAGGTGGAATGCGCGGGCGCCCTTCAATCCCGCGTCGACTCCGTGCATGCGGCGCAGTCCGAAATCGACGACCGCGGCGTCGCCCGCGGCGTGGACGACCCGGGCGGCCTTGGACGCGGCGAGGGTTTGAAAGGTGATCTGGTTGAGGAGGTACGTTTCCACGACCTGCGCTTCGGCGATGGGCGCTTCGACTTCCAGGATAGGTTCGTTGGGAAAAACCGCGGTCCCCTCGGGAACCGCCCGGACGGTTCCGGTAAAGCGGAACGTCTTGAGGTGCTCGAGATCGTGTCCGCGAAAGGGGGGCAGACCCGACAGGTAGGCGATGTCATCGTCGTTAAACGTCAGGCTTTCGAGGAATCCGAGCGCGGAATCGAGACCGGCGGCAATGAGAAAATTCCGGTTCTCGGGCAGCTTCCGCACAAAAAGGTCGAACACGGCCGTCCCCTCCATTCCCTCGCGGCGATACGCGTGCAGCATCGTGATCTCGTAAAGATCGGTCAGGAGCGCGCGATCCTCGTGTTGAACCATTTGTTTACTCATTGCTTTTCAACGAAGATAATGAAATATCTTCGGCCTGACAAGCGGCGGGAGGTTTGGGATTGAGATTTCACAATCCGGAATTCAGCAGTTGGTTTGCCGAATTCAGCATGAAAAACGACGCGGAGAACAGCACAACGGATTTTTGGTTGTCACCATTCTGGCGCGATCGATTTTCCGATCGGGCCGAGGCATGGGATAAGCTTTTCAGGTGGCCGGGGGAAACGGTGCGCAAGGTGAAAAGCCGGGAAACGGTGCGAATCGAAGCGTCGGGGAGGCGATTCTACATCAAACGCCACGGCGGAGTCGGCTGGATGGAAATCCTGAAGGATCTTGTTCGCCTGAAGCGTCCCGTCGTAGGAGCGCGGCCGGAATACGAATCTATCGGGCACATGCGCACCGCGGGAATCCGTACGCTCACTCCCGCCGGATTCGGTGAGCGGGGAGGAAACCCGGCGCGCCGCCAATCGTTTCTCATCACCGAAGAACTGGAGGGTTGGATCAAGCTTTCGCGCATCCACGAACACTGGGCAAAGCTTCAGCAAGAATCGTTGTCCTCGTATCGGAGAAGCCTGATTATCGAGGCGGCAAAGACGACCCGGCGGATGCACGAGGCCGGACTCAATCACAGGGACTACTACCTGTGCCACCTGCTCACGCCAGCACGCGATTGCGCGGGCATTGAGCGTTCGAATCCGCCGGAACTTCTGGTTGTGGATCTGCACCGGATGCAACGACGCTCTTCCGTTCCGCGACGATGGAAACAAAAGGACCTGGCCGCCGTGCTGTTCTCGGCGGCGCATTGGGAAGTGAGTCGAAAAGAAATCCTTTGTTTTATCCGGCACTACACCGGAGTTCGGTCGGCCGCGGCGGAACTGAGAACGAACCGGCGGTTCTGGCGAACCGTCCTCCGAAAAGCTGACCGGCTATATCGAAGGGGAGGAAAAGGCGAAACACTGCCGCTGCCGCAGGGGAAGGGAAGGGCATGACTTTTCCCTTCTCCTTCCTACGACAGCCGGTTCCTGTAGTCTTCGTATCCGAATTCCCTTACAATTTCGGTTTCGCCCGACTCCGGACGGTAGACGCCGATCGACGGAAGTGGGACGCCGTTGAATGTGGTGTTCTTGACCATGGTGTAATGCGCCATATCCAGAAATACGATACGGGAACCCGGTTTGAGCGGCTCCGGGAACGAGTATTCCCCGATAACGTCGCCCGCAAGACAGGTAAGCCCCCCGAGACGGTAGTGATAAGGGTGGTCGCCGCGTTTGCCCGCACCGAGTATCGCGGGGCGGTACGGCATTTCGAGCACGTCGGGCATGTGCGCGGTCGCCGATGTGTCGAGTATGGCGTTCGGACCGTCGTTCTCAACGATGTCGAGAACGGATGTCACGAGAAAACCGGTGTTGAGTGCGATCGCTTCGCCGGGTTCAAGGTAAACGTGAACGCCGTGCCGCTTTCGAAACCCGGCGACGACTTCACACAGGCGGTCGATGTCGTAATCGTCCCGGGTGATGTGGTGACCTCCGCCAAGGTTCACCCAATTCATCCTGTCCAGGTAACCTCCGAATTTCCGTTCGAAAACCTTGACGGTGCGTTCCAGTGTGTCGCTGTTCTGTTCGCACATGGTGTGAAAGTGAAGCCCTTCGATTCCCGAGAGGTCGCGCCCCTCAAACCCCGCTTCCGTGATTCCGAGCCGCGAACCGCGTGCGCACGGGTCGTACAGCTCAACCTCGACTTCCGAGTATTCGGGATTGACCCGCAGCCCGCAGGATATTTCGCGCGGAGCGTTCTCGATCACCGGCTTGAATCTCTCCCATTGGGCGAACGAGTTAAAGCTGATGTGGTCGGCGTATTTTACAAGTTCCGTCATTTCCGCCTCGGAGAATGCGGGCGAATGGGCGTGAACCTCGCCGCCGAATTCCTCGTAGCCGAGCCGGGCTTCGTAGAGTCCGCTGGCGGTCGTGCCGCTCAGGTGGCGGCGAATCAACGGAAACAGGCCGAACATGGCAAAGCCTTTGAGCGCAAGGATGATCGTCGCGCCGCTGCGGGCCTGGGTGTCGCCCAGGATTCGAAGGTTCCTTTCGAGCAGGCCCTCGTGAACGACGTAACAGGGAGTCTGAATACGCTCGAAATTCACAATGCGGCGCTTTCAACAGGGAGCTCGCGAATATTCCATGGCAGTCCGTGTTGATTTAGGCGTTCCATGAACGGGTCGGGATCGAGTTGTTCCATGTTGAAAATCCCGTCCTTTCGCCAGGTCCCGTCCAACATGAGCATGGCGCCGATCATCGCCGGAACTCCGGTTGTGTAGGAGACCGCCTGCGATTTCACTTTCCGGTAGCACTCCTGATGGTCGCAGACGTTGTAGATGTGGATCTTCTTCGGCCGCCCCTCCTTCACTCCCTGGATCATGCAACCGATGTTGGTCTTTCCTTTCGTGCGCGGGCCGAGGGAGGCGGGATCGGGAAGCACCGATTTGAGGAATTGGAGAGGAACGATCTTCCTTCCCTCGAACTCGACCGGTTCGATGGATGTCATCCCGACGTTCCGGAGCACGTTGAGGTGAGTCAGATATTTCTCGGAGAACGTCATCCAAAAACGGATACGCTTGAGACCTTCGATGTGCCTGACCAGGGATTCCATTTCCTCGTGATAAAGGAGGTGGATGTCTTTCGGCCCGATCTCGGGGAAGTCGTAAACTTCTTTAAGCTCCAGAGGTGTGGTTGTGACCCATTTTCCGTTTTCCCAATAGCGACCGTTGGCCGTGATTTCCCGAATGTTGATTTCCGGATTGAAGTTGGTGGCAAAGGGATAACCGTGATCGCCCGCGTTGGCGTCGAGGATGTCGACGTAGTGAATCTCGTCGAAGTAATGTTTCTGCGCGTACGCGCAGAACACGTTGGTCACCCCGGGGTCGAACCCGGAACCCAGGAGGCCCATGATGCCGGCTTGCTTGAACGGCTCGTCGTACGGCCACTGCCATTCGTAGGTGAAACTCGGCTCGTCGGGAGGTTCGTAACTCGCGGTGTCCAGGTAATCGACTTTTGCATCCAGGCAGGCGTCCATGATAGTGAGGTCCTGGTAGGGAAGGGCGACGTTGATCACAACGCCGGGTTTGAATCGACGGATCAGTTCGACGAGTTCGTCCTTGTTGTCGGCGTCGACCCGCGCCGTTTCGATCGGACGGTCGAGATCGCGCGCGATCGCGTCGCATTTCTCGAGCGTGCGGCTTGCCAGACAGATTTCGGAGAATACCTCCGGATTCTGAACGCATTTTCGGACGACGACATTTCCGACGCCCCCGGCGCCAATAATCAGTACTTTACCCATGGCAGGCGATTCTGGCGGGCATTCGGAATCGATTCAAAGAAAAAAACGAATTCGGGTTCAGCGGCGTTTCCCGCGGTTTCCGCGCTTCCTGTCTTTTTTCTTCTTTGTCGGGGCGGATCTCTGGCGGGCGTGACGTCCGGTGCGCTTTCCCGGCAGAGACGGAGATGGGTCACCGCGGAGCTTTGAGCGGGCGTCGGCAATGGCGGTTTCGTAGTCGGACAGGGAAAAGCTTTCATCGTCGTTCCCGGATTCCCGTACCGGTTGCGGCGGGCTCTTGCCGGTTGTGACGGCGGTGCGGGGATGCTTGACGGGCGCCGGGGCGGGCTGGGGAACGCCCCACTCATCGAGGTACCGGGCGACGAAACGATAGGTGAGTTTGACTCCGGCTTCCCGGATGATCAATTGCCGGACCGCTTCGTAGCTCCAGTGGTCGAATGACGGGTGGAGTCCGGCTTCCGCGGGAGTTTGGCCGCGGACGACGCTACCGAGCCTTTCGCGGATTTCTTTGGGCAGGGGTTTGATTTTCGGGCGGCCGCGACGGGCCTGGAACGAGCGTTCGCCTTCCTTCCGGTACTGCTTGATCCACAACGAAATCGCCTGACGGCTGAGGTCCGTTTCGCGCGCGACCTCCACTTGGGTTTTCGTCCCATCGAGTATCTCTCTGATAAGTTGCTTTTTTCTGTCTTTGGAAACCATGGATTCTACGAAAGTTTCTTCCAGAGGGTGGGTAAGAACAGGACCAGGACCGCGAAAAGTTCGATTCTACCCATTATCATCAGGAGGGAAAGCAGTATTTTGGACGCGTCGCCAAGACTTCCGTAATTCTCGGTCGGTCCGATTTCCGCGAAACCCGGGCCGATGTTGAAAAAGCACGAGACGACCGACGAAATGCTTCCTTCGAGGCTTATATTCGGTTCTAAAAGAGAAAAAACGATCACCCCGCCCATTGCGATCAGGCCGAGCAGCACGAGATAGATGAGTATGTTTTCACGCGTTCCGGAATCGATTGGTTTTCCGTTTGCGATAATGGGGCGCACGACGTTTGACCGAAAACTTTTTTCCACGTGCGTGAAGCAAATCTTGGTCGCGACGACAATTCGGATGACCTTCGCTCCGCCGGCCGTGGAGGCGGCGCAGCCTCCGATGATCATGAGGACAAGCAATACGGCCCGTCCGAAAACCGGCCATTGGTCGTAGTCGGCCGTGCCGAATCCGCTTGTGCTGGCTATCGAGACGACCTGGAAGACGGCGGTGCGGACCGGTTCGTGAATCCCGTTTTCGTTGCCGTCGAAAACCAGCAACCCGGCAACCACCGCCGAGGCGGCCAGAAGAATGAAAAGGTAGGCGATGACCTCGGTGTTTTTTCCGGCCGGCCGCCATTCCCGGCGCAGGATCAGGAGATGGAAAAAGAAACTGATGCTGCCCAGAATCATGAATACGATCATGACCCATTCGATCCCGGGAGAATTGAACGCCGCGATGCTGTCCGAACGCGTGCTGAACCCGGCCGTCGAAACCGTTGTGAACGCGTGGCAGACAGCGTCATACCAATCCATTCCGGCGAGTCGCAGGGAGGCGAAACAGGCGGCGGAGATCCCGATATAAAGAAAGAAAAGGCGGGCGACAACGCTCTGGATGCGGCCGTGGTGGAAATCGGCCGTTTTGGCCGACGACTCGTTGGTAAACAGAATTTTCCCCCCGGCCCCGAGGAAGCCGAGAATCGCCACGAAGAAGACGACGATACCGATTCCGCCGATCCATTGGCTGAACTGCCGCCAAAAGAGAAGGCTGCGCGGCCACTCCTCAAAACCCGTGAAGACGGAGGCCCCGGTGGTTGTAATGCCCGAGGATGACTCGAAAAGGGCGTCGGAGAGGCGGCAGCCGTCCATAATCAGGACGTAGGGAACGGCGCCCATGAGGGACGCCAGGATCCAGCCGATTCCCACCAGGCAAAGAGCTTCCTTTCGGAACATGCGGGGGGTCGCTCCCCGTCCGAGCAACCAAAGGGCGCCGCCGATAATAAAAGCCGCCGCCGCGCTCACCTGGAAACCCCGAATCGCGGTCGGCTCGCCGGGGTCGTCGCGATGCAGCAGCGCGATCGCCAGACAGACCAGAAACGCGCCGCCAAGGGCGCCGAAAATGAAACCGAGGAGCCGTGACAGGAATCGGTAATTCATTTCAGCATTTTGACCAGTTCGCGGGCGTTTTCCTTGCGAACGATAGCCACCACGCGGGCGCCCGCATGGATTCGGTCGTCGGCGCCTGGAACTTTGGTTTCCGATTTGTGTATTAGCGATACAATGACACAATCGCCCGGCCATTCGATTTCCCGGAGCTTCTTTCCGACGCACGAGCCCTTCGGACCGACCTTGATCTCGACGATCCTCCCGCGGTCGTTGGCTAGCCGGGCGAGTTCGATGTAGGGTTCCCGCGAGGTGTAACGAACCACTTCGTTCGCCGTCGCCACGCGCGGGGAGACGACCAGTTCGACCCCGAGGATGCTCTTCAGACCTTCGAGGACTTCGATATAGTCCGCCCGGTTGACCAGGAGCATCGTGTGTTTGGCTCCGAGTTTGGACGCCTGGAGGCAGGTCATGACGTTGTCCTCGTCCTCCTTGGTCAGGCCGATGAAATAGTCGGCGCTCCCGATCTGCTCTTCTTCGAGCAGGCGCAGCGACGTGGCGTCGCCCCGGATGACCGTGACCCGGGGAAACTTCTCGGCCAGGTAGCGGCACTGTTTCTTGTCTTCTTCGAGGATACGGATTTTGAAACGCGGGTGGGTGAGCAATCGGACGAGCGCGATCGAGGCTTCGCCACCGCCGAAGAGCACGATTCGAACCGCTTCGGTGACCATCTCCGGATCGAACAGCGGCTTCACCTCGAAGAGAATCTGGGACGGGCCGAAAAGCGTGACGTAGTCATTTTCCTGCAGGACGGTATTCGCGTTCGCCACCTCCTGTTCCTGTCCGCGCTGGACGTATCCGACCCGAACCCTGGGGTCGAGCTTGAGTTCGGCGAGTTTCTTGCCGATCACCCGTGCTTTGGCTTTGACGCCGAACTGCTGCACTTCGATCTGACCGCGGCCGAGGTTCTCAACGGCCACCCTTCCGGGGTGCCGGATCTTCTTTGCCAGTTCGACGGCGGCGAGAGCTTCAGGATTCAGGAGGTAATCGATCCCAAAGTGGCTTTGATAGTTAAGAATGGAGTTGTCGGAATAGGTCTGATCGTGAATCCGGGCGATGGTTGTGCCTGCGCCAAGTGCCTTGGCGAGCGAACAGGAAATGAGGTTGGTCTTGTCGTCGCTGGTCATCGCCAGGAGGTAGTCACAACTGTCGGCGCCGGCTTGTTGGAGCACTTCGACGGAGCTTCCATTGCCTTTGATTACGCGGACATCGAGTTCCTCGTCCACCTGGTCGGCGAGGGC
Organism: Opitutales bacterium; assembly: GCA_007130045.1. Classification (GTDB taxonomy): domain Bacteria; phylum Verrucomicrobiota; class Verrucomicrobiia; order Opitutales; family T3Sed10-336; genus PXDC01. Next base: position 29,293 of record SLTG01000024.1, read on the forward strand.
GGGATCGCTTTCGATCACGCTGACGTCGTGATATTCCTCACTCAGGATCTCACAGAGATATCGGCCGACTTCACCTGCGCCGACGATCAGAATTCTCATGGATTTTACCTTCGTTGCAGGTTGCGATCATGATGTGTCTATGGCGGCGACGTTCATGGCGTCTCAACTCGTTCTGCTCAATGGCGAATTTCATACGATGCGAAGCACGGGTGCCGCGGGATCACGAGAATGCGGATTCGATCCGTTCACAGAAATAGTGGATCAGAACCAGGTGGGCCTCCTGGACGGCGGCGGTTTCCGTTCCTGGGACGATTACTTCGCATTTTGCCAGGCCTTTCGCCTCGCCTCCTCCTTTGCCAAGTAGGGCGATCGACCCGATGTCGCGTTCGCGTGCGGTATGGAGGGCTGCGATAATATTGCCGGAATTGCCGCTGGTGCTCAGGCAGACAAGAAGGTCTCCGGGGCCGGCGAGACCCTCGATCTGACGGGAGAATACGGCGTTCCAACCGTAATCGTTCGCAATGCACGACAAGAGGGAGGGATCGGAATTCAGGGAGATGGCGGGGAGGGAGGCTCTGTCTCTCTTGTACCGTCCGGTCAGTTCGGTGGCAAAGTGCTGGGCTTCCGCGGCGCTTCCGCCGTTGCCGCAGGTGAAAATGCGGCGACCCTCCTTCAGCGTGTCGAGGATCAGTCCGGCGGCGTTTTCAATCTCTAGCTCCGCCTCGCTCAGCGCGCTGATGGTGTTCCAGGTTTCCTGAAGTTTTTCGTCCAAAGTCATTTGCAGGCACAGCATCATCGTTTCAGGCGCAGCGAAGCGAGCCGAAAATTAAGGCGGGGGCGGCGGAGGAATCGCTGCAATGGCGTCCATGATCCGCCGGGAGGCCTCCTGATAGCGGGATTCCGCCGACCGGCCGGGATCGAAATCGTCAGGCGACAGCGGAGGGCCGAAGGCGACACTGACCGGGACATTCAGGTCGGGGACTTTCATATTCCGGCCGTAGGCTTTGTAGGAGCCATAGATGCGAACGGGAATGACCGGGACCCGGGACTTGCAGGCAATCATTCCGATGCCGGGTTCCGGCTCGCACAGGTTTCCGTCGAACGAGCGCGTCCCTTCCGGAAAGAAGAGGACACCACGTCCCTGTCTCAACGCATGAAGCACCCGCTTCACCGCCTGAATATCCGCTACACCTTCCCGGTCGACGGGAATGGCGTGTACCGAGGAGAGGATCGATCCGATCAGGCCGGTTTTGAAGAGGGATTTTCGTGCGAAGTAACAGATTTCGCGCGGAACCAGACGTCCGATGGCGGGAGGATCGAAGAAGCTCGTGTGATTGGCGGCCAGGATAAACGGCCCCTTTCGGGGGATATGTTCAACGCCGGCCGCATCGCCGGGGAATCCGCCGTCGAATACGCAGTGCGACAGGAGTTTTCCAACGCTGTAAAGCCAGTTCATGGACCTTCGTTGGAAATGATGCCGCTCACCTTTTCGATCACTTCTTCAAGGGTCATTCGGGTAGTATCGATCCTGACGGCGCCCTCCGGACAGATGAGCGGAGCGGATTTTCTGCCGGTGTCGAGCCGGTCGCGCTCTTCAACGCTGTCTTCCTCGCCCTGGTCGCTCCTCCTCTGCGAGCGGGCGGACGGGTCGGCGTCGAGAAAGAAACGGAAGTCGGCGTCGGGAAAAATGACCGAACCGATGTCGCGTCCTTCCATCACGATGCCGTCGAAACCGTTTTCCCGGGCGAAGCCGGCGTGGCCTCTTTGGTAATCGAGAAGGAAGTCGCGCACGACCTGCCGGGAGGCGAAGTGCGAGACCTGTTCGTTGACTTCCCGGTTGCGAAGTTCGGCGCCGGGGACTTCGCCGTCGATCGCCATGCGGGCTTCCCGGCTTCGAAGTTCGGTGGTAACGGCCGGGTTCTCGAGCGCTTCACGGATTTTGTCGGTTTCGTCCGGATGGAGCCCCCGCTTCAGGAGGTAGAGGGTAATCGACCTGTAGAACGAGCCGGTGTCGACGTACAGGAGGTGGTGGCGTTTGCTCAGCGCACGGGCCGTTGAAGATTTGCCGGCGGCGGCGCCGCCGTCGATGGTGACGATGATGAAGTGTTTAGCGAGCGCCATAATGGAAAGCCGTAAGAGTGCGGCAAGTCAGCGGAAAAAACAAACCAAACCTGAGGCTGTGTTTCAAGATCAGGATCGAAGACCCGCGAAAACAGCGCCCCGCCCGGATTACGGACCGGGCACGCAGTTGACCGGTTGGCTCGCGAAGCAATCCTTATGAAAACGGTGCGAGGTCCGGGTTAGCCTGGCGTCGACTCGTCTTCCGTCTTGCTCGCCTCCATCTCTGCGAGTGCGGCCTTGCGACTGAGGCGGACGCGCCCTCTTTCGTCGATCCCGATGCACTTGACCCACATTTCGTCGCCGAGCTTTGCGACGTCTTCCGTCCTCTTGACGCGGAATTCGGCCAGTTCGGAAATGTGGACGAGACCTTCCTTCCCGGGCAGAACCTCCACAAAGCAGCCGAATTCTTTCACGCTGCGCACGACGCCGCGGTAGATTTTGTCGGGAATGATTTCCGCCGAGATCAGTTCCACTTCGGCAACGGCTTTCTCCATGGCTTCCTTGTTGTTGCTGTAGATGAAGACCTTCCCGCTGTCGTCGTCCGAGATGTCGATGGTCGCTCCAGACAGTTCGGTGATGCGGCGGATATTCTTTCCGCCCGGGCCGATCAGTGCGCCGATCTTCTCGGGGTCGATCTGGAGAGTCGTGATCCGCGGGGCGTACTGATTCATTTCCTCGCGCGGTTCGGAAATCGTTTCGAGCATCCTCTTGAGGATCTTCTGGCGGGCGTCGCGCGCCTCCAGAATCGCTTTGCGGGCGATATCGAACGGAAGACCGTCGATCTTCAGGTCGAGCTGGAAACCGGTGATTCCCTCGCTGGTGCCGGCGAGCTTGAAATCCATATCGCCGAAATGATCTTCGGCGCCAAGAATGTCCGTCAGCGTCTTGTATTCGTCGATCTTGCCGCTCTCGTTCTTTTTGCTGACCAGGCCGACGGAGATCCCCGCGACCGGTGCGATGATCGGCACGCCTGCGTCCATGAGCGAGAGACAGCCGCCGCAGATCGACGCCATCGAGGTGGAGCCGTTCGATTCCATGATTTCGGCGGTGATCCGGATCGAATACGGGAAGATGTCTTCGGCGGGAATGACCGCGAGAAGCGAACGCTCCGCAAGGGCGCCGTGGCCGATTTCACGCCGGCCCGGGCCCATGATGCGTCCGGTTTCACCGACCGAATAGTGGGGGAAGTTGTAGTGAAGGATAAAAGACTTGGTCGTCGCGCCGCCGGTGAGAGCGTCGAGCGATTGGGACTCGCGCGCGGCGGCGAGGGTGGTCATGACCAGAGCCTGCGTCTCGCCGCGATTGAACAGGGCGGATCCGTGGACACGCGGCAGCACGCCGACTTCGCATCCGATTTCGCGAAGTTCATCGGTGCCCCGGCCGTCCACGCGCTTTCCGTGATCAAGAATGTTGCTGCGATAGACTTCCTCCTGAATTTCCTCAAACGCGATGTCGATATCGTGATCTTCGAATCCGTCTTCGCCGAGTTCCTTCCTGACGAGTTCGGTCGTTTCCTCGATGACGGTGCCTACGGCCTTTTCGCGGGCCTGTTTTTTGTCGTTGAAAATGACCGCGGCCACCTTTTCGACGGCGTTGCGCCGAACGATCTCGACGACTTCGGGTTTCGCGGTGACCAGTTCGAACTCGCGCTTGGGTTTGCCGGCTTTTTCCGCGAGATCCTTGATGGCCCGGATAATCGGCTGAATTGCCTGTTGAGCGAATTCGAGAGCCTCGATAAACCGCTCTTCGGGCAACTGGTCGGCGCTGCCTTCGATCATGAGCATCTCGGATTCGGTACCGACGTGGATGAGGTCCAGGGTTGACTCGTATTGCTGTTCGATCGTCGGGTTGACGACGAATTCGCCGTTGATTTCGCCAACCCTGACCGCGGCGATCGGGCCGTTCCAGGGAATGTCGGAAATCATCAGGGCGGCCGAGGCGCCGTTGATCATCAGAATGTCGGGTTCGTTCAGTGAGTCCGTGGAGAGGAGCATCCCGGCGACCTGCACTTCGTTCAGAAAACCTTTCGGAAACAGGGGACGAAGCGGTCGGTCGGTCAGGCGGCAGGTCAGAATCTCCTTTTCGGAGGGGCGTCCCTCACGCTTGAAGTAGCCGCCCGGAAAACGTCCGGCGGCGGCGAATTTCTCGCGGTAATCGACGGTGAGAGGGAAAAAGTCCTGGCCGGGTCGCAGGGTTTCGGCTGCGGTTGCCGCGATGAACAGAGTGGTTTCGCCGAGGCTGACCGTTACCGAGCCATTGGCTTGTTTGGCGATAGTGCCGGTCGAAAGGGTGATCCCCAACTCGTCGATGGTAATGTTGTGTTTCTGCTTCATGGATGTGTGATACTTGATGCTGATTTTTATTTCGATCACAGCCCTCGACCGCTGGAAAATGAGCATACGTGAATACCGGGCGCGCCGGTCCCCCGTATTATAAAAGGGCTGCCTTCCGCAAACCTGATTGGGCTTTGTCGAGCCCTCATGGCTTACCTGCGAATCTTCAGACGCTGAAGCAGTTCGTTGTACCGGTTCAGGTCTTTCTTCTTGATGTAGTCGAGCAGCTTCCGCCGACGGCTGGTCATTGCTATGAGCCCGCGACGCGAATGGTAATCCTTGCGGTGGGTCCGCAAGTGCTCGGTTAATGAAACGATCCTGGAGGTCAGGATTGCGATTTGTACGTCGCTGGATCCCGTGTCCTTGTCGTTGATCTGGAACTCTTTGATTATATCGGTTTTTTCTTCTGCCATGCTTCTGTTGGTTTCATGATTTTTGGAAATCCCGTCCGGGATTCGTAAAGCCAGCCTTGGAGCCGGTTCTACCGTTGAACTCCGGCGCCGCCGGAGAATCATGGAAACGCGATCCGAAATCGATCGGGTTTCTAACGCAAGGGGTATTCATTCTCACCTTGCCGATAAAGCGCAAGAGAAAAAAACGGACACTCATGCGAACCAGTTCAAGGCACAACGCGGTGAATTATCGGAGCCACCTGATTCCGCTCCGCCGTACCGGTCTTCCCACTCCGCCCTTTGCGGGACGGCACGCAGTGCGCGGCAACCAACAACGAACAACCGGCAAACCACACCCGATCGCCTACGCGGCGTCCTTCTTGGTGCTCTTCTGGGCCTTCTTCAGGCGCGGTTTCCTTCTGCCCTCGACGACGGCCCGGTCGATGATGACCTCGGAAACGTCCGCACGGTCGGGAAGTTCGTACATGCTTTCAAGCATCAGCTTCTCCATGATCGAGCGCAGGGCACGGGCGCCGGTTTTCAGCTCTTTCGCTCGAACGGCGATCGCCTGGATAGCGTCCCGGGTAAACCGGAGGGAGACGCCGTCCATCGCGAACAGTTTGCCGTACTGCTTGACCAGCGAGTTTTTCGTCTGCTGGAGGATTTTTTCCAGGTCCGCCAATGAGAGCTCGTCCAGAACCGAGATGACGGGAAGGCGACCGATGAATTCAGGGATCATACCGAAGCGCACCAGGTCTTCCGGCGCGATTTTCTTCATAATCTGCTCGCCGTGCGGCCCGTCGTCCGACGAACCCTGCTTGGCGCCGTAACCGAGGACGTTGGAGCCTTCGCGGCGTTTAATGATGTCGTCGAGACCCACGAAGGCGCCTCCGCAGATAAAGAGGATGTTCGAGGTATCGATCTGGATGTACTCCTGGTTCGGGTGCTTGCGTCCTCCCTGAGGGGGCACGTTGCAGACGGTGCCTTCCAGGATCTTGAGAAGCGCCTGCTGAACGCCCTCGCCGGAAACGTCGCGGGTGATCGAGACATTGTCGGTCTTGCGGCCGATTTTGTCGATTTCGTCGACGTAGATGATGCCGGATTCGGCCTTCTTCACGTCGTAGTTGGCGGACTGAAGGAGGCGAAGAACGATGTTCTCGACGTCTTCACCGACGTAGCCGGATTCGGTCAGTGTGGTGGCGTCGGCGATTGCGAAAGGAACTTCGAGCGTGGTCGCCAGCGTCCGCGCGAGGAGCGTTTTCCCGGAACCGGTGGGGCCGATCAGGAGAATATTGCTCTTTTCCACTTCGACGTCGGAGAACTCCGCGGACATGGACGGCGTCTTCCTCGGGCCGGAGCGGGATCTGAAAAGCAGTCGTTTGTAGTGATTGTATACGGCGACGGACAGAACCTTTTTTGCCTGTTGCTGCCCGATAATGAAATCATCCAGGACCTCCTTGATCCGCGCGGGCTTGAGAAGATTGAAGCCGGGTTGCGTCCCGGAGGTGTTGGCATTGGGTTGCGTTTCCCGGTCTATGATCGTCTTGCACACATTGACGCAGGAATCGCAGATGTAAACGGCCGGCCCCGCGATCAGCTTCTTAACTTCGTTCTGCGACTTACCGCAGAACGAGCAGAGGGTGAGTTTGGATGATTTGGCCATAAGTGAAAGTGGTGTATCAGACCGCGCTCTTAAGCTCCCGAGCTTCGTGCTTGTCTTCCACGACATTATCCACGATGCCGTAGGTTTTGGCTTCTTCGGCGGTCATGAAATAGTCGCGGTCGGAGTCCTTCTCGATCTGTTCGACGGATTTTCCGGTGTGCCTTGCGAGAACTTCGTTGAGGGTTTGTTTCCAACGGAGAACCTCCCTGGCCTGGATCGAGATGTCGGAAGTCTGGCCGGTCGCGTAGCCGGAAGGTTGATGGATCATGACCCGGCTGTTCGGCAGGGCGAACCGTTTGCCCTTTGTCCCGGCCGCGAGGAGGAGGGTGCCCATGCTGGCGGCCTGGCCGATGCAGTAAGTGACCACGTCGCAGCTCAGAAAGTTAATGGTGTCGTAAATCGCCATCCCGCCGGTGACGACGCCGCCCGGGGAATTGATATAGACGTTGATGTCCTTCTTCGAGTCCTCCATTTGCAGAAACAGCATCTGGGCGATCACCACGTTCGCCACACCGTCGTCGATCGGCGTGCTGATGAATACGATCCGGTCTTTGAGGAGCCGGCTGTAAATGTCCATGCTCCGCTCGCCGCGCGCGGTGTTCTCGGTAATGACCGGGACGTAGTAATTGCTTACGGGTGTTGCCTTTGAGTGTTTCATTTATTGCTGTCTGAAAGGTTAGCCTGCTCGAGGAGGAAATCAAGTGTCTTGTCGAAAAGGATATTCTGCTGCATGAACCGCACCCGGTTTTCGTCCTTTTGCAGTTCCTTGACGATCTGGTCGGGTTTGGCGCCGGTACTCATCGCCTCCTGCATGATGAAGCGCTGGGCGTCTTCGTTGTCCATTTTGACGTTTTCCTTTTCGGCGATCTTAAGCAGAATCATGCGAAGCTTGACCCGTCGCACCGCGGCGCGGCGGGCCTCCTCGTAAAGCTTCTCCTTGTGCTGTTCGAGTTCCTCCTCGCGAACGTCCTGCCGGATGTTGCGTTCGATGATCTGGCGGAGGATGGATTGGGTCTCCGCGTCGACGGCGGTTTCGGGCACCTCGAATTCGATCCTCTCAAGGAGGGCGTCGCTGAGTTGCTGTCGCTGCTTGCCGCGCCCCTCGGACTCCTTTCTCTGCGCAAGTTCCGTGCGGATCTGTTCCTTGAGCTGCTCGACCGATTCCACGTTGAGCCCCTTGAGAAACTCCTCATTCAGTTCGGGGAGTTTCTTTTCCCTGACCTCGATCATCTCGACGGCGTAAACCGCCTGTTTGCCGGCGAGGTCGGCCTCCTGAAAGTCATCGGGAAAGGTGACCTGAATATCCTTTTTGTCGCCGGCTTTGAGTCCGGCAAGCTGCTCGGCGAACCCCGGGATTCCGGCGTCCGCGCTGCCCACCTCTTCCCATGTGGCGGACTGAGTCCCGAATATCGGACGACTCGGAAGGAGATCCGCGAGCTTCTCTTCGCCGATCCTGCCCTCGTAAGAGAGTTTGACGTAGTCCCCGGTCCTCGCTTCGCGTTCCACGACACTGAAGTCGGCGCGTTGGTCGCGGATCGTCTGGATCGTGCTTTCGATTTCCTCGTCTTTCACTTCGGTATCCGGCTTCTCCACCGGGATACCCTTGTATTCGGGAAGGTTGAATTCGGGATGAACGTCGACCACGAAGGTGAGTTCGTTGTCCGCGCCGCGGTTGATGTCGTCGCCTTTCAGCTCTATCAGGTTGAAAACCTGGATCTCGGTTTCCTTGAGAGCGTTCCGGTAGGCGGAGGAGACGACCTTCTTTTTCAATTCCTCACTGATATCGCCGGCGAACCGTTGCGAAACCATGTTTCTGGGCGCGCGACCCGGGCGAAAACCGGGGATTCGGGCCTGCTTGGAGAACTCGTTCAGCACCGAATCGTGTTCCTTTTCGATTTCGTCCGCGCTCACGTTGACTACGAGCGCTTTTCTTGTCGCGTTTATGTCGTCGGTTCTGATATTCACTACTGTTCGTTGTATGAGATTAAACGAACCATTTGAAGGCACGGACGTGCGGGCGGTCAATGACATAATCCGGAATCGCGGCGCCGCCGCCGGGGGCGTTCCATTTGTGGCGTGAACGCCGCGGGTTACGTGGGAAAACATGACGTCCTGCAATTCGCGAATTCGCCCCTCCGTCCCGCTGGGCGACCGCACGGGGAGATATCTCGTTCTCGACGCCGGCTTGCCCAACGTTCACGCCGGCGTGCTGTGCGGAGAAGGTTGGCTTGCGCTGGAGAGCCGCAGGGCCCCGGCGGTCGAGTCGCTGTTTGAATGCGTGGAAAAATGTTTGGACGGCTCGGGAACGCGGCTGGCGGATCTTGCAGGGTACCTTTACTGCGAAGGTCCGGGGTCGATCCTCGGGATGCGGATCGCATCGATGGCGATTAGAAGCTGGCGGCGATTCGAGCCCGGGAAAGTGACGCCCTGTTACAGCTACCGCAACCTGGAAATCCTGGCGGCCGCGCTTCTCGAGGACGGGACTAAACCGCCGTTCGCATTGTTTTCCGACGCGCGACGCGGACATTGGAACTACCTGGAAGTCGGCGAACAGGGGTGTTGTCAGCCTGTGCGGCGGGTGACGGCGGATGAACTTGAATCGTCGGGCGTGCCGTTGTGGCAGGCGGAGGAACCGCCGGCGTCCCGGGCGGCGCCCCTTCCCGCACGCGTGCTTTCGTACGAGCTCGCGGAGGCGGCGCCCTGGTTCTACCGTTACCCGTTGCTCCGCGAATCCGGGGAGCCCGAACCCTGGGTCATCCGGGAGCCGGAGTACCGGAAGTGGAAGCAGCCGTGATCGTGCCCCGATCGATGAAAACCGCGATCGCAGTGGCATTATCGTGGCCGCCGCGTTCGTTGGCGGTTCGTATCAGATTCCGCACGATCGTTTCAGGGCTTCCGGCTTCGAGAATCCAGGCGTGGATTTCGTCCGGTTTGATGGCGAGCGTGACTCCATCCGTGCAGAGAAGAATGCGATCTCCGGAGGCGACGGTGTAGGTGTACGCGTCGATTTCAATGTCCTCGATCTGTCCGAGGCAGCGGGTGAGGACATGGCTGTGGCGGCGGGGAATGGGTATCCGGGGATTGAAATCGGGGCGGCTGCGGATTTCCTGTTCCAGGGTGTGGTCGATTGTCAGTTGCTCGACCCGGTCGGGCGTGAATCGGTAAACCGCGGAATCGCCGACATGTGCGATGTCGAGTCGCTCTCCGGAAATGGCGGCTGCCGTCATCGTCGTGCCGATCCCCGTATCGGGATTCACTCGCCGGCCAAGGGTGAGAATCTCACGATTCATCGATTGAAGGAGCGGCTTGAGATGGAGCGGGTTCCAGTTTGCCGTGAGTTTCTCTTTGAGAATGGAGACGGCCGTTCGACTGGCGCGGGCGCCATACGGAAGGCCGCCCAGCCCGTCGGCCACCGCGAATACGGAATGCTTTTCATCGAGCAGGCAGGCGTCTTCGTTTCTCGCGCGAACGCGCCCGATATCGCTTAAACCGTAACTGGTGATCTGCATGAAGTCCTTCTATTCGCGTTTCGAGACCGCTTTCGGTTCCCCAACGGTCGTGACCGGGCCCTTCGGTGTCATGACCCCGTGCGGCGGGGAGGCCCCTGCCGCCGGGATGGGCTGAATCGCGCCAATGCCATCACATGCACTCTGCACTAGCAGCTTGCCGGACTTAGCCCGCGGG
>SLTG01000051.1 GCA_007130045.1 Opitutales bacterium
CTTTCGAAGAACTTGTCCAGCGGCAGATCCGCCTCGGCGGGATGCAGAGGCTCCAGCTCCGGGTCGGCCCAGATAAGGGTATAGGGAAGCGGGTCGCTTGTTCCCTGACCGAAGGTGCCGTCGCCGTCGGAGCCCAGGACCGACAGCCAGCCCCAAAGGCCCACGCGATCCTGGTATTTGCTGATCAGATGCATGGTAATGCCATCGATCGGACCTTGACCCCAAGGAGTCATCTGCCGGATAAAAAAATCGACGACGAGGGTCGCGTTTTTGGGCAGCTCATCGACCAGATCCGGACCGCCGGCGTTCTTCAGCGCCGCGGCAAACGGCAGACAGCCCCAGCCGCCATAGCCGAAATACCCCCGCCCTTCTCCTTTCCAGCCGTCCGCATCGGTCGATTCCAAAAGATAGGCGCGGTTCTGCCGGACGGCTTTCTCCAGCCACTCATCCCGGTCACCCAATACCAGGGCCGCAAGCCCGAGAGCCCCGTGGCCAACAGAATTCCAATTGGACGAATCGCGGAAGCTGTTGGGCTGGGGATACATGTGCTGCGAGCGCGCATACAGCTCACTGCCGAAGGCGTCCAATCGATCCCGCATATAGTCGCGTTCTCTCCTGTTCATGAATGGATAGAGGGTGTCGTAGCCAAGTGCGAACGCGTGTGTGACATCGCCGATTCCCAGGAAATTATTGACGTTGTTGAAATAGTGGGCGGGTTCGTACTTTTCGGCGTAATGGAGCATGAAATCCACCGCCTTCCTCGAATAGGCTTCATCGCCTTCGATGTAGCCGGCCAACATCAAATAGTTGATCCGACGATTGATCCGCCGCCCCAGAGCCGCCGATTCGGGAATGTCGAGGCCCGAAGCCGCAAGCATCCGGTCAGCGTCGCTCTTCAGCACCTGATACGCTTCAGCGAGCCACCCGTCCCGCACCTTGGCTCGCAGGTCTTCGATGTCATCAGGGGTAAACAACAGGCGCGGATGTCCACCCGAAAAATCCCGCTCCTCCTCGCCGTCGGTCTGAATGCCACAGCCTGCGGCAACCAGTAGAAACATGATCAACAAGAATGCGAAGAACGGGTTCATGGTGCTTTTGATACGCTTGTTCATGGTTGGCATTGTGCGAAAAGGGCATTGCTATGTCAAACGCGGAGTTAAACCGAGGTCGGGCCCAGATGCGGGATTGCTCATGGTCAACGGCTTGATCGCAATTCCTTTGCCCTACGCTCTTGGCTCTTCGGATAAGGTATCTCGGATCAGTCGTTTTGCCGGCGTTTCAAAAGACCAGGGGGGCGGCGGTCCATTAAGGAACAGCCCGGTGGTATTACCCGAAAAATTTCGATTCGTTGTATGTGAGTCGCTTACGTTTCCTTACCTTCTCGCGGCGAAAATATTTCCTCCGACGGGATTTCGTAAAGCACGTTTTTCCTCGAAGGTTGGAGTTGGAGATTACCGCCCGCAAGCCCGTGTGGATCCGGTCGCCTATTTGGTGTTTGTGGTCCCGGAATAACTAAACTCTCGGCTCTTCGAAGTCTCTCTCGTGGGAAAATCCTCCGGTACCGGCTGCGTAACTTTCCCGCTGGCGGCCCATTCGGCCCCCCGTTGGAAGGTGACGATGAAGCCTACGCCTTCGAAGGCTTCGGTGTCGTGCCCCAGGGTCGTGTGGAAGATCCGGCCCTTGTGGTATTCAATCGTCATCAACATCGGCTCGTTTCTGCCCTCCTCCTGGAGTTCGGGAGTGTCGGAGGCGGTGGCGAGCACTGTAAGGTTTTCAGCGGGCCCTCGCAGGTGCGAGTAACATTCGTCCTTCGAATGCAGCCAAACATCGGGCAATCCCCGGGTGATGGGATGATCTTTTTCCCGCATCGTGATCAGGAATTCATTCTGCGGTCCGTGCCGACCCGTCGGTCCGGGACTATCGTCCCGGACAAGATTTCCCTCGTCATCGTAGTAAACATAGGGGCCATGCTCCGGGGTTCGGCCACCCCAACCGCCGAGTCCGATCATTCGGTTGAACTCAGCCCATTCGGCCCACGAGTTGTTAGCCGCATGGACGACGACGAATCCGCCGCCATTCTTCATGTATTGTTCAAACTTGCGTCTTGTAAAATCCGGCCAGTCCGCCGCCCGAAATCCTAAATTACTGACCACCAAATCATATTTTGAGAAGCCGGGATTAAAATCCGGATCGGCTTTCGGCTCATCCGTTTTCTCGGATTCACCCGCTCCGGCCAGTGGCAGCCAAGCCTCCTCACGCTCTCCTCTCCAGATATACCGGGTGCGGGCAACATCGACTTCGAAAAGGCCGGTCTCTTCGAGATACTGCTTCATCATTACCGTTGATTTCGGCCAAACGGCATGATTGTTTTGTCCGTCGACGATCAAAGCCTTGAACTTGTCCCCGGCGACGGCAGGCAGGATTTGTAACGCGTTGAAAATAAGAACGAGGTACACGATGAATCTCATGGAATGATTGGGTCCGTTTTCCCATTCACAATTGATAGGATTAAATAAAACGGCTATATGAATTAATGATGGAACGCAAACCTATTCGATGACGGTTTCCGCTTCGATGGACACTCGCATAAAGGCGGTGGAGGAGTCGTCGATGTTCATCGCGGTGGCGGTAAACTCGTAAATGCTTCCCTCGATGTGCGTGCCTTCATCGACAACAACATAAGGAGCACCTCTTGCAGTGAGTTCCCGGAACCAGACGTCCGAATCGAGCGTCAGCGCCACTTCCGGCACCACGATCACGCCTTCCGCGTCCAGATCCACCCGGTAGGTGATTGTCAATCGTCCTTCCTCGTCCTTGCGTGCAAAAGGCAAATCCTCCGCCCGGGCCGATCGCATCGGGTCGAGCCCAAAGGCGAATTTGATGGAATTCGCCACCCCGTCTTTGAGCGCACTGCCCGTAAAGGAGCGATCGAAACCTTCTGGAATATTTCCTTCAGCCCAGTTGGTGAACGCCGACTGATGGCTGCGAACAAAACTTAGATCGCCGTCATCTCCCGACAGAACAACGGTGTCCACCGTGCCGTCGGCGAATCGAATTGTCACCTGCCCGTCGAACCCATCGCCGGTGTGCTTCACTTCAGGCTTTTCCTGATCGCTTTCGGTAGCCATCAACAGCGTGACGAACCGCACCTCGGTGCCCTCCACCTGGCCGGCCATTGTTTGCTGCAGGCTGCTCATGTCATTCACCCTGCCCTTGATGTCAGGCATCCCGGAGAGGTCATACTCGCCGACCTGAACGCCGGCTGGATAGAGAAAATCAACATGGAGCACCGCCCCCCGCCGGCCGCCGACGATCCGGGCACTTGAGCTGCGGACATCGATCTCGATCTGGTTGTTCAACGCCGTCTGCAGCAGCCACGAGAATTGGGAAGGGGCCGCTCCGGGCGACTTCCTCAAATCGTCGACAATCAATAAGTACGGTTGCGCCACCCCGTCAGGTTGCCGAACGTAGAGCAGCTGCCGTTCCGCGGCCTCTACCTTCATATTATCTCCGCTCGCATCTTCAAAATAGACATTCGACGAAGAGGCATCGCTTTTGATATACGCGGCATCGTCCGTTGTCCACAGGGCATCTTGATCGAAAGACGCCACGCTGGTATATTCCCCGGCACTCCGCGTGGTTCGCGGCTCGTCGACCATCACCAGATTGTGCAGCACTTCCATCCGGACCTGGGCATCCGGCGGGTGGACGACGAAGCGCTCACCCAGAGCGGTGAAGACGAATGAATTGTGGTTCCGCATGTGATGGCCGCTGTGTGCCGTGTAGCCGCCGGTCATCATCGCCATACTGTCCAGCGCTTCCCAACCGTCGCGGAAGATCGCGCGGTCGCTTTCGAAGAACTTGTCCAGCGGCAGATCCGCCTCGGCGGGATGCAGAGGCTCCAGCTCCGGGTCGGCCCAGATAAGGGTATAGGGAAGCGGGTCGCTTGTTC
>SLTG01000117.1 GCA_007130045.1 Opitutales bacterium
CCAGCATCGGAGTCGGCTACGTCGAGGACCGCTTCCATTGGGACATCGCCTACCAGTTCGGCTATTCGACGACGCGCAAAGTAAGAGGAAGCGAACCCCCGGAAGGGTCTCCGGAAACCGCCGACGGCGATTACAAGGGGATAATTCATGCCGTCGCCGCAACCGCGTCGTACCGGTTCTAGCACGAACCCTGAATATTCGACCCGATAAACCGCAATCTCCTGCAGCCGTCCATGACAACCAAATAACACCATGGAACACTACCTTCCCGTTATAGTCGTCGCGATCCTCTATCTCATGAGAATTCGCGAATTCCTTGTTAAACGAGAGACCGTAAAAGGCCCGGTTAAGGAAAAAACCAGCTTCATTCTCCTCTTTGCCGGAGGAACATTGGTTGTCGTCTGCTCGTTTGTCGAGTACTTCGCGATGAACAGAAGCCCATCGTACACCTTCATGGCACTGGGCACCCTGATCACTCTCGGCGCGTTTGCGTACCGCAATTGGGCGATTCGAACTCTTGGAAAATTCTGGAGCGTCCACGTCGAAATCCGCGACAATCACGAGCTAATCACATCCGGTCCCTTCAAGAGTGTGCGCCATCCGGTTTATACTGGTGCTCTGCTCGAAGTTATCGGTGCGGTATTCATTCTTAAGGCATCCTTTTCCGCACTACTAATTCTCCTGGTAGTTCTTCCGTCTATCTACTTTCGGATCCATATCGAGGAAAAAGAGCTAATTGAAAAATTCGGAGACAATTACCGGGAATATCGGAAACGCACAGGTAGCTTGCTTCCGAAACTCAAGACGACTGAATGATGCTCAACCGACGACGCGCTGTAATTACCGGTATTGGTGTAATCGCCCCGAATGGGCTCGATCGGGAATCCTTCTGGAATTCCGTGTGTGGCCCCAAGAGCGCAGCATCTTTTATTGATCGTTTCGACACAACATCTTTGCCGACGAAAGTCGGCTGTCTTGTAAAAGATTTTAGACCCGAAGACTATATGGATCCGAAATTGGCCAAGCGGCTTGATATTTCATATTTGTACGCCGTTGCAGCTGCCCAACAAGCTGTTTGGGACTCGAAAATAGATCTTTCTCGCCTTGATCCCGATCGAATCGGGGTAATCGAGGGCACCTCAATCGGAGGATTGAACAGCTCTCTCGTATGTCACGACACCTATAACACTAAAGGATATCGAAATATCAGCCCATTCACATTAATCAACGCATATACAGGCGGAGGCAGCTCCGAGATTGCATTGGCGCTTGGAATATCCGGACATGCGACAACAATTTGCACGGCTTGTGCTTCAGGAACCGATGCTATTGGCCACGCACTCGACTCTATTCTTGATGACGACACAGACATCATGATTGCCGGAGCAACCGAAGCACCGATGATACCCGGATATTGGGGCATCTTTTGTGCTTCGAAGTCAATGAGCCGCGAAACCGAGATCCCAGCGCGCGCGATGAGGCCATTCAATGCGGATCGTGACGGATTCATTCTTGGTGAAGGAGCTGCATTCCTCGTCATCGAGGAACTCTCCTATGCTTTGGAACGCGGTGCCACAATTTACGCCGAGATTGTCGGCTATGGCCGAAGCTGCGACTCGTTTCATTCCGTCGCTCAACATCCGAAGGGGCGAGGCGCTTACCGTTCGCTGGACAAAGCCCTGCGTCGTGCACGAATGCATCCGACCGAGGTCGACTACATTAACGTTCACGGTTCGGCAACTCCGAGCAACGACGTTATCGAGACAATAGCTATTAAACATGTATTCGGATCCCACGCACGCAAGCTCCAAATCAGTGCGACAAAGCCAGTTACAGGACACCTCGCAGGCGCCGCAGGAGGTATTGAGTCCGCAATCTGTGTGTTGGCCATAAAGACGAAAACGATCCCTCCCACGATGAACCTCAACGACCCAGACGCCGAATGTGATCTTGACTATGTTCCTCACAATTCGCGCTCTTACCCCGTAAATGTCGCAATAAATATGAACGCCGGTTTCGGCGGAAAAAACGCCTGTATAATTTTCAAAGGGATTGATCGGTAGTGAACTTTTTCGCTCTAGCTCCGGTATTGGCAACAGTCGTCAGCTTGATCCTTGGGGTTTTCGTCCTTACACGAAATCCAAGAAATCTACTCAATCGAATTTTTTTCCTGTTTACGATCACTCTTGTGATCTGGAACTTCGGCATTTTCCTAATGTTTGCGGCGGAGACAAAGGAGGCTGCCCTGATTACAGCAAGGGCTCTCCACGTTGGGGTAATATTTTGTCCTTACTTGTTTCTACATACTGCATTTCTGGTTCTTAGGATTAAGATCAAGCGATTATATTACTTCCTTTACATCCTGCCGACTATTTTCTTTTTCACTAATTTTACTGATCTGTTTATTAGAGATGTAAACCGTCTCCCGTACTTTTGGTATGGTGTCGGCGGACCGGCATTTGATTTGTTTATGGTGTTATACTTTTCTATCGTAGTCTTGTTTGTGGTAGTTGCATTCAAGAGGAGAAGGGCATCCACTACTTATGATATCAAGAAGATTGATTACCTTATTGCGGCAAAATCTATCCTTTTATTATTTGGCATTCACGATTCACTTCCCGTATACGGGATATACAATTACCCTATCATTCAAGGCACAATTTACCCACTATTTACGATCGGTGCGACACTCTATTGCATCCTTGTTGGTTATAGTGTCTTGCAGCATCAAGTCTTGAACGTTTACGCAAGTTTAGGCCGAATATCGGCGACATTGGTTCGAATCTTTCTTTTATTTCTACTTTATTTCCTATCCTTGCTATTAATTGCAGTGCTCTTTTCCGATCATTTTACATACTTTTCAATTTATAGCTCTATCAGTATTTTCTTAGGGACAATTTTATTCGGCTCCATTTTTTTCCCAAAACTCATTGGATTTGGAAAGGAACGTATTGAGAAGAAACTCTTAGGCGATCACTTCGAACACCAGGATAAAATACAGGCTTTTATCAAGAAGGTATTATCTTATTCCGACGAACGATCGCTTTATAACGATTTGGAAGAAACTCTGGTTTATATTCTTAACTTTAAATGCTATACCATATTTATACTTAACGAAAGGTCCGAATCATACAATCTTTCTAAATCTTATCCGGAAATATCCGGATCGGAAACCCATTCTATCGGAAACGATGCTTATCTAGTAAGGCACTTCAAACGGGACATCCACGGCATTTCTAGTTCCCTTGGAAATAGTGATTTTTTAAATCTGGAGCGAATTAATCAGGCACACAGACCTTCGTTTATCGAACTTAGACCGAACGTCTGCTTTCCCCTTTGGAGCGGAAGTGAGCTCCTTGGATTTCTTATGGTGGGGAATAAGGAAGGAGATCGTCCGATCACCAATCTCGAACTGCAACTTCTCCTGGATCTGACGATGAACCTAGGCATCTTCATCAATCAAACCCGTTTGAAGAAACAAGTGATCCAATCCCAGGAGATGGAGCTTCTGGGCAACCTTTCGCGAGGCCTCGCGCACGACCTGAACAACCTGATCACCCCGATTTCCACGTACTGTCAATTAACGGAGGATTTCTCCGATGGAAACTCGTCATTGAAGTCGTTCGGAAAGGTCGCACAGCGAAACCTCGCCGCGATGCAGGCGTACATCAGGGAAGCTCTTTTTTTCTCGACGAACCAGGAACCGAATGTGCGCAAAGTCGATGTTTCGACGATCATGCAGAACGTACAAGGGCTTTACGAAGCCACGCTGGAAACAAGGAAAATCAAGCTCACCGTATCGTGCCCCGGCAACGTCATAATGACGGTGGACGACGTCCTCATTCAAAGGCTCCTTTCAAACCTGATTCACAATGCCGCCGACGCGTCACCGGAGGAATCCGAGATCGATTTGACGATAACCGAGTTGAATCGCACGTTTCTGAAAAAGAAGTGGATACGTTTCGCCGTGAGGGATTACGGTTCCGGTATTCCCGAAAGCGAAATAGAAAAAGTCTTTACTCCGTACTTCACGACAAAAGACATCGGCGACAACAAGCGGGGCTCGGGACTGGGACTCTCCATCTGCAGGCGGATCGTTCACCTGCACCAGGGCAATATCAACATCACCAGCACCGTGGGCCAGGGCACCGAGGTCACCGTCGATCTTCCCGAAAACATCACTGACAACGAAAGCAGTTCGGGCCGCATGGCCGAGGGGAGCACCGGGACCCGTGAAAACAAGGAACCGGCGTTGAAGGGGAAAGTTTAAACCCGAAACGGCGTAACCGGACCAGGAGCGAAGACGCGTTCATTTCAAGCAGCGCACGCTTTCCTGCGACAGCCATAGCCGCAGGCGACGCTGGAAAAGTGAGGCTCCCCCGGGACTTCGAACACGATACACGCACGCAGGATGCGTGCACTATTTTCATGCAACGCAAACAGAATCGGCTGCGTTGCCGCCTTATTCGCTGTCTTTGTCCGACTTCAGTTCGATCAGCTTGCAGAGGGAACTGATGTTTTCCTGAAGGCTGCCGCCGCTGTCGATTCTGCCGATCAAGTTGCGGAAGATGTCCTGCTTGGACCATTGAAGGTCCTGGATGCGTTCCTCTATGGTGCCGCCGGTCAGGATCCGGTACACGAATACGGTATTCGTCTGTCCGATACGGTGAACGCGGTCGATCGCCTGCTCCTCCACCGCGGGGTTCCACCAGGGGTCGAGAAGGAAAACGTAGTCCGCGGCGTGGAGCGTGATACCTGTCCCTCCAGCGCGGAGGCTGACCAGGATGGCCGCGGCCCCCTCCTGGTTCTGGAATTGGCGCACCGGCTCGCCGCGGCGCCGCGTACTGCCGTTGAGCGCGAAACGCGGGATATCCGGGAACGAGATCCGGAGGGCGCGGTCGATCCGCTCCAAAAGGCGCACGAACTGGCTGAAGATCACCACCTTGCGTCCCGCCTCCAGGATCTCGGGCAGTTTCTCCATCAACAGGCTGATTTTTCCGCTTTCCTCAAGCGGGGCGCTCAGCCACGGCAAAAGATCGGGGTCGCAACAGGCCTGACGCAAGCGCGTCAGCAATGAAAAGATCGTGAAGGAATGTTCGCCGACTCCGCTCCCGGCGTCGTCGCTCGAGCTCAGTCGCCGAATACCTTCGTTGCATATGCGGACGTATTCCTCGCGCTGAACGGCATTGAGGGGCGCCCTGAGCGTCGTCTCGACCTTGTCCGGCAACTCCCGCGCCACGACGCGCTTGGTTCGTCTCAGGACAAACGGCGCAATCTGGGTCCGAAGCTGTTCCAGGCATGCATCGCCATCCTGTCGCGCCGTTCGCTCGAATGCGGACCGCGCGCCGAGCAGGCCGGGCATCAGGTAGCGAAAGAGCGACCAAAGGTCCAACTCGCGGTTTTCGAGGGGCGTCCCGGTCAGGACCAGCCTGTGCCGCGCCTGAATTGCGCAACAGGCGCGGGCAATTTTCGAATCGGGATTCTTTATCCATTGTCCCTCGTCGAGCACGGCGTAACCGAAACGCGTCTTCGCGAGCAAATCGACGTGGCGACGAAGCTGGTTGTAACTGGCCAGCCAGACACCGGGCTTCGGGTTGGAGACAAAGTTGTTGTCCGCCTTCAGAACATGCACGGGCATCTCGGGATTGAAACGCTTCCATTCGTCCTCCCACACCGGCACGACGCTCGCGGGCCCGACGACCAGGTGACAGTCTTCCTCAACCGGTCTTCGTGCCAGCAGCGAGATCACCTGAAGGGTTTTCCCGAGCCCCATCTCGTCGGCGAGCAGGGCGTGGCACCCGTGCTCGCAGAGATGCGCCAGCCATTCGACCCCTTTTTTCTGATAGGGACGAAGCACCTCGGGCAGATCGTTAATCGATGGCGGTTTGCTTTGAAAGCCTTTGCGCCATTTCTCGATCTCCGGGCTGAGACGAATCCCGATGCGGTTTTCAAGGTTAAACAGGGAAAAAAGCAGGTAGCGCTCGCGTCCGCCGTTCTTTCCGGCCCCATTGTCCGGTCGCCAGCCTTTCACTGTCTCAAATGCATCGCCCGACAGCTCAACCAGGCCGGCATCGGGCAGAAAAACCGGACCGCCCTGTCCGCGCAAGAGCCGTTCCGTCTCCTCCTGTCCCAACAGCCTTTCTCCCGACCTAAAAATCCATTTCAGGTTCAGGCCGTGCCCAGCCCGCTTTCCGCGGACTCCTTTCGCCTCGACGCTGACCTCGACCTGCCGCACGCCCTCGAACATTTTCTTGGCAACGGAGCTGAGATCCACTTCGAAATACCGGCGCCAGACCGGGAGGTCCTGCGTCAAAAACGCCGGAACCCTCGCCAGATCAAGCAGAGCGTACCCATTCTGTTCCTTGTCGAAATTGAATTGCGCTTTTCGCGCAAGGGAAGCCAGCCGTATGAGCTTCTCCCTTTCGGCGTCAATCAGGTGATTATCTCCGTTGCCGTTCCCGCCGCCGTTGAGGTGGACGCGGCTTTCTCCGGAATCCTCCAGCCAGAAAGCCTGAAACTGGAGCTTCTCGGACGAGGCGTCAAACCGCAGGCACAATGGGCGGGCCGGGCGCTGGGTTTGTTTGATCTCGACCACCGGCGCCGGTTTCAAAGCGTCCGAGCCGCGGCTTAGCGTGTCTTCCTCCAGGGGCGCGATCTCGTCGACCACCAGTTCCTCAATCTCGTACATACCCGCGACGGCGATCGCATGGCCGACATCCGAGTCATCCACCGACGCCCGAACCCTGATGGCCGCGTCCGCCCATTCGATGACCGAATAACACGCCCTGCCCTCGAGCTTCGTGTGGACGATCCCGTGGCCAATGTCCAGCTCGACCTCGCGAATCACTCCCTCCCGGTACCACGCGCGCCCCATTCGCAAGACGGACTCGGAAAAGCAGGATTCCCAGTTTACAGTCAACTTACCAAACCAGAATTCAAGGGAATGAGGATTATAGATACGCTTAGGTCCATGCGCCTGCATAAGCCTGTTAGAATCTCATTATCAGCTCGAACTGGGCAACTTCTTTTTTGTAAAGAGTCCGCGAAAATACGCGCGCGCCGGATTCTCATAGTGGCTTGAATATTGCTTCAGTGTTGTTACGGATGGTGCCTCCGGGAACTTCCGGTCCCGGACACGGTCAGGAAGATCTTCCAAAGCAACCCACGATCAAGGAGTTTTAGAGATATGAAGTCCAATACACGCGCTATCTTCGCTTCGAACCGCAATCCATCGCGCCTGAAACGGCTGAAACGCTCGGTCCGCTTCGCCGCCGCCGCGGTTCTTCCGTCCGCCATTCTCCTGCTGGCTCCGCCGTCCATCCGGGCCGAGGAGGTCATCGAACGGGATATTCGCACTCAGTACGAGCGAATTCGCCTCGTTCAAGTGGTGGACGGCCTGCAAAATCCCTGGAGCCTCGCATTTCTTCCCGACAACCGAATGCTCGTCACGGAAAGGCGCGGACGACTGTATCTGGTCGACGACGGTGATCGCACCGAAATCACGGGGCTGCCCGAAGATATTCTCGCAATCGGCCAGGGCGGGCTGATGGAGGTGCTTCCGCACCACGACTTTCAAAATAACGGATGGATCTACCTCACCTACTCCCGCACGGAAAACCGTCAAACAGCGACCACGCTCGTTCGCGGACGCCTGGACGGGGAAAGCCTCGTCGAGGTCGAGCATATCTTTACCCAGGACCGGGTTTCCGGCCCGGGCAGACATTATGGATCCCGTCTCGCCTGGACCGCGGACGGCCACCTCCTGATGAGCGTCGGCGACCGCGGCGCCCAGCCTCCCCGCGCCCAGGACCTCGGCGACCACGCCGGCACTCTCCTTCGCCTGAACGATGACGGGACCGCTCCCGACGACAACCCGTTTTCCGGCGACGAAGACGCCCATGACGAGATCTATTCATACGGTCACCGCAACATCCAGGGCCTTGTGGTCGATCCGGAAACAGGTGATATCTGGTCCACCGAGCACGGTCCGCGGGGCGGAGACGAGCTGAATCTCCACCATCCGGGAGAAAACTACGGGTGGCCGATCGTCACCCTGGGGCTCGATTACGGGACAGAAGGAGAATTCCCGGGTTCGCAGGCCAGAACGATGGAAGGAATGGTCGATCCGATCTACGAATTTCTTCCGACCCATGCGCCCTCCGGACTGGCGATGGTCACGACGGACCGGTTCCCTGCCTGGCAAGGCAACCTTCTCGCGGGCGGATTGCGCAGTGAACGGATCCGCCGGCTCGTCATCCGCGACAACGAAGTCGTCCACGACGAGGAACTCCTCCTCGGAACGATCGGACGCATCCGCGACGTTCGCGAAGGCCCCGACGGTAATATCTACGTCCTCAACGACATCCACGATGGCGGGATCTACCGGATCGAGCCCTACGATTGACTCGGAAATCACGGACTCAGCCTTCAACGGGATTGCCGTAACCGGCCGAGCTCCTTTTGGAGCGCCGCTTTGACAGATCGCCCCTCATAGACGAATATAAAGGGCGATAAACCAAATCGATATTATTTCGCCCAATCCGATTATCCTTCAAAACATGCTCAAGCGCCACGCGAACATCCTCCTGATTCTTTCGGCGGCGTTATTCATTCTCGGCAATGCTTCTCCGTCCCTTGGCTCACTGCTTTCGGCGGAGAGCGAGCACGACGCCCACGTCGCGCGTTTCAGCGAAATTCTCCGGATTCTGAACGAAAGGTACGTGGATGTCGAAGAAGTCAATTACGAAAAACTGATGCAGGCGGCGATCGACGGAATGTTTGAATCGCTGGACCCCTACTCCAGGTTTCTTGGCGAGGAACAGTCCAACAGGATCCGTGAGGAAACCAGCCAGGAATTCGGAGGAATAGGGATACGGATCGAACAACGCGACGGACGGGTGTCGGTTATCGCCCCGATCGCCAATACTCCCGGTGAACGGGCGGGCATCCTTCCGGGCGATCAGATCGTAGGCGTCGAGGGTGAAGAGACCACGGAATTGACCCCCTCGGACATGTCACGACTGCTTCGCGGAGAACCCGGCACCAGGGTATCCATTACTCTGTTCCGACCGGCGACGGAAGAAACGATCGAAGTCACCATTATACGCGAAATCATCACGGTGGAAAGCATCCCGGAAGCTTATCTCATGGACGACGGCATCGGGTATATCCTAATATCGAGATTCGGCGAACGTACCGGCGGCGAGTTTCGGCATGCCCTCGCCCGCCTGGAAGGAGATGGAATGCGGGGACTCCTTCTCGATCTCCGCAATAATCCCGGCGGGCTCCTTTCCACAGCGGTGGACGTTGCGGGCCAGTTCTTCGATCGGGGGGAAATGATACTCTACACCGAGGGGCGCGAGAGGGAGAAGCGCCAGGAGATCCGTGCGCGGTCCCGGTCCAGATCATACGAATATCCGATCGTCGTGCTGATCAATTCCGGCTCGGCCAGCGCCTCGGAAATCGTCGCCGGCGCGCTCAAAGATACGGGTCGTGCCGTAATCGTGGGGGAAACGTCGTTCGGAAAGGGGTCGATTCAGCGGATCGAATCACTGGCCGACGGTTCGGCCCTGAGGTACACATCCGCAAGGTATTTCACTCCGTCCGGCGATTCGATCCACGAAGACGGGATCACTCCCGATATCGAGGTAATCGTGCCGTTTGAGGACTCCTTTAGGCTTCTTCGCCAGCGAAGCCGGCCTGATCTCAGCGCGGAGGGATTCCGGGAGCGATTCGGCTTCGACAGGATCGAGGACGAGCAGCTCCAGACCGGGATTGACGCGCTCAAGAGCGCCTTTGTCCACGCGGGGGCTCCGGAGATCCCGGAGGACGATTAGCCGAATGTCGGGTTAGGCGCCGCCGATTCAGCGGAGCCGCTCGATGAAGCCGGCTTTGCGATAGACTTTGGAAAGAGTCTTGCAGGCGCGGGCCTGGGCGACCTCCGTTCCCTCCTTCAACACGCGGTGCATGTACGTTTTGTCTTCGATGAGCCGGCGGTACCTTTCCTGGAACGGTTCAAGCTTTGCGATCAGCGCATCGGCAAGCGCGTTTTTGAATTCACCGTAGCCCGACTCCGCGAATTCCTTTTCCAGCTCTTCAATCGAACGATCGGTGACGGCGCTGAATATATTAAGGAGGTTGCCGATCCCCGGCTTGTCCTCCGCCATACGAACCTCCCTCCCCGAATCGGTCACCGCGCTGAGAATCTTCTTGCGGATTTCCTTTGGAGAATCCAACAGAAGAATCGCTTCGCCGGGATTCTCATCGGACTTGGACATCTTCTTTTCCGGATCCTGGAGCGACATCACCCGTGCCCCCGCCTTGGAAATGAACGGTTCCGGGATGTTGAATGTCTCCGAATAGGTCTGGTTGAATCGCTGAGCGATATTGCGTGCAAGCTCCAAGTGCTGTTTCTGGTCCTCGCCCACAGGGACGCGGTCGGCGTTGTAAAGAAGGATGTCGGCCGCCATGAGGACCGGGTAAAACAGAAGGCCGGCGTTGACACTCGCTCCGGGTTTGGCCGCTTTTTCCTTGAACTGCGTCATCCGGTGCAGATCCCCGACCGGCGTCAGGCAGCTCAAAATCCAACTCAGCTCCGTGTGACCGGTCACATGTGACTGCAGAAAAATGTGCGACTTCTCCGGATCGAGCCCGCAGGCGATGTACTGCGCCAGGCACTGGTAGGTCCGGCGGCGCAGCTCGGCGGGAACGTAACGGACCGTGATGGCATGCAAGTCGACGATCGGGAAGAAGCACTCGTATTGGTCGAGCATGACCGCCCAGTTCTTGATCGCGCCCAAGTAATTTCCCAGGGTCAATTCACCCGAGGGCTTGGCTCCGGTCAGGATCAACGGTTTCTGTTTGTCGCTCATGCTCGGTCTGAAGTTCAACGTTCGAGCTTGAAAGTTGCAAGCGGTTTCAGGCGTCGGATTTCCGGTCCTGACCCCGGTGTCGATGGTCTTGGCGGCCATCGTCCCGACGCTCACTTGGCCGTTTCGCAGTAACGCTGCTCGCGAATCACGGTGACCTTGATCGTGCTGGGGTATTGGAGGGTGTTCTCTATCTTGTGCCGGAGCTCCCTGGAAAGCTCCGCGGCCTGTTCGTCGGAAATGGTCGCCGGTTCAACAATCACCCGGATTTCGCGCCCCGCCTGAAGCGCATAAACTTCCTTTACCCCTTCCATTTCCCCGGCAAGTTTTTCCAGACGATTGAGGCGCTCGATGTAGGCGCTTTGCATTTCATTGCGGACGCCCGGCCGCACGGCCGAGAGGGTGTCCGCGACCATCACCAATCCCGCGTAAAGGCTCTCGGGTTCCACTTCCTCGTGGTGCGCCGCGACGGCGTTCACGACGATCGGATCCTCACCGTACCTCCTGAGGAAATCGGCGCCTACGGTGGCATGACTCCCTTCGTATTCGTGGTCCAGGGCCTTCCCGATATCGTGGAAAAGGCCGGCACGCTTGGCCGGAATCGGATCGATTCCGATCTCCGACGCGATCATCGAACAGATGAACCCGACTTCGATCGCGTGATCGAGGACGTTCTGAGTGTAGGCATAGCGGTACCTGAGCTTGCCCAGGAGAAGGCGCACTTCCGGGCGGACGCCCGTCAGCTTCAGATCGTCCACGGCCTCGTCGCCGAAGCGGGCAATGTCGGACTCGATCTCCGCCTGTGCCCGGCCGACACATTCATCGATGCTGGACGGATGAATGCGCCCGTCTCCGATCAGGTACTCCAATCCCGCGCGCGCAACCTCACGGCGGACGGGATCAAACGAGGAAATCAGCACGGTCTCGGGTGACTCGTCGATCATGAGCGTCACTCCCGTCAGCGCCTCGAAGCACTTGATGTTCCGGCCCTCCCGCCCGATAATTCGTCCCTTCATCTCGTCTCCAGGAATCGGAACGAGTGTCGCGGTAATATCGTGGAGCGGCTTGGTGGACAGGCGCTGCATCGCACTGACAAGCACACGTTTGGCCTCGATCCGTACCTCCTTCTCGGACTTCTCCAGGTGAGACCGCCGCAGGAGCCGTAGTTCCTTGTCGCACTCGGCGGCGACTTCCTCACGGAGCAGCTTTTTCACCTCTTCCGAGGAAATCCCGGTAATCTCCTCCATCCGTCGGCGGTAGTGCTGACCCATCTTTCGGACGCTTTCCTCGCGACGGTACACATTTTCCTCCTCGACCTCGAGTTTGCGCTTGCGGTCTTCAAGTTCCTCCCTCGCCCGCTTGATTCGCCGGCGATCCTTATCGATGTCCTCGCGGTCGCGCTCGCGTTCGAGTTCGAAGCGGTCCTGCCGGCGCTCGAATTCCGCCCATTTCTTGTCGATCTTAAGCTGGGCTTCGTTCAGGATCTCCCGGGAGGAGATTTCCGCCTCCTTTTTCGTGTAGTAGAGCAGCTTCTCGCACTGCTGGCGGGTATTATCTCGCCAACGGTGGGTCAGATACCACACCAGCAAGGCCGAGATAACCGCGGCCAGCAGACTCAAAAAAAGAGTAGGCCAAACGGGACTCATGTAGGCAATGAATAATTCTCGTAAAATCGCCGGTATTCACCGCCCAACACTGCAAATCCAGCTTGAAAAACCCGCCGATTCAGGTTCAATGGAACAGCCGCGAAACACTCGGCAACCCGATCAGCATGGGAAATCGCCGACTGACCGCTCCAGTGCTTTGTTTCCATCATCAAAAGCAATTCAAACATTTGTCAGGCTGACTCTAGCCTTTACGGCCCGACAAAATCAAATCATTTCTCATTGCGCCGGAGTGAAGCCTCCGGATTACCAAATTGGAAACTTTCAGTACAAAAAAATATAATTTTAGCTTTCTAAAATTGGCGACCCAGCACCGGTTTGACTTGGTCAACCCGTTTTGTATGCTGATATTGATGGTCACCGGTGTTTTCTTTATTTACAGCGCTCAGGTCTATACCGGTCTCTCCCAGTTCAAGATGCAAGCGATTTGGATCGTCGCGGGCATAGGCGCTTACCTCTTCGTCAGCTTGCTGGACTACCGGACATTCCTGAGGGGTTCTCATTGGATCTACCTCGCCTCCATCGGAATGCTTCTGCTCCTGTGGACGCCTCTGGCCGGCCCGGCACGCCACGGGGCGGTGCGGTGGCTCGATTTCGGTTTCTTCTCCGTGCAGCCTTCGGAAGCCGCCAAGCTGGGTTGCCTGGTAATCGCCGCAAGCATACTCGCACGGTCGAAGATCGAAAACTTCAGGGAATCCCTGATTACCATCACTAAGGTTGCCTTGGTGATTTCCCCTCCTATGTTGTTGATTTTCATGCAACCCGACCTAGGATCGGCGCTTGTAATTCCTCCGATGGTATTGGCACTCCTATTTGTTTCCAATTTTCCCAGAGCCTATTTCGCCGCTGTAACAGGTCTTTTCCTGCTGGTGGTGTCGGTGGTGGCTTTGGACGTCCGGGGTTACGAACGGTTCCTGGAGGAGAACAATCTTTCACCCACGGCGCATCGCGGCCAATACGAGGAGCACTCCCTGCTCCCGTTGCGCGATTACCAACGGAATCGAATCCTTTCATTCGTCGCTCCCGACAGGATCGACCCGGTGGGAATCGGCTGGAATGTGCGCCAGTCGCTGATCTCGGTGGGTTCGGGAGGGGCTTTCGGCAAGGGCTGGGGCGAAGGCACCCAGGCTCAGCTCGGTTATTTGCCGCGGGGAGTGGCACACAACGATTTTATTTTCTCCGTCCTGGCGGAGGAAAAAGGTTTTTTGGGAAGCGCGCTGGTGGTGGGCCTTTACGGCCTGCTGCTCGGCAATGGGGTCCGCATCGCGGGCATGGCCCGGGACCGTTTTGGCATGTTGCTGGCCCTCGGGGTCACCATCATCTTTTCCGTTCACGTTTTTATCAATATTGGTATGACGATCGGCTTGATGCCCATTACCGGACTCCCGCTTCCCTTCTTGAGTTACGGAGGCTCTTTCATGATCAGTTGCTGCATCTTGCAGGGGCTGGTGCAAAGCGTCTATCGCTTCAGAAAGGAATACTGATGTCTGAACGCGATACACAACTGACGCGACGGCAGGAGGCCGCACCGACGGCGACTGTGATGAAGGGCCCAACAAAAACGGGACACATCCAGAAAAATGAACCAATCATCCATTAATAAGAACGACGAAAATGACATTTCAAAAGAACAACTCAAGGAGCTTCAATCGCCGCCGGGCGAGTACCGCGTCCAGGCGATTCCGCCGGATAAACTGAAACGCGAAGCACGGGCACGCGCGAAAAAGAAGCCTTTCCTCAATAAGATCATCGATTCGTTCAAGGGCGAAAAGCGAAGCTTCAGCGAGTTGATCATCAACGCGGAACCGCTGGAAAGGCGGGTTGCGTTGCTGGTGGACGGGATTCTCGACAAGTTCGAAATCGAACGCGTCGGGGAAGACCGGCTCGTCGGCAGCATCTTCAAGGGCCG
>SLTG01000060.1 GCA_007130045.1 Opitutales bacterium
GCTCATGCAATGATAAACCGCCGCCTGATCCCCCTGCACCTTGATACGAATAGAAGCCATGCCGGAATCCAAGTAGAGCGGACCCGACGGTGCAAGCGTAAAAAGTCTGACTATTTATGCTGGCATTTGGCCGCTGCGGGTGCCTTAGAGGAAACTGAGGGTGGGGCCTATGGGGACGATGCGGGTGGGGTTGATGTCGTTGTGGGTGATGAAGTAGTGGCGTTTGATGTGATCGAAGTTGACGGTTTGGGGGATTCCGGGGAGGTGGTAGAGGGTGGTGAGGTGGGTTTGGAGATTGGGGTAGTCGATGATGCGGCGGAGGTTGCATTTGAAGTGGGTATGATAGACGGCGTCGAAGCGGATCAGTGTGCAGAAGAGGCGCCAGTCGGCCTCGACGGGCTGGGCTCCGAAGAGACAGGGGGATTGGGAGAGGCGGGTTTCGAGTTCGTCGAGGGCGGCGAAGAGCGCCCGGGAGGCTTTTTCGTACGCATGCTGGGTGGAGGCGAATCCGGCGCGGTAAACGCCGTTGTTGATGTTTTCGTAGATGAACTGGCTCACGCGGGCGTGTTCGGCTTCGATGTTTTCGGGAAACAGGTCGACGGTCGCGGTGCCGAGGGGGGAGAAGGGGCCGTCAAACATTCGGCAGATATCGTCTTCGGAGTTGTTCACGATGATTTTCTTCTCTTTGTCCCAGAGTACCGGGACGGTGACCCGCTGGTTGAAATCGGGATCGGTCGCGCGGTAGGCTTCACTGAGGAATTGGAATCCGTTGACTGGGTCGCTGGAGTGACCGGGACCGTCCCGGAACGCCCAGCCGCGTTCGTCGCGCACGGGATCGACGACGGTGACCCCGACCGCGGATTCCAGTGCCTTGAGATTCCGTGCGATCAACGTGCGGTGGGCCCACGGGCAGGCCAGGGAGATGTAGAGGTGGTAGCGTCCGGGGGACACGGGATGTGGGGAGTTTTGGTCGTCTTCGACCCAGGAACGAAAAGCGTCCTCCTGTCGCTCGAAATCGCCGGTTTCCGATTGTTCTTCGGGAAATTGGGGGCGTGTTGCCATGTCAATTCTTGTATCACTTGCCGCGGTTCCGAAGCACGGCCGGATCAACGGCGTTCGCGCGTCGTTCAGCATTCCCGAGAGGTCGGGAGACGAAAGCCGATCGTCACGAAGATTCGAATTGAAGATATTGCGAAAACGTTCGGTAAGATCAACAAAAGGAACATGAAATCGCGATGCAAGCGGCAGCGGGAAGAATTCGGCGGGGAAATCGATCGGTCCGGGTACCCGCATTGCCGGCGTGGGGGTTCTTGAACTTCGGATTTGAGGATATGAGCAGATCGCGTAGAGACAGGCTGTCTAATGGAGGAAATATCATGACAAGAGATTGGAACAGGGGTGAAAAAATTCATGAAAGCGCGTACCAAAGCTCCTTCAGGCTCGAATCCCGTTCGTTTTTGCCCGAATTCCTGATTTTTCTTCAAAGCTCCCCTCGCTTTCTGTCATGATATTTCCTCTTTTCAGGAGTCTGTCGGCGAAGCCGGACAGACTCCTGGGAAATCCCGGGGGATCCGCTTGTTCAGGGGAGGCGGAATGGGGCGTGCGGGGAACCGATCAGGAGAGTGATCCTATTAAGAAACCTTTTTTTCCGGAGCTTGTATATTAATAAAGTTGCGAATCCATTTGTTCCCGAATGAAAAACCATCTACTCTAGTCCCTTTTTCTCCGGATAAAGAGCACGTGAGCGAGCAGTCAATAGTCGAAGAAGTCAAAACCGAGGCGCAACGGGCGGTTTCCGCCCATGCCAGGAGCACATCCCGGCGGCGTGGTCGTCGCCGTGACAATATGATGTGGCGGCTGATCCATTTGTTCGGATCGCTCAAGATGGCGATGGGGTTGTTCTTGGTGATCATTATCGCCTCCGCGGTCGGCACGATCTACGAGAGCCGTTTCGACGCCCAGGTCGCGCGGTACTATGTGTACGAGGCTCCCTGGTTTACGCTTTGGCTGGTTCTGCTGTGCGTGACTCTGGCTTGCGCGACGTTTACGCGTTTGCCGTGGAAGAAGAAGCATACGGGGTTCGTGGTGACTCATCTCGGGATTATCATTCTTCTGATCGGCGCGATGATCGGGAGGCATGCCGGGGTCGAGGGATCGATCACGCTGCGTGTGGGCGAAGGGCCGCAGCGGCATTTCGTGACGCAGAAAATGGCGTTGAATTTCTGGGGGCAGGACGGGGACCTTTACCTGGTGGATTTTCCGGTTAACCTGAAGCCTCCCTCGGAAGAGCGTCCGCACATGGTTCCGCTCGCCACGGAAGGGGGGCTGAATGTCGCCGGGGCGTTCAACCGGGCGTTTGCCAGCATCCTGGGGAGTGACCCGCGCGAGCCGACGCTGGTATTCGACCGGTATTCGGACAATCTGGTGGAAGAGATTTCGCTGGTTCCTCGGCCCGGTTCGGGGAATCCCGGCGTCAAACTGCGAATGAGTAGTGCGATGATGGGTGGTCAGGGAGTGGAAGTGTACCTGATCGACCGCCCGGCAGACCGCTCGTTTCACAACATGGAAGGGCTCGCGCAGATCAGCCTGGTGGACCGGATCCGGGAGGACGAGAGCGGGCAGGGCGGAATGCCGTTGATGCAGGTGCTTCCCGACGGGGAAGGGCGCATCGAGTATGCCGTTTCGAGCACGCAGGGCGAAACGCGGACGGGATTTCTGGAGACGGGCGAGTCCGTCGAAACCGGATGGGCGGATTGGACCGTTACGCTTGAGGGAGCGTTTCCCGAAGCGGAATACCGGCAGGAAATCCGCGAGACGAACGGGTCGGAGGGCGCGGGGCCGATGCGGGACGACCTATTGACGGGAGTTCGCGGCTGGTTGGATCTCGGGGACGGCCGCCGCGGCGAACCGCGCTGGTTTATCGCCGGCGACACCGAAACCGCGGAGGCGAACGGGGAGATCGTGCGTTTCGCGTTCGGAAACCGCCGCGAGCGCCTGCCGTTCACGGTTGAACTGGTCAACTTTGAGGTCCCGCGCGACGAAGGGACGGAGAATCCGGCGGGATTTATCAGCACACTGGTGTTTCGCGATCCGGAGACCGGTGAACAAGTCCGCGACACCGCCGGCATGAATCATCCCGCTCGGTATCCGCCTGAGCTGCACCGGGCGTTTACGGGATTGACCTATAAATTCTCCCAGGCGCACTGGGAGCCGGATGATCTCAGCCTGAGCGTGGTGCAGGTGCTGCGCGATCCGGGCTGGTCGTTGAAATGGGTCGGATCGCTGATCATAATCGCGGGCATTTTTATCATCTTTTACGTTCGTCCGTACCGAAGCCGGCGTCCCGAAGACGCCCTGGATGACGCGCTCAGGCGAAAAACCAAAAAGACTTAATGAAGAGAATCATCGCACTATTGTTGATGTTGGGCGGGGCGGCTTTGACGCTTGGCGCGGAAGTGGAGGAAGTATTGCCGGAGGCGGTGGAACCGCGGGAGACGGCAGCGCAACCGGAGGATGCGGCGGCGGCGCTCCGGCACGACACGACCAACCTCGAGGGGGTGGTGATTCAGCATGGCGGACGCAAGAAGCCCCTTCTGACATTTGCAAAGGAGAGCCTTCTCACGATTTCCGGCCGGACACGATTGAGTTTCGACGACGGCGAGCGGATCGACGCCATGGGGTTCATCGCTTCGATGTGGTTGGGCGGACGGAACTGGATGCATCACCCGGTTGTTTCTCTCGATCATGCCGGGGTAAAGGAGGCGCTGGCTCTGGACATGGAAGCGCGACGTCATGCGTATCACGACATCGTGACCGCCCCGCGTTTTACGGAATTGCTGGAGGAGCTTGACGCGCGCACGGACGCGCGCGGGGAGGACGAGTTGAGCGATTTCTACGACAATTTCAGTCAATTGGTGCGGCGGCTGCAATTGGTTCGGGCGCTCGAGCACGGCTCGGTGTTCACGGTGGTGCCTCATCCCACCGACGACAACGGACGGTGGGTATCCTTTTCCGAAGCGGAACGGTATTACTCGGAAGAGGAGCTGCAGCCGCTGATGCGGACGCGCGGAGGGCTGATTCTCGCCTACAATCCCGGCCTTCTTCCCGAGGAACTTTACCGGGAACTGGCGGGCGACCTGGATTTCGAAGTCGCGGCCTTGAGGTTTAAGGACGCGCAGCGGGCGATCAGTCCCGGTGTGATGCCGTCCGAAACCAAAATCAAGACGGAGGTGCTTTACGAGCGGTGGAATCCATTTCGGATCGCTTACCTGTTCTCGTTCCTTTCGTGTCTTGCGATCGCGTTCACGTGGACGGTCTGGCGCCGGCCCGGGTTGGTAATCGGCTGGGGATTCGCGGCGGCGGCGATTTTGACGCTTGCGATCGGGATGGCGGCGCGGGTTTACATATCCGGGCGCGCGCCGGTGACCAATATGTACGAGACCGTGATCTGGGTGGCGTTCGGGTTGCTGGTCTTTGCGGCGATTTTCGAGTTCCGGTACCGGTGCCGTTATTATCTGGTGAGCGCGGCACCCTTTGCGGGATTGCTGCTGATTCTCGCCGAAAGCGCGCCGGTGATTTTCGATCCGAGTATATCGCCATTGACGCCGGTTCTGCGCGACAATTTCTGGCTGACCACTCACGTGCTGACGGTGACGATCAGTTACGCGGCGTTTGCGCTCGCCTTTGCGCTCGGGCATTTTGTGCTGGGCAACCAAATCATCAAAGGAGGGAAGGTCGCGACGAATCCGGACCTTTACGCCTACATTTACCGGGCGATGCAGGTTGGTATTCTCTTGCTTGCGATCGGAGTGGCGCTGGGGGCGGTATGGGCGAATTATTCGTGGGGACGATTCTGGGACTGGGATCCGAAAGAGACGTGGTCGCTGATCGCGCTGCTGGGCTACCTGTTTGTGCTGCACGGCCGGTTGGTCGGATGGTGGAGTGGATTCGGCTTCAGCGTGGGCGCGGTGCTCGGATTCCAGGGAATCCTAATGTGCTGGTACGGGGTTAATTTCATACTCGGGGCGGGACTGCACAGTTATGGGTTCGGAACCGGAGGTACCGGGTATGTGATCGGGTTTGTCGTTTTTGAAATAATGTTCGTCGCGGCCGCACTTTTGCGGCGCTACGTCTGGCACGCGGAGTCGGGAGGGATGGGCCCTCCGAAAGTGAGCCCGGACGTTGGAAGTGCGGACGGGGGCGAAGGATCGCAGGCGCAGGTGCCCGAGGTGTCGAGGGTGTAGGGAGGAATTGACGCTGGCCGGGGTCGTCATGGAGGAGCGTCCGGGGGCGCCGGAATCAACCGCGTCCCTACGAGGAATGGACCGGCCGGCAATCATCAAACATAAGAGCGTGACGCCGGCGGTTAAGCGTTGAACGATCCGTATGGAACGTTCAGTGTCCGGTGTACGGCGTCCCGTGAACAGGGAGCGGCAAACAAAGCACGACGAACCAGGCAACAGGAGCAAGGAACGGTACCGCACGGCGAATTAACCCAATCGAACCTACTATGCGAACACTTGTTACCGGCGGCGCCGGATTTCTCGGGAGTCATTTATGCGACCGGCTTTTGAGCGACGGGCACGATGTCATTTGCCTGGATAATTTTTTTACGGGCCGTAAGGACAACATCCGTCACCTGCTCGGTAATCCGGATTTCGAGTTGATGCGGCACGATGTGATCGATCCCTTCAAGGTGGAGGTGGATTGGATCTTCAACCTTGCCTGTCCGGCATCGCCGATTCATTACCAGTACAACCCGATCAAGACCGTGAAAACCTCGGTGATGGGAGCGATCAACTGCCTGGGGCTGGCCAAACGCGTGAATGCGCGGATTTTCCAGGCATCGACATCCGAGGTTTACGGGGATCCGACCGAACATCCGCAGACCGAGACCTACCGGGGGAACGTCAATCCGATCGGCCCGCGGGCATGTTACGACGAAGGCAAGCGCTGCGCCGAGACGCTTTTTTTCGATTATCACCGGGAGAACAAGGTCGATATTCGGGTCGGACGGATTTTCAACACCTACGGGCCGCGGATGCTCGAAGACGACGGGAGGGTCGTCTCGAATTTTATCGTCCAGGCGCTTCGAGGCGAGGACATCACGATGTATGGAAAAGGGGATCAGACCCGCTCGTTCTGTTACGTGGACGATCTCATCGAGGCATTCATGCGATTGATGACTCAAGAGGAGACAGTGGGACCGGTGAACCTCGGGAATCCGAACGAGTTTACCATCCTGGAGCTCGCTGAGAAGGTGATCGCGATGACGGGAAGTTCGGCGAAGATTGTTTATCACCCGCTCCCCAGCGACGATCCTGTCCGCCGTCAGCCGGATCTTGCCCTGGCGCGAAAGCACCTTGATTGGGAACCGGAGGTTCGGCTTGAAGCGGGGCTTGAGCGGACGATCGAGTACTTCATGGAAAAAAGGCAAGCCGAGTAACCCATCGAGGATGCAATCCGGTGAGGCCGAATGGAAACCTTAACCGAGTGCAATCCAGACTCAGCCGATAAACAGGCGGATTCCGGGCCGTGCGGGAGGCTCTGCAGGCCGCTCCGTGAGAATTGGGAATGGAGCGCGGCCAGGCGATCTTCGGCGATTCATTTGGACGCGATCGGGGCGCGTTCCCCGCGTTCGTTTGAGGTGGATCTCTTCAATAATTTCATTTTTTATTGAAATTAGGTTTCCGGCCTGATGGAATGCCGGTGAATCATTCGCCCGTGTGGGCTAATCTATTTAATTTCAGTAGTTTACAAATCACTCGATGCAAGAAGTGACGGGGCGAAGCCTACTTAAATTACTTTTGGCCCCGAAATTCAGGCCCAAAAACGGCACTGAATTATCCTACTCTCGCGGTGACCGGAAACCGGAAATTCAGCCCGAATTTTCACCCGCCACATGCGCGCCTGGCTTCGTCACGCTGTGCGGCCCGCTTGGTCACGTATGTCATGCCGAGGCGGAGTGTCTGGAATCGGCCGAGCCCTACGTTTCAACGGTCGGCTACCGCAACTTCATCGTCGATCAGTACGACGAGATTGATGATCGAGAAGGCCGTGCTGCGTTACAACAAAGACGCCTTGCGTAACCCGGCACTGCTCACTGGGGGGATGCCGCGTTAGCCGTCCGGGTTTTGGATTCACTTACCTGATACCTTTACGATATACTCCCCGTCATCAAGTTTTCGGAAAACACACCCCACCATGCTTGCGCATGGTCCCCCCCCCTCAAGAGGGGAATGATCGAGTATTTGAAGGGGAATAGAATCCGAAAACCTGATGACGGGAAGTATATTACCAACACCAACTGACAATTCGATCTCGTGATTATACGTACCATTGCCTATCCACGAGCCGGTTTGATCGGCAATCCATCCGACGGCTACTTCGGGAAAACGATCGCGTTCTGCTTCACGAATTTTTCCGCCCGCATCTCGATGTGGGAGTCGCCCGAGATCGAATTGGTGCCCAGCCGTCGCGATCATTCGGTGTTTCAGAGCATCGGATCCCTGCACGAAGATGTTCGCAAGCATGGCTACTACGGAGGGTTTCGGCTCCTCAAGGCCAGTATCAAGCGCTTCTACGATTTTTGCCGGGAATCCGGTATCGAACTCGACGACAGGAACTTCACCCTTCGGTACTCCTCCGACATCCCGAACCGCGTGGGGCTCGCCGGTTCGAGTGCGATCATTACCGCGTGCATCCGAGCCCTGATGGCGTTTTACGGGGTCAGTATCCCGCATCCCGTCCTGGCCAATCTGGTGCGGTCGGTGGAGACCGAGGAGCTGGTCATTCCCGCCGGGCTCCAGGACAGGGTGGCCCAGGCGTATCAGGGATTGGTTTACATGGATTTCGACAAAGGGCATTTCGAAAAGAACGGTTACGGGCGATACGAAAATCTGGATGTCGCGTGTCTGCCGTCCCTGTATATCGCGTACCGTGACGACCTTTCGCAGGGCACCGAAATTTACCATAATGATCTGAAAGTTCGCTGGCAACGCGGGGATGCGGATGTCCGTGAAGCGATGCGGTTCTGGGCCGACCTTACGGAGAGTTTTCGCCACGCGTTGCTCAACGGCGGCAAGGGGGAGATCGGAAAGCTGATCGACGCCAATTTCGACAAACGGGCGAGCCTTTATGATGTCGGTGACGGCAACCGCGACCTGGTGGAGACCGCCCGGCGCTTGGGCGCCAGCGCGAAATTCGCGGGCAGCGGCGGCGCTATCGTCGGAACCTATGAGGACGACGCCATGTTCCGGCGCCTGGAAGAGGCGTTCGCTCCCAAGAACATCGTTGTCATCCGGCCGCGGTTCGCTTCCGTTTATGCCGAAGATCCCCCGGTTGCGATGGACGCATGAAGCTCGAAGTCCGAATGCGATTCGAGCCAGGGAGATACTTCCGATGATATTCGGTCCGATTCATGACTATGACTCACTTCCGCAAAGCGATCATTCCCGCCGCCGGCTTCGGGACGCGTTTCCTGCCGATCTCCAAAACCGTGCCCAAAGAAATGTTGCCGGTGGGGAACAAGCCGGTGATCCAGTACGTGGTTGAGGAGGCGGTGGAAGCCGGGCTGACGGAAATTCTGATCGTGATCAGTCGCGGGAAAGAGGCGATTCCCGACTATTTCGCCCGGAATCCGGAACTGGAACGGCGGCTGGAAGCATCGGGAAAAGCGGGGTTGGCCGAAGGACTGCGCCGTCTCTCGGAAATGGCCCGCATTCACTATACCTACCAGCACGAAATGAAGGGATTGGGCGACGCGGTTCTGCAGGGCCGCTCCTTTGCCGGCGACGAGCCCTTCGGGGTCCTGCTGGGAGACACATTCATCAGTCCGGGGAAGACCCCGGAAGGCACGTCGTCGACCATGGCCCGGCTCGTTGAGACCTTGAACGACCGGAACACCTCAGCCGTCGCGGTCGAGCCTGTTTCCCCCGAGCGGGTGGCCCGTTACGGGGTGGCCGGCGGCGAGGAGATCGCTCCAGGGCTCTTCAATGTCCGGGAAATGGTCGAAAAACCCGAACCCGCTGCGGCACCGGTGATCCGTTTGCTTTCCGGCGAGAGCGGGGATACTCGTCACTATGCGTTTGCCGCGCGTTATGTCTTTACTCCCGGTCTCTTCGCGGAACTGGAGCGAACCCCTCCCGGTAAGAACGGAGAGATCCAGCTCACGGATGCCATGACGGCACTGATGCGAAAAGAAGGATTTCACGCCGTGGAACTCGACGGAAGTCGCCGCGACATCGGCGATCCGGAAGGCCTCCTGAACGCGCTGAATTTCCAGAAAGCGGAAGCTGCGACCGAGGCATCGAGCCTTTCCTCGATGTAATGGCCACATTGCCAATAACCCATATTCCTGGAACCGGAGCACTCCATGCCATGCGTACACTAGTCACGGGCGGGGCCGGACTTCTCGGGAGCCACCGGACCTTTGTGCATCCGAGAGTTGGGAAACCCGTCGTCATTTCAGGGAAACCCGGCACCGGAATAGGGCAAGTAATCTGGGGCACGGAAATCACAAACCAAGAACCGGGAATCCATATCCAACCACAGAATTCAGGCACAGATAAGAAAACCCTGGGAACGCCGGCATCCTGCCCGCCGGGAATTCCCGTATTCAGCGGTTCAGAAATCCCGTTTGAAAAGTACCGCGGATCACGCAGAACACGCTGAACGGTAAGAATCCATGAGCTGAATGATCTGAAGAAGGTGGTTACAGAGAACCGGAATCGTCCTTTTCAGGCAGGGAGAGCCTGTCATGGGTGAATCAGAACCAGAGTACATAGCGGTATCCGCCGAAATCGAGGACGGGCGGGTCCTGCTCAAACTCATCGACGGGTTCACGCATTCCTTTCCCGTCCCTCTTGCATGATTTCACCTGTTACGATCATGCCCTTATCGAAACATTATCTGGACGCGCACGTGGTGGAAGTGCCGGTGAATCGCGAGGCGATTGTTGACTGCCTCGCCCGGGAGTTTCCTGAAGTGGTGTTCGCGCTTCTGCACGGTTCGGCAAAAAGTGGCGTGATCCGGCCTCATAGCGATTTGGACCTGGCGGTATAGGCGGAGTCCCCTCTCTCAGGAGCGCGTGTTCTCGAGCTCACTTGCCCGGTCGGCGATCTCCATCGTGGAGTTCGGTGTGATTTGGGGCTGTTCAAAGACGCCGATCCCGTTTACGCCTTCGAGTCATTGAAGGGAGTCCTGATTTATTGTCGTGCGAAGGAAGAATACGCCCGCTTCTTTTCGGAGACCTGCCGGCGGTACGAAGAGACCATGGCCGCGTACGGCCGCCAGTTGGCGTACCGGCGCGAGCGCCCGAAAAGCTTGGCTTAAGGTCATGAAGCCAAACGGTCCAATAAAGCGAAGCTGGCCCTTGTGGACGAACGAGTCCGCCAATTGGAGGCCCGTTTTTCTGAAGTAACTTTCAAAGTGTTCACCATTGCTGAACAGCTAGGCCGAACGCCTCATTTGTCGTCATTGTTGCGAAAGGTGCGGAAACTCGGGTTCGCGGATCCGGAAGCGTTGCGCAAGCTCGCTGTGATTCGTGGTTGTGATCATTATCGCCGGCCCGATGACAACCTTGGCGCGATCAATGATCCGGGAGAACGAACGCTACCGGATGTCGAACTGGCCTTTGCCATGTTGACCGCGAGCCAGACGTTCGATCCTCGCGCCATTAGAGCCGCGGTTCAGTTGTTGAGCGGTGCGGACATGTCTCCGCGGGATATCGTACGCCTGGCAATCTGGGAACGCTGCGAAAGTCTCATCAGGAACGTGGCGGAAGCCGCGGAGCGCTTTGATGAGGGAAACCGCGCTTTTTGGAGAGAGATTTCCAGCGCATTGAAGGAAGCGCCGGAGGTTCCGGAAGGCCGGCTGCCGCATCCTTCCCGGTATTACCTGGAAAGCGGGTTCACGCGGGGTAAGGGAGAATCCGGCGCCCGGCGGATTTGGTTGCGGCCTCGACGGTCAATGGCATGAGCGCCGCGCAATCCAATCCGGCCCGCATCCTGACGGCGCTGGATCGCCATTTGGGCGGTCCTTTCCGGCTCTACATTTACGGTCGGTCCGCGATCGTCCTCGGATTTCCCGAGGCATCCGCCGAAATGGCCGCAACCATGGACGTGGACGCGATCCTTCCCGCCTCCGAAGTGGGCGCTATTGAACGCAATGATGATTTTTGGGCGGCACAGGACAAGGTGAACAAGGAGCTATGCGACGCCGGGCTTTATTTCACGCATTTGTTCGAAGATCGGCAGGTCATCCTGACGCCGGATTGGCAGTCGAACGCGGTC
This sequence comes from Opitutales bacterium, assembly GCA_007130045.1. Lineage (GTDB taxonomy): Bacteria > Verrucomicrobiota > Verrucomicrobiia > Opitutales > T3Sed10-336 > PXDC01. The sequence goes on from SLTG01000060.1 coordinate 11,292, forward strand.
CCGGTGCCGGAGTTGCCGCTCGAAAGACTCGATGTCTGGCGCCCATCGACCGCCGACCTGGTGTTGACCAAAATGATGCGGGTGGATCCCGAGGACAGAAGCGATATCGAGTTTCTGTCTCGACAGGCGGATTTCTCGCCATCCGACATGATCAAAGCCCTTGATCGAGCGGTTATCCCTCCGGTTCCTGAAATCAGGGAAGCCTTCGAGAAGAACCGTGAATGGCTCATGAAAATCCTGGACCGTTAATCCCCGTCCAAGCCTCCGTCCCTGCGATCCTCAACCACAGATTTCACAGATGGGCACGGATAGGGGCGGGGGGCGAGGGGCGAGGGACGGGGGGTTGTTGGTTGTTGATTGTGGGAGCGTGGGGTCTTTCGTAGCGCCCTGCTTTAGCGGGCAAACCGCCGGCGCAAGGATGTGAAGCGGAGTAGTGGAGTGAGAGCGCGGGACGGAACCCATGGGGGCGCAGGACGGGGGGCGAGGGACGGGATCACCGGGAACGCGGGCATCACTGCCCTGAGCCTGTCAAAGGGCCTGCCCGCCAAAACTCTTTGCCTTTAAATCTGTGTACTCCGCGTAATCTGTGGTCAAAAAATTCCGGGAAATACCGTAGCCGGGGATCACCACGAAGGACACGAAGAGCACGAAGGGAAAGCCATGGGAACCGTGAATAAAACCCGATTTTTCAACCACAGATTTCACGGATGCGCACGGATAGGGACGGGGGGAGCGGGGCGTAGGGCGAGGGGCCGGAATCACTGGGAACGCGGGCATCCTGCCCGCCAAAAACCCCCCGTGATCTGTGGGCAAAAATTCCCGGAAAATAACTCACGCCCACTCCCTTCGGTCGCTCAAGACGCCGAGACGCAAAGATACCAAACCTCTGTCTTGGAATCTGTGTTATCTGAGAAATCTGTGGTCAAAAAATTCCAATAACCGAGAACCGATAACCGTCCCATGCCCCATGCCCACAGTTTTACGGATTGGACCTTACCGCTTCCATTTTTACAGTAGGGAACTCAATGAACCCCCGCACATTCATGTTGCGAGGGATGATTACGAAGCTAAATTTTGGCTCGATCCTGTAAGCCTCTCGCGCAATCACGGGTTTCCCGGTCACGAACTGAATGAAATAAAAAGGAACGTCACCCAGAACCAGGAAGTTCTGTACCAAGCCTGGAAGAAGTTTCATGGATAATCCTGAACCCGAGTATATCGCGACATCAGCTAAGGTTGAGAATGACCAAGTCGTTCTTGAGCTAGCCGATGGATCCACCCATTCGTTTCCCGTCGCCTACTATCCCCGGCTTGCCGGGGCTGGTGCGGACGCGCTTTCGGAGGTATCCCTTCGGGTCGGAGGCCGCGCATTGAGGTGGGAGACGCTGGATGAGGACATCTGGATTGCGGACGCCATCCTTCAACGCTACCCTCGGCAGCCGGCCTCCCACGTGGCCGAAGACCCGAAACCGGATTGACTCAACCACAGATGTCACAGATGGGCACGGATAGGAGCATGGGGCGCGGGTCGAGGGGACGGAATCCGGGAAAGCGGGCATCCCTGCCCTGAGCCTGTCGATGGGCCTGCCCGCCAAAAATCCCTGTCTTTAAATCTGTGTTATCTGAGTAATCTGTGGTCAAAAAAGTTCCGTGAGAACCAATCTCCAACCACAGATTTCACAGATGGGCACAGATAAGAAACCCCAACCAAGCATCAACCGGCACCCCTCAACCAAGAACCGACAACCTCCCTCCCATCCCCAATCCTTGTGTTCTTTTGTCCTCATCCTTCATAATTCATCATTCCCCCCGTGCCCTCCCTCCGCCGGATATTTTACCGATCCCCGGAATGCTGCGTTACTGGAGCGAGACTCAAGCCGCCGTCCTGGAATCCATTCCGGGCGGACGACTGCTCGTCATCAAAACCGAAGAAATCTCCTCCCGGCTGGACCAAATCGAAAAATTCGTCGGTCTGCCCCCGGAGAGCCTCGATCCGGAATCAAGTCATTCGCACCGCACCAAACAGGATTGGGACCCTCTCGAAAACATTCCAAGCGGGTATTTGCGGGAGTGCGTCGAAACGCATACCGCCGAGTTCCGGGGACGGATGGAAAAGGAGTTCATCCCGTAACGATCCCGGCTCGCCGCAAAGGCCATCGACCCGGAGCCCGGATTTAACCACGAAGCACACGAAGAGCACGAAGCGGAGGCAACTCCCGTAGCGAATCCGTGACTCGCCTGAGTCGGCCGAAAGGCCCCTGCCGGGTTCATTTTTACAGCCGAGAACCGAATGAACCGCCGCATATCCATATCGCGAGAGATGATTTCGAGGCGAAATTCTGGTTGGGGCCCGTAAGCTTGTGCAGGAATTACGGATTTTCGGCACATGAGCTGAATGATCTGAAGAAGGTGGTTACAGAGAACCGGAATCGCCTCGTTCAGGCAGGGAGAGCCTATCATGGGTGAATCAGAACCAGAATACATAGCGGTATCCGCCAAAATTGAGGACGGGCAGATCCTGCTCAAACTTATCGACGGATCCACGCATTCCTTTCCCGTCCCTCTTGCATAATTTCACCTGTTACGATCATGCCCTTATCGAAACATTATCTGGACACTCACGAGGTGGAAGTGCCGGTGAACCGCGAGGCGATTGTTGACTGCCTCGCCCGGGAGTTTCCTGAAGTGGTGTTCGCGCTTCTGCACGGTTCGGCAAAAAGTGGCGTGATCCGGCGTCATAGCGATTTGGACCTGGCGGTATACGCGGAGCCCCCTCTTTCGGGAGAACGCTTTCTCGAGCTTACTTGCCAGGTCAGCGATCTTCACCGAGGGATTCGTTGTGATTTGGGGCTGCTCAAAGGCGCCGATCCCGTTTACGCGTTCGAGGCATTGAAGGGCATCCTGGTTTATTGTCGTTCGAAGGAAACGTACGTCCGGTTTTTCTCCGAAACCTGCCGGCGATACGAAGAGACCATGGCCGCTTAC
>SLTG01000055.1 GCA_007130045.1 Opitutales bacterium
CGCGCTCATCGACGTAGAGACGCACCAGGTAGCTGGAGTCGCAGTAAATCACGGTTCGGGGTCGGCTTTGACGTCTGCGACGATCTCGTCGATCGACCGGTCACCGGGTTTCGGGGCGAGAGCCCCCGATTTCATCAACCGCTCGAAATCGGGATGGAGCTTGCGGTTCGCCCAGTAGGAGGAGCCGGCCTCGGCCACCGTCGGCGGGCCTTCCAGTTCGCGCTCCAGCGAGCGCAGGACGATCTGGCGCAAGGTTTGTCCCGTTTCCACCGCCCGGATCTTCGCTTTTTTGTAAAGAGGCTCAGGGATTTCGATCGTCGTCTTCATGCCCGAATGTTCACATATGGTTTCCCGTCAATCCGCCATCCCGTCTGATTCGGGATCCGCGTCCTGGAATATGCCGGAGACGGGTCCCCTTTATTTCCTTCGGAGCGGCCGTTCGCCTATGGAGTCTCGTCCTTGATCACCAGGGTTGGCGGGATCGTGGCCGAAGGCGGCGGCGAGCTCCGCCATTTCCTCCTGGGCGCGGAGAATGTCATCGAAGTCCAGCTTTGCCCAGCGCCGGAGCTGTTCGCGGCGGCTTCCCTTCCAGGTCGTGAGAGACCAGTCGATGTGGTCGAACGAATCAGGCATCGTTTTCCTTTCGCGGGACGCGTGACTCCAGCTCGAAGATGTCCAGCCGGTCCTGCGGCCGGTCGGCCTCTCTTTTCATCGCGATCAAGGTAGCATAGGAAACGTAGGCGATTTCTCCGGCGCCGTCCATCGTTTTTCGCGGTGCGAGGCGGTACTCGGTGTCGAAATCGAATGAGTGCCGCACAAACACATCCAACGACGTATCGCGGTGTTGGTCCGACCAGAATTGAAGCACCTCCATGTTTTTCTCCCGGATGAGGCGCTCCCTGGTTTGCGTGTCGGCGAGGTCTTTGGCGCGGACGGGAACATTGGGGGTGTAGCCGATGGATGCGAGCGCGGAGAAGGTTTTCTCGATCGAATCCGGAACCAATTCGACCGCGAGATCCACATCGCGGGTGAACCGGAGATAGCCATGGGCGTTGACCGCCAGGCCGCCCGCGACCAGAAAACGAACTCCGGCCGCGTTGAGGGCGTTTACGATGTCGAGGAATGAGCTGTGTCTCATGACGTGTTTTCTTCCATGAAGCTCCGACCGCTCCGATTCCATCTCATGCCGCGTGGGCTTTCCGGGCAAGGAAAATGGGTTCTTCATTGGGCAAGCCTTTTCAGGACCGAATTTCCATCCGCGCCGACCGACGCGATTCTTCATGAAACTTCGGGGTTGTCTCGCGGGTCGGTAGTGGATCACACTCCACTGAAAAGAAAGGCTTATGTTGCAGAAAACGAATCCGGAAGTCGTCGAGAAAGTGCGGGTCGCCCGCGAGCGAACGTACAGTGAGATCCGCAAGAGCATAGTCGGACAGGAAGAGGTGATCGAGCAGATCATCATCGCCTTGCTGGCCCAGGGGCACGCCCTGTTGATGGGAGTGCCGGGCCTGGGAAAGACCCTGCTGGTCAAATCGATAGCCCGCCTGTTCTCCCTGAGTTTCAAACGGATCCAGTTCACCCCGGACCTTATGCCCGCCGACATATTCGGAACCGAGGTCATCGAAGAGGATCCCGCGAGCGGCAAGCGCACCTTCCGCTTCGTGAAAGGGCCCGTTTTCGCCAATATCGTGCTCGCGGACGAAATCAACCGCACCCCGCCAAAGACCCAGTCGGCGCTCCTCGAAGCGATGGGCGAGCGCCACGTGACCGCCGCCGGTCACACCCACGAGCTGGAACCTCCGTTTTTCGTGCTTGCGACGCAGAATCCAATCGAGCTCGAAGGCACCTATCCGCTGCCGGAAGCCCAACTCGACCGATTTCTGCTCAATTGCGTAATGGATTATCTGAGCCGGGAGGATGAGGAAGAGATGGTCGCGGCGACCACCTCGCCGGAAACCGCGTCCCCGGAACCGGTGTTTACGCGGGCGGAAATCCTGGACCTGCAGCGGATCGTCCGCGAGGTGCCGGTGTCGGAGAACGTCGTTTCCTATGCGGTGCGCCTGGTGGCGGCCACCCGTCCCGACAACCCGCAGGCGACGCCCAAAGTCCGCGAAATGATCAAGTGGGGAGCGGGCTCGCGCGCCTCGCAGGCGCTCATTCTTGCCGGCAAGGCGCGCGCGCTGCTGGAGGGCCGATACAACGTCGCCTGCGAAGACGTCCGCGCCCTCGCCCTTCCGGTGCTGCGTCACCGCGTGATCACGAATTTCCACGCCGAAGCCGAAGGTATTCATTCCGCGGATATCGTTCGGGACCTTCTCAAACGCGTGCCGGAGGACTGATGGCCACCGCCCTGGTAGATCTGCTCTCGCCGGCGACGCTCTCCCGGATCGAGAACTACGCGCTGCTGGCAAAGGTGGCGGTGGAAGGGTACATGTCCGGCCTTCACCGGAGCTTTTCCCACGGGCAGGGAAGCGAATTCCTGCAGTACCGGAGCTACGCGCCGGGCGACGACCTCAAGTACGTGGACTGGAAGGTTTTTTCGCGGAGCGACAAGTTCTACACGAAGGTTTTCCAGGAGGAGACCAACATGAATTGTTACCTTGTCCTCGACGCCAGCGCCTCGATGGACTATCAGGGCGAGCGGGGCGTATGCACGAAATGGCGCTACGCCGCAATGGTGGCCGCCTGCCTCGCTTACCTGGCTTCCCGCCAGGGGGATAACGTGGGGCTCTGCATTTACAACGACAACCTGGTTGAAATGATCGAAGCAAGGCAGCGGCAGGGACAGCTTCAGCGCATCCTTACGGCGCTCGCCCGTCACAAGCCGAAAAACCGTGCGGAGCATGGATACTCCTGGAATTACCTGACGGGACGCCTTCGCAACCGGGGGATGGTGATGTTTGTTTCCGACTTTCTCGAAGCCGAGGAGACGCTGCCGCCGATCCTCAAGCGCATCCGTTTCGCGCGGCACGAATGCGTGGGAATCCAGGTGCTCGACCCGGACGAGCGCGATCTTCCGTTCGATCAGTCAACCGAGTTCATCGACCCCGAAGACGGACGGCGCATCCTGACGAACCCGGAGAAGGTGCGGCGGCACTACATGGAAAAGATGGACGATTTCCAGGAGCGCTTGTCGGTATCCATGGCGCGCGCGCACGTGGAATTCCTCCCGCTGAACAGTTCCGACTCGCTGGCGCGGTCGTTGTCGGCGTATCTGCACAAGCGCGAAGCCCTGCAGTGACGCGGGTTTGCCATAAAATGCCGTATAAGATCGAGCCTTTATGCTGACGTTTCAATATCCAATGATGCTGTGGGGCCTGCTGGGACTGGCGGTTCCGGTGCTCCTGCATTTGATTCAGCGCGAACTTTTTCGACCGCTTCGGTTTCCTTCGATCCGCTTCATTCTCAAAGGCAATCTCCCCTTTCAGCGGCGGCGAATTCCCAGGGACCTGTTGTTGCTGGCGTTCAGGCTCCTGTTGTTTTCCGCGCTGATTTTCGCGCTGGCGCGCCCGGAATGGCAGCCGCGCGCGGAAGCGTCCGGGGTCGAAGAAGGGAGCGACGAGCGAATCGTGTTCCTGGTCGATCTGTCCGCCAGCATGGGTGGATGGAATTCGTGGGAGGAGGCGCGGGAGAATATCGAAATCATCCTCGAGGAGCGACCGGGCGCCGAAGCGGGACTGGTGTTTTCATCCGACCGGGTCGTGGAGGCGATCGCTCCGACACGCGACCACGCCGCGCTGCATTCCGCCCTCGATCGGGCGGAACCGGAAACCGTGGCGGCGAATCACCGGGAAGGATTGCGGGAATCGGTCTCACTGCTGGGCGACGCCGGCGCCGGGCGCGGGCTGTTTATCGTATCGGATCTCCAGGCCACGGCTTGGGAGACGGGAAGGCTTCCGGAGGTTCCGCACGGCATCGATATCGAGTGGTTGCGGGTCGGGAGCGAAAGGACCGGCAACTCCGCGGTGCTCCGGGTCCGTTCGTATCCAAGAAGTGAGGACGGGCGGCACGTTCAGGCGGAACTTCGGAATTTCGGTTCCGAACCGGAGGAGCGCGCGGTCACCCTGCGCGTCGGGACCGAAACCCACCGGCAGGAAGTGCTGCTGGCGCCGGAGAGGGTGGTCGAAGTGTCGTTCGATATCAGCGCGCCGGATACCTCCCGCGGAAATCTCTCGCTGGACGGCGACCGGTTCGACGCGGACGATCATTATTATTTTTGGACGGGCCGGCCTCCGGCCATCCCTGTGCTGGCGGTCGTTCCCCTGGCCGACGAACCGGAAAAGGCGGAGGAACTTTTTTTCCTGCAGCGCGCGCTCGAAGCTCGGGAGGACACCCTTTGGATTCAGTTCGAAGTCGATACGGTGGAGCCGGTCCGGCCGGGGGAGGATTGGACGGCGTATCAGGCGGTTTTTCTGCTGGGCGCGCCGGCTTACTTTGATGACGAAGGCTGGAATGCGCTCGAGCGTTACCTGGAATCGGGCGGCGTGGTCATCGCCACGCCTGGCGAAGCGCCAGGACGCCTGATCGGGATGCTGCGGGAGCGCGGGCTGCTCGACGCGGAGTATCATGGCGCCGCCCGGGCCGACCGCCGGGCTCCCACCACGCTTTCCCTCGACTGGATCAACCCCGACAGTCCGCTCGGCGGGGTGTTCACGGACGAGGCGGCCGGCAGCCTCCGGATGGTGAGTTTTTACCGGTACCTTCGCGTGACGGCGAGAGATGAAGACGCCGAGACCTGGCTCGGTTCCTCGCAGGACGATCCGCTCCTGATTCACCGCGGAATCGGTGGCGGAAGTTTCGTGTTTCTGACCTTTTCGTTCGCGACGAACTGGAGCGACCTCCCCTTGACGGGTGGATTTCTGCCGTTGGTTCGGGAGTTGATCGCCGGGGATCTGCAGGCCGATCACGGAATCGTCCGGGAAGAGACGGGTTTTCCGGTGACACGCGTTGCGGAAGCGATAGGCGTGGCGCCGGGGGCCGCTTCGTGGGGGGAGGTCGATCCGCGCGCGCCGGGAGTCCATTCGGTCGACGGAATTCCAATTGAGATCAACCTTTCCAGGCGCGAATCGTCCCTGGAGACGGCGAGTCCGGTTGACCTCGTTCGCGCGATGCGGCCGCGCGCCGATCGGGAGGTGCCGGTCGCCGCGGCGTGGGGTGATATCGAAGAAAGCGGGGCCGCCCGTCCCTTGTGGCACTGGTTCGCCCTGGCTGCCGCGATATTCTTTGTCACCGAGATGCTGATCGCGGCAAGGGGCGACGGTTCCCGCGCCCGTTTGACAACAGGAACTCACACGGCGACATATAGAGAGGCCGATACATGAATCATTCCCTCACAGAGAGACTGGAACGCTCGCGCACCATTCTCCAGCGCCGGCGTTGGTGGAGCGGGCTGATGTACAACCTGCTGACCGTTTTCGTGCTCGTGCTTGTGCTGGCCGGCGTCAACCGGATTGCGTCGTTCCAGGAGCAGCAGGCGTTTGTGCTTTTTATTCCGGTCTTCCTTCTGTTCCTGTTGCGATTGGGATTCGACACCTATCAGTCGTTCATCGCGCCGCCTTCTCTGCCGGAACTGGCGGTGGAGGTGGAGAAGCGGAACCCGCGCTGGATGGACGCGTTGATTTGTGCCGTGGAACAGGAGGAGCGCCCGGAAGGGGAGCGCAGGGTTCTGGAAAAGGCGTTGATCGATAAAATGCGCCGCGAGACCGAGCGGGTGAACTTCACTGAGATTCTCGTTCCATCGCGTCTGCGCAACGCCGCGTTCGGCGCTTTCGCCGGCGGATTGCTTCTTCTGCTCTGGCCGGTTGCGGCCAGCGAGTACACGAAGAAGGCCGCTCACTATTTTAATGACCTGATGTCGGGATCGTTTTCCGGGCTTTCTGTGACACCGGGCCATTTCGAGACGCCCGTCAGCACCGACGCGAGGATTCGCGCGGAGGTTTTTCGTTGGGAGGACGAGGCGCGTGTGGAGTATGTTGACGCGCGGGGCCGGCACGAGCACCGGATGAACGCGGGCGCCAACGGCGAGCACACCTTTACGTTTTACGAGATCACCGAGGACATCAGATACCGGGTCGTCACCCCCTCGCTGGTGTCGGGGTGGTACCGGATCACGCCTTACGTTCCGCCCTCGATCGAGGAATTGACAGTTATGGTGACTCCGCCGGAATATTCAGGTGAAGAAGAGCGTTCATTCACGCGGATCCGCGATTTTACGACGCTGGAAGGAAGCCGGGTTCGCTGGGAGCTGACGTTGCCCGAAGGCGTGGACGCGGCGCTGGCAAGCGACGGCCAAACGTTGCCGTTCAATGCCGAATCGTCCACCAGGCAAATCCGCGAACTGGTTATCGATGACGATCTGCGCGGACGGTTTTATCTCGAGGATGCGGCGGGGCGGAGTATGGAGACCCCCGGTTTTGAGATTACCGCCCGAAGGGATTACCCGCCCACGCTGGACGTGACGCGGCCCGGGCGCGACATCGACGCCACGCCGGATCAGCGCGTGGAGATTGCGGCGGCTGCAGCGGATGATTTCGGCCTTCGCGAAATCGGGATCACATTCTCCATTTCGGGGGAGCGGCGGGTGAGCCGCGTGCTTTACGAAGCGGGCGAAGAGATACCTCCCTCCGAACTGAAGCGGGAGATCGAAGTCGAGGACATTCTCGACCTGGAACAACTCGAAACGTCCGAAGGCGACGTGATCACATACTTTCTCACGGCGGCCGACAACCGCGAGCCCGACCCGCAGGTCACGCGGTCGGAAGTCTTCTTTATAGAAGTCCGCGAGGATCGCGAGCCCGAGGAAATGGAAGGCGATCCGGCGGAGGCGGAGGAGATCGATATTCGGGCGCTTCTGGTGGAGGCGAAGCGATTGATCCGCATGAGCTGGGAAACGCTTTCCGCCGAGGGGGAACGGCGGGAGCGGTTGCAGGAGGAACTCGCCTTGAGCATGGAGGCGTTGCGCATCGACACCACGGGGAAGACCGAGGAAATTATTGAATTGGCCGGGGGAGATGAAAACCTTCTGGTGGTTGAACTGATGCGGAGCGCGACCGAGCGGATGAGGTCGGCGGGGATGTTGATTCAGGCCGATCGCGTGGAGGACTCCATTCCCTACCAGGAGCAGGCGCTGGCTCACCTGTTGGCCGTGGAGAACGAATTGGCGCGGGATCCGGTTCAGTCCGATGAACCGTCCGATGAAGCGAGTGAGACCGGCGAAGAGGGCGAGGGTGGAGAGGCGGATGGTGATGAAGCCGATCAGTTGGTGGACCTGCTGCGTGAATTGATCGAGGACCTTCGCGACCTTGCCGACGACCAGGGAGCGCAGAATTCGACGCTGGGCCGCCTGGCCGGATCGACGGTGAGCGCCGAGCAAATCCGGGAGTTGCGCGAGCGGCAGGACGGGCTGACGGCCGAGGCGCGCCGGATCCGGCGCTCGATCAACCAGTTCCCGGGCGCGCGGGAAGCATGGAACCAGATGGACGTCGCCGCGGGATCGATGGACCGTACGGGACAAAACGTGTCCCGGGAACAGCTCGACAGGGCTGAGCGGGAAGGGATTCGCGCGCGGGCGGCGGTGCTTGCGGCACGGGAGGAGTTGGAGGATCTGCTCCAATACGCCACCGACAACGAATTGAACCAGTTGACGCAGAGGGCCGAGGCGCTGGCGCGGGAACAGGCCGAAGCCGCGTCAGCGAGCCGCGGCCAGGCGGACGCGGAGTCTCCGGATTCCAGCGAGCTTTCGGCGCTGCAGGAACGGCAGGAAGGCATGGGTGCCGCTCTGGAAGAACTTTTGATGGATCTTGATGAGAGCGCGTTGGCGATGATGGAGGAGCATCCCGAGGTGGCGGAAGCGATGTCGCGGGCGGGACGCCGGATGCGCGACGAGAACGTTGGCGGACGAATGGACCGCGCCGCAAACGCGCTTCTCTACCAGCGCCCCGAACGCGCCGCCGAAATCCAGGAGGAGGTTGCCGATCTGCTCCACCTCTTTGTTGAAAATCTTCGCGAGGCCGGAGAAGGGCTGCCGTCGGTGACGCGCCAGCAGGTCGCGGAAGCCTTGCAGGAGGTCATGCGGGCGCGCCAGGAGGTACGGGAAATGTTCGGGGAGGCCGGCGAGGAATTCAGCGAGCGCATGCGTGAAATCAGCCGGCGGATCGGTGAGGGGCTGGATCGGATCGGGGAAGGACTCAACGATGAACGGCTTCGCGAACTCGCCGCGGCGCTGCGCGAAGGCGAAGGTGAAGCGCGACCGAATCCCCTCCGCCTGGAATCGACGCTGACCGCGGCGGGACGAAGCCTGGAACAGGTCCTTCTGTCGATGGAAATCGAACGCCGGCTCAGCCTGGGCCGGCATGGATCCGATCCTCCGGAACGGTATCGCCGGCTGGTTGAAGAGTACTTCAGGAATCTGAGCGAAACGCAATGACCGGACTGGACACGCCATTCTCCGCGGCACTGATTTTCCTTTCCGCTGTCCTGATCGCGGCCGTTCTCGGGTGGACGTATTACAGGTTGAGGAAACACCTGCGGCCTTCCCACCTGGGTATGCTTGCCGGATTGCGCGGGTTGGCGCTTGTCGCTGTGCTGTTGCTTCTCGCCAATCCGTATTCGGTCGAGCGGGAGCCGGATACGGACGGATTCCGCGTTGTGGTGCTTGCGGACGCTTCCGGCAGCATGGAAACGCGCGACGTCGAAGGCGGCGAAGCCAGCCGTCGAGAACTCGTCGAAGCCTGGATCCGGAATCCGGACACACCGCCGTTTTCAGTCCTCGACGACAACGACTACCGGGTCGACAGGTACCGGTTCAGCGAAGACGTGAAGCCGCTTCGGGGCGACGGGCTTCCCATTCTCGCCGGTCGAACCGCCCTCGGTGACGTTCTCGATCAAACCCTGGATCGGGTCGATTCGGAGAGGGACAACCTCGGAGGCGTGCTCATGATCTCGGACGGACATCACAACTTCGGCACCTCGCCGATGGAAGCGGCCCGTCGTTATCGCGATCGCGGGATTCCGGTGACGGTGATCGGCGTCGGCGCGCGCGAGCCGCCCGGTGAGGTGAGGGCGGATTTTGCCTCGTCCCGTTTCCGCGGGGAGCGGGGGGAGCCGCTTGACCTGCCGGTCGTCCTCTCGAACACGCGGGATTCCGAATCGGAGGTGACGCTTCGGCTCGGCGACGATGCCGGAACACTGGAAGAGCGGACGGTGGCTTTGCCGGCCGGCGCCGATGGGGTTTTGGAGACGTTTTCAGTGACGGCTTTGAGTGCGGGCGAGCATCTGTATCGCCTGTCCGTGTCGGAACGGAACGGATCGTCCGAAACGATTCGCCACGCCTTTGTGACCGCTGAAGAACCGGAGACGTTCTCCGTCCTTTACCTCGGAAGCCGCCTGAATCTCGAGTACCGCTTCATCGAGCGGGCGGTCGTGGATTCCGATCAGATCGGAATTGAGGCGATAATCCGCACCGGCGAGAATTCCTTTTTCCAGGCGCTTTCGGAGGAAAACAACGGGTTGGCTCCCGCCGGGGAATTTCCGGAGGATCGATCATTCTACAATCGCTTTGACGCCGTTCTTGTCGATTCGAGAACGCTGGGCCTTCTTTCTCCGGAAGCATGGGAGGCGCTCGCTGATTTTGCGTCGATCCGGGGCGGAGGGCTTCTCTTCTTCGGGCCGTTGAACGAAGTTCCCGACAGCATTGCGTCCGCGCTTCCGGTCCTTGAGACGGACAGCCGCGTCGTGCACGAGCGGATACGCATGGAGCTCGAAGCGGCCCCGATATTCAGTCACCTCGAAGGGGGAAGGTTGTTCGGCAGTCCCGGTTTGTTCGTCGGCGAAGGAACGGCCGTTGCGGTCGCCGAAGAATGGAAGCGCGGGGCGCGTCCTGTGCTTTTGCGGGAGGGGCGCTCGGATGCATTGATGGCCGCTCATGCATTCGGGGCGGGCCGGGTTGCCTATCTCGGCGCCGAGGACACCTGGCAATGGCGCATGGCGTCGGATGCCGGACTGGAACAGCACCGGCTTTTCTGGGAGAACCTGCTCGTGTGGTTGTCGTCGGCCGGCAAACCTCGCCTGACGGTTTCCTCCCATGGGGAACGGTATTCCCTCCAGGAGCCGTTCGACCTGGAAGCGAATGTTCAGGGGTCGGATTTCCGTCCGGCGCGGGACGCGTCGGTTTCGGTGCGGATCACCGATCCGTCGGGAGAGAGTTGGGAACGGCGGCTTCAGCCTTCGTTCGACGTTCCCGGCCGGTACCGGGCTTCCGTGGTCCCGGAGCTGCCCGGCGAATACCATGCGCGGTACCGGATCGACTTTCCCGATGGCGAGCGCCTGGAGCGCGACGCCTACTTTATTTCGACTCCGCAGGGAGCGGAGCGGGAGGATACGAGGTACCTTGAGCCGGTGCTCAGGGATCTCGCCCGCATCACCGGTGGCGAGTTCTATCATTATACGGAGGTGTCGCGATTTTCGTCGCTTCCTTTGTCGGAGACGATTCCGGTGCGGGAATCCAGAAATTACTGGGCGAATCATGCCTGGTTTGTCCTGCTCCTGTTCGCCGCGCTGGTCGGGGAATGGTTCTTTCGGAGGAGAATGGGGCTGAAGTAGTGATAATCGGGAGAAATAGAAGATGATTAAAAGCAGATGGATCGTCGGGTTCGCGGTTTCCGCGTTGTTCGGGTGGGGGAACCTTTTCGCCCAGCTCGAGCCGGGCGAGAGCGGGGATGTTCCGCGGATGCCGGTTCCGTTGCGGCCGGATCCGAATCCTTTTCTGCCCGGAGAAGCTGTGGAAGGGGAGCCCGAATATTGGGAGGAGACGGTTGAACGGGCCATGGAGAACGCGGGTTCCGAAAACCCCGAGGTCCGCCGTTCGGCGGTGATGCTGCTGGGGAAGTATCCGGTCGCGCAGGCGCAGCAGGCGGTTGTCCGTGCGCTGGACGATCCGGATGCCGGGGTGCGGCAGGCGGCACTGGTCTCGCTGTTCGAGACACGAAGGATTTACCTCGGCGATGTGGCGGAGAAAATCGTGGAACGGGCGGGTGATTCCGACGCGGGCATTCGGCGGATTGCATCCAGTGTTCTGCCGATGGTGATGCAGGGGTTTCCGCTCACAATGTCGCCGCGGGAGAACAGACCGGTTCGCCAGCTTCCCCGGAACCTTTTGTCGATTTTGCAGGAGGCTTTTCTCGACGAGGATACAACAGTGCGCCGCAACATGATATCGAATTTTTCCCAACTCCGGGTCCCGATTCCGGAAGAGGTGATGGCGGAGTTGCTGCGGGATCCCGACCGCGAGGTGGCGATCGAAGCGCTCGGGGCGGCGGCGACTCACTTCCCCGGAGAATTTCTCGCCGGAGAGGCTGCGGAACTGGTTGAGAATCCCAGCCGCATCTTTCGCCTGACGCTCTCCCGGGAGCTGGCGCGGATCAACCATCCCTCCGCGGACGAAGCGCTCGGGAGGCTGCGTGAGGATGAAGACACGGAGGTTCGGTTGGAGGCGTCGGTTGCTTTTTTTCGCAGAAGCCCGACTCCGGATTTTTACGAAGAACTTATGGGCGAGCTAGAAGAAGTCCGCGGACGCCATGAAGTTGTTATCAATGCCATTCGATCGGTTACGTTGCTCGAAGGCGCCGCCGAAACGTTCCTTCAACGCTGGATGAAGCACCCGAATCCGGCATTTCGCGAGGAAGCGATCCGGATCTATTTTGCGAGGTTTCCGGATAGCGTGGAGGACGGGAAGATTATTGCACTGCTCGACGAGGACGAGCAAATCATCAGGCAGGTTGCGTTGCGCTTTCTGACGCAGCGCTCCCCGCGTGTATCGCCTGCTATTCTTGAAGCGGCGGCGGCGAGCCGTCATGTTGACGTTCGGCGCGCGGCAGTGCGGTTCACCCGTTATACGCGGACCGAGGCGAGCGAGGAGGTCCTGATGGAACTCCTGCTGGATGACGACCGGCAGGTTCGCGTGCAGGCGTTGCAGGAGGTGGGCGCGCGCCAAATGGAAGGCTGGGTCGATATCCTGGTGCTGTCGCTCAGGGACAGCGATTCAATGATCCGGCAAACCGCCTTGCGCGGCCTTTTCAGCGAGGTGAATCCGGAGACGCTGGAGCGATTGAGGGGCTTTCTCAATTCGCATCCGGATTCGCCCCTGGCCCCCTCGATCCGGAATCATCTCGCCAGGTACGAAACGCAAATCCGGGAATCGCGCCTTCGGACCCGACCTTGAGATTCCCAAGACAACCCCGAAGAGGCGGCATCCTTCCGCGACCTTTCCCCCGAAGTGGATCGATACGATATGCCCTGTTCGGCAGCAATTCGAATTCAAACACTTGGGTTTTGGTACGGTTTGTGCAGCCGATTTTATCGCTATCCCAACGTTCTCGTCGGTTTTTGTCATGGCGGTGGATTTTAAGGTGGGTAAGTTGAATGCAGCTCCGGGAGAATTGCAGGCGCTGGAGGATCTTGTGGAGCGCCATATGGTTCGCTCTTGGCGATTTTACTCGTAAAGTAAAAAAATAAAAATTTGTGTTGCTTTTTCCCAGGGGATGGCTTTGCATGGGAATTGCCCAATCTTCCAACACGGACATTAGCCTAAATGCGAGACCTATCATGCTTCGTATTCTTATGCTCTTTCGTCCGTTGGCGGCAACAAGGGACGATCAATAAAATTTCTCAAACGACACAACCCAACCTATAACTGCGATACAACCCATGAATACAATAAATCTCATCAAACGAGCATCGTCTCTGGCCTTGGGCGCGGGGGTGATGTTGGCGAGCCACGGTTACTCCCAGAATGGAAACCCGCCATGGATCCAACAGGCCGAGTTCACCGACAGCCATCATTACCGCTACTTTTTCGGAACGAACTGGGATCCCCCGGAATTACAATACCTCGACGACTCCAATAACTCGATCGGCGCTTCCGGGCCCCCGGGGAACCGTAATTCCAGAGCGGCGATTTTAGGATTCCAACTTCCCGCAGTCGAGGATCCCGCCCGCATCGTTGGCGGAACCTACACGTTTACGGTTACTGATATCGAGGGGAATTATGACTGGGACGTTCAACTCTACCTCTTCAGCCCGGAAATCACTCCGCAGGACCACGAACCTCTCGATGAGATTTTATGGGCCGATACAGCGGAGGACACCCGCGAACTCGTTCGAGCGGTTGACCTTCATGCGATCACTTCGGAAGACACTCCGGGAACCACATTTAACATCAATCTGACAACGGAGATGCTCGAGGGTTTCTATGGTGAAGATGGAACCCCGATTTCGGCGGACGGAAAGATCTGGTTTCGAATGAATGAAGGCAGGGAGCTGTCCGTGGACCCGCTTACCGGCGTTGCACGGTATCGCGTCGAGGTCGAGATGGATTCCCCGGATGCTCCCAGGTTTACGATCGACATGGACCCACTATCATTTGTGGACGAGATCGAGGCTCCTGTCTCTCTTGACTTTGGCGAAGGCAAGGATACGGGGGAAGATATTCTTCTCTTTCAGAACCCGGCCGATTTCACTCTTCAGGAGGACAGCCTGAGACTCGAATCGACCGCAGGTTCACTGTTTACAAGCACCGCGCTCGCCGTGGTGGGGAACTATTTCAATCAACAGGATTTCGTCGTCGAGACGGAGATGACCCTTCAATCGGTTGGTGCTGCCGGACTCGCCAATGGCGGGCTGGCTGCGCTGGATCATGCGTTCGCGTTCAATCCGGCGGACGCCGAGAGCGGTGCCGGGGTCTTGCGGATTCGCAATGGCTTCCAGGGATCGATTCGGGCCGAGGCCGCCTGGGAGGGCGACTCGTTCCTCGATGTCGCGTTCGCGGACGACTTTTCCGACCAGGAGGCCTCCGAGGCGGCGTGGGACAGTGAGGATCCATGGGCACTGGGGGTAGAGGACGGCAGGAACGTGTTCGCCACCGATCCGGGCGAATCTTCCGCGGAAGTCAGAGATGCCCGCCTCCGTTCTCCGGTCATCGACCTTTCGGGCCTGGATCAGGCCACGCTGTCCTATTCCGATTTCCATCAGCTCGATGATGCGCCCGATCACCACATTGCGCGGGTGTCGGTTCTTCGCGCCGGCAATCCCAATGACGTGCTCGAAGTGCTTTCGGAGACCACCGGCACCACCTCTTGGGCCTCGCGGGTTTTCTCCCTCTCTGAGGACAGCCTCAATGCCGGTGAGGTGATCATCGAGTTTCACCTGCAGACCGACGAGTTCGGAGGCGACATCGC
>SLTG01000087.1 GCA_007130045.1 Opitutales bacterium
AAGTCGGGACATTGATCCTCAGGCCCAAATCGTTGTGGCACAGAACCGTGGGATCGACGGAGAGGGCCTCTGTTTCCCTTCTCGAAGCGATTTCCGCGAATTTTTGCTCGAAAACGCCGTATCCATCCCGGCCTACATGCGGTCCCAGCTAATCGAAAAAGGGCTGGTTGAATCTGCTATCGTGTTGGTGGGTGCATCGGACGAAGAGATGCTACATTTCGCAAGTTCTGTCTGTTACTCGCTTTCCGAAGGTTTCAATCTGCCTGAATAGCCGCGCCACGATGGCGTTTAATGTTCATGTTCTCAAAGGACCAACAGCAAGACACCTTAACCCTCCCAAACCGTCACTCCTTCCGTCTTCGCGGCGGCGGTCAGGGCTTCGTCGAAGCAGACGAAAACGATCTCGGGATAGAGGCGGCGGACCTGGAGAAGGGAGTGCAGGTGTCCGGCGTCGGCAGCGCGGAGTTTGTGGCGGAGACCAAGGTCGATCAGTACAGGATAGTCGTCTTCCGGAAAATTTGCGTATTCCGCGTTGATCAACCACCGGTAGAGAAAATCCAGCTGGATCGGATTTGCGTTTCTGCGTCCAGTTCCCAACCGCGCCTCCACCTCGATCCACCGCCAGGCGAGAAAGTAATCCGTTTGGTCGTTGGCCGCCTTCGCCCGCGCGGAATGCACTTCTTCAAAAAGCAAGGCGAGCAGCGCGCTCGTGTCCCAGTAGGTTACCATCACTCCTCAATAATCGCGCCCGCCGCGCACCAGATCGATCGTCTTGATGTCCGTCCGCCCGTCCGGAGCCACCGTCGGATAAATCCCGAGTTCCCGCATCGGTCGCGGCTTCTTTTTGGGCATGGTGAGGCGAATGCCGAGCCGCTTCGCTTTCTTCAAAATCCGCTCCCGCTCCTTCAGCCATTCGCGATTCTCCACTCCCTCGACTTGCTCCGGCGGCAGCGGCGAAAGAACCGCCACCGGCTTGTCCCGGTCGCACACGGTGATCGACTCGCCCGTCTCCCGCACCCGCCGCAGATACTTGCTCAGGTTGTTTTTCAACTCAGCGGTTTTCACTTGCATCGTATGGCTAAGTTCCCCTAAAATCATGGCCATGTCAAGCTCCCCCGCAGCCTCGGCCGCTCCCGTTACCGCCACGGCGCTGACCTACCTGAAAATCTGCCGGCGCAAACTCTGGCTGCACGCGCACGGCATCAAGCTGGAAAACGCTCACGTCAACGTGAAGATCGGAAAGCACATCCAGAATACGACCTTCGACCGGAAGGAGAAGGACATTGCTCTCGGCGATGTCGGCGTGATCGATTGGGCGGAGTTCAAACACGGGATCCTTCACGAGACCAAGAAAGGCAAAACGCCGGCTGCCGCCGACGAGCTTCAGGTCAAATACTACATGGTATGGATGCGTGACCACGGCATCGACATTCGCGGCGCCCGTATTCATTATCCCAAACAAAAACGAACGAAGGAGATCGAGTGGAACAACGCGTTTCACCATGAGGTCGGAGACGCTCTGACCGAAGCCCGCAAAATCGTCGCCGAGGATCGCCCTCCGCCTGTCGTGAAACTTCCTTATTGCAAGAGCTGCGCCTTTTTCGAGTTTTGCTTTTCATAGCCATGCGGTCATGGGCACTCTGGCCACTCCACCTGGAACTTATGGACCAATCCAAAATCCAAACTTCAAAATTCCGTGAATCTTTACCTGACACGGTCTGGCCG
This sequence comes from Opitutales bacterium, assembly GCA_007130045.1. Classification (GTDB taxonomy): domain Bacteria; phylum Verrucomicrobiota; class Verrucomicrobiia; order Opitutales; family T3Sed10-336; genus PXDC01. The sequence continues at coordinate 1,726 of SLTG01000087.1, forward strand.
GCTGCGGCGTAAAGACAACACCCTTACCTTCGAACTGGTGACCGTGTCCGAAGAGAGCGTGTTCTCCGACGAAGAATCGCCCATGCTCGAAGACGCCGCTCACGACAAACGCGTTCACCTCCCGGTCGAAAGCGTCGATGCGATTTACGTTTTCGGCGAAACCTCCCTGAACTCGAAGCTGCTCAATTTTCTGGCCCAAAAGAAAATTCCCGTTCACCTCTTTAATTACTACGGCCACCATTCCGGCACATTTCTGCCCCACGGCGAACAACTCTCCGGCGACCTTGTGATCCGCCAAGGGGAGGCGTTCCGCGATTCGAAGCAACGCCTTCATATTTCCGGAAAGATTCTGCACGCAACCTTCCGGAATCTCCTGTCGAATCTCCGGTACTATCAGCGACGCGGCGCCGATGTCGCCGCCGAAATATCGAAAATCGAAGCTCTCCGGAACCAGATCGACCAGGCCTCGGATACCGACGGGCAGATGGGATTGGAAGGCTCCGCCCGCCGCCACTACTACGGATGCTGGAAACATTGGCTCCCGGACGCCGGCCAAAAATTCACCCGCAAGTACCACCCGCCCGACAATCCCCTCAACGCCCTCATCTCGTTTCTGAATTCCCTTCTCTACACCGCCATGGTGTCCGAACTCTACCGGACCGCCCTGTACCCGGGGATCAGCTACCTCCATTCCCCCCAGTCCCGTCGTTTCTCTCTCGCCCTCGATTTGGTCGAACCCTTCAAACCCATGCTGGTGGACCGCCTTCTGTTCCGCCTATGGGACCGACAGGAGATCGGCGCCTCCGATTTTCACGCCCACTCGAACGGAGTCCTTCTCAAGGATGCCTCGCGGAAGAAAATTCTTGAACGCTGGGACGAACTCCTGCGGACGACCGTCGCGCATCCCCGGCTGAATCGTCATGTTTCCTACCGGCAATTGCTCCGGCTCGACTGCTACAAGCTGATCAAGCACCTCCTGGAAGACGCCCCCTACGAACCTCACCGAATCAACTATTGAACACGAACCTGAGAATTGAAACCTTGAACCGTATTCTCGATGTATCTGATTATCGTTTACGACACGGACCGGAAGAACTGCGCGAAGCTACACAAGTCTCTGAAAAAGCATTTGATGTGGAATCAACGGTCCGTTTTCGAAGGCAATGTGACCGAAGCGCAGTATGTTGAGATCAAGCATCTTCTGAAGAAAGTGCGCCATCCGAACAGCTATATTGTCTTCTTTAAGGTGGACAACGAAAAGATGCTCGAAAAAGAAGAACTTGGCACGGGCGAAGGACATGTTTCTAATATCCTCTGACCAACCCATGCACATTATGACCGAACGGGAACGTGAAAACATCACCGGGCATCGACAGGAGCAAACGATTCAGACCTGAATCACGCAGACTGCGCAACCCGCATTACAAAAGACTCTTGCTATCCAGATCCCGCCAAAATCGCGGGTCGCTATCGAACCCAAGTGGCTTGGAAACCCCTATTCCCCCGCCGCTCAAGCTCGTCCACAACCAGTCGCTATCGAACCCAAGTGGCTTGGAAACATGGAGTCAACCTGAACTCGTTGCAGTCGAAGTCGAGTCGCTATCGAACCCAAGTGGCTTGGAAACGAACATTCGCCCGCTAACTCCGGCCGAACTCGCGACCGTCGCTATCGAACCCAAGTGGCTTGGAAACCACCGGAGACCGCGAGCTCAACCGTGACATAGACGCCGTCGCTATCGAACCCAAGTGGCTTGGAAACGCAGCTCCGAATCGACGCTTCCTCCCTGGTCGGCCTGTCGCTATCGAACCCAAGTGGCTTGGAAACCAATATGGGGAGCTGAGGTAGCGAAGGGAGTGATGACTGTCGCTATCGAACCCAAGTGGCTTGGAAACATCGTCTAACAAGGCGCTGGACTCAACGGAGCCATGTCGCTATCGAACCCAAGTGGCTTGGAAACGGAGTTAATGACTACGGCTCAGCTCGCTCAGGTGCTCGTCGCTATCGAACCCAAGTGGCTTGGAAACCGTGAAGTGGCTCACGCAATACGGCTCTACCCAGGGTCGCTATCGAACCCAAG
>SLTG01000080.1 GCA_007130045.1 Opitutales bacterium
CGCCGGAATTATCGAGGCATCTTTCCCGGTCGCACCCCGTACCGGGTCAGAACTCAGGCCCTGCAGAAAAGAGCCTCCGCCACGATCTACCTCTCGGAGAAAGGGAGAAACTTGAAGAATCAGGAAAAATCGCCGATATTAGTCCTCATGAACGCCGAACAAATAATCGAAGACATCCAGCGCCTTCCCGAAGAAGAACGGAACAAGGTCGTTGAGTTCGTGCGTCACCTGCCCAACGCCGAGACCATCGAAGCGATCAACGAACCGCTCGAAGGCTTGCAGCGCTTTGACAGCGTCGAAGAGCTATTTAAAGAGCTCAAGAGCTGATGCGGACGATTGTTCGCAAGAGCCGGTTTAAGAAGGACTTCAAAAAGCTTCATTCTTCCGGAAAAGACCTGGAGAAGCTGGCCGAGGTTCTCCGTTCGCTCCAGGAAGGCAATAAGCTGCCCGAGCGTTACCGCGATCATAATCTGATCGGCGATTACGCCGGTTGCCGCCAATGTCATATCAGCCCGGACTGGTTACTGATCTATCAAACGACCGAGACGGAACTGATCCTTGTGCGTACTGGTTCGCACAGCGAGTTGTTCCGCTGACTCTTGCCTTCTTAGCCGCCGTCCGGGCCGCCCGAAAAAAGCTTGCGCAGTCCGGGCCTACCCTCGCTCGATGGCCAAGGCCGCATCTGCCGAGCCATCGCCGAACAAGCGATGTTTGTTCAACCGTCACCGGCTCAGGTCATTCGGGAGGATTGAACACTTCTCGGACTTTCCAGAACATGGCGGGCGAGTACGGCGTGTTCGCCATGCTGCCGTTTCTCGTCCTTTACGCCTTGCCCACGATTCTGATTTTTTCCTTTCTCATCGCACTCTACAAAAACACCGGTCTCATCGACCGCCTTTCCCACGCCCTGCACCCCCTGCCGGTCACAGTGGCAAAGGAAATGAAACCCTCGTTCGCTTTCCGCATGGCCGCCCGACAGGCGGCTTTCGCCGTAGGCTTTTCCCTTCTCATTGCTTGGTTAGGCCGGCTGATACCCGCGTGAATACCAAAGAGACCCGCCGGCGGGACGGGGAATTTAACAAAGAGGCCTCGATGAATGCGGATTGGCGGTTCGTGAAACGTTGTGAAAAACAACCGGAACGATCTAAAAAAATAGAAAATACTGTATTGCAAATTAAGTAACAATTGACTTGTTAGACCCAACGGACGTTCGCTTCAAGCTCCCAAAAACGACGCTAATCAAATATCCGTGACCGCTCGAACTGCTGCGGCCGGAATGACAAAAACACAACACATGAACCAATCCCGCCATCTGCTTCGCACGGCTTCCGCTTGTCTTGCCGCGCTCTCCCTTAACGTTTTCGGGAATCCATCGGAGCACCTGCCGAACGGACCGGAGCTTTCACCCATTTCCTTTACCCCCGGTGAAGGCTTTCGCCTGGCGGTGGACGGTTTGCCCGGAGTGTACGGTATCCAGTTTTCGGATGATCTGTCGGAATGAAGCCCTTTCAACGAAGTCAGCGTGCTGGCCGAGCCGGTCGAACTGTTTGACCCCGACAGCCTCAACGCACCGAAACGATTTTACCTAGTGCATGAAGTGTCCGTGTTCCCCGAATACCACACCCCGCTGAGCACCTGGGCACTCCAGACGGAACCGGGAGTATCGGGATTTCTGATGGGTTTCATTCAACCCGATTCACTGTTCCTCGATCCGGATGGCGGGCAGGTGGTGGTGTGGGGGAATGCGGAAGCCTCTTCGGCCACCGCGATTCATTGGGACGGCACAGTCGAGGTGACCGGTGACCATGGAGCCGAAGCGGGTCGCTTTTCCACCCAGGCGACGTTCGCGAACGGCGGGCTGACCGTGCATGTGCCCGAGGAGATCGACGGCGACAGCACCTATTTCGAGTGGGATCTTCCCATGCATCCCCTGGGCCAGGCCGAAGGCGATGTGGCCGGCATGCTTTCGGGAACAACGTTGCGCCAGGCCGAATTCGATGGAGGCACCGGCAAGGGCATTGAGTTCGTGCAGGCCTTTATGGCGCGGAAGTCCGTCGACGCCGGCATCGCGGATCTGATCGGCAACTGGGGCATCGTGCGCCTGGAGATCGAGGGCGACACGGAAGAGAATCTGTACACCGTTCTCAGCGCCCCGGTGACGATTTCCGACGAGGACGGAGGGACGTTTTCGGTCCAAGGCACCGAGATCGAAACCGAAATGGTCCATTTCTTTGACGGCCGCGACCCGGAACGCCGTTATTTCGAACCGGCCGAGATTGATTTCGATTTCCCCATAAACGTCAGCCCGGACGGGGAGGTGCTGGTGTCGATCGAGGGATTCGGTCGCCCGGGGCAGGACTCTCAGAACCTGGCGGGTTTCATGTCGCCGGCGGGGGACTTCCTGGTCCTGGCCGAAGGCTGGCCGGAAATACACCAGGCCCGCATCGGAGAGGTCCCTGAAGGCGCCGGCGACGGATTCGCCGCCCACCAGTTGTTTCTCGGGGTGCGCCGGGATCTGAATCCCGATCTGGCCGGCAAGGAATACCGGATGGAAGGCCAGAGTTTCTGGGTCTCGCGCTGGGACTTCGAAATGCTGCCGTCAGGACCGGACGGGATCGCGGGCGGGTTGTCGTTCGGCCAGGACGGGGAAGTCACCCTGACGGTTGAAGACCTCATCGTTCGCCTGCCCTTTTATGACGGCGATCAGGAAGGCATTATCGTTGAAACCGACGATCCCGAAGAAATCCCGCTGACCTACTCGGTGGCCTCCGACGGACGCTTGAATTTCGATATGAGTTCCCTCACGGACCCCGGCGACGAGGCCTTTTTCACCGGCTTCGCCCAACAAGGCGGGCGGGTGCTCATCCTCGGACTTGGCTTCGCCGGGGAAGATGGTGAAGGCGGTGATAATGGCATGATCAGCATGTGGGTCGCCACCTGCGTGAACTGCGATTGATAACAATTTGTCATCCGGGGAGACTTGACTCATGGGCCGAATTGTCAGATGTTTGTCTGACATGATCGAAACGAACGCCAGGGATTTTTCCCGAAACTTTTCCCGGTACCGCGCCAAGGCGGCCAGCGGTGAAACCGTGCGGATTCTCAGCCCCGATGGAACGTTTCTGCTGATTCGTGAACCGCGGGGGATCACCGGCGCGGAACTCCTCAAAAAGCTGAGCCGTTCGGCGTCCAAGGGATTTTTAGATTCCGCTGGAGCTGAAAGGATTGAGGAGGGACGGCGTCGCGCCGAACCGGCCCGATCGCCATGGCAACGTTGATTTTGGATTCGACGTTCTTCATTGATCTCGACCGGGAGCAACGAAGAAAAAAGCCCTTTTCCGCACACCGATTCCTCGAGCGGCATCAGACTGACGAATTCGCCATGAGTGTCATTACTCGCGGCGAATTGGCCCGAGGGTTCTCATCGCGTGAGAAATGGGAATCGTTTTGCCAGGGTTTCCTGGTCCTCGGCATGGAGGAGGATGTGTTGTGGACAGCCGCGCGTGTTTTTCGCAATCTCCGCAAAAAAGGGGTGCCGATTTCCGACAACGATCTCTGGATCGCCGCCACCGCGCTAACGTTTGGATTTCCTCTGGTCACTGAAAACCCAAAACATTTCGAACGAATCCCGCGCCTGACAATCCTCAGCCACCGGGATGCCTGATTCACAATCCAGTGCCCTTCCCCTTTCGTGTATTTTGTGCCCTTTCGTGGGCAAAACAAGCCGTCGTTCTCGCGGGAAATCAGCTCGCGAAACACACGAAAAACGAGCCGCTGACTCCCTGTCGAAGAGGACGCGGGAGCAGTCAATCGATCCCGGGAAGCCGCTCTTGCCTCCGGGCCGGTTTTTGGTTTTATAGCGGGACTATGGCATTTTTAGTTCAGGCATTCGATGATTCCGATGAGAACGCGCTGGAGCGCCGTATGGCGGCGCGCGAGGCACACCTGGAGGCGGCCCGAAAGGCGAAGGGCGACGGCCGGCTGGTTACCGCCGGGGCCATCCTGGATGAATCCGGGAAAATGATCGGCTCAATACTCCTTTTCGATCTCAACAGTCCGGAGGAGGTCGAAGAGGCCCTCAAGGCGGATCCCTACACCAAACAGGGTGTCTGGGTGCGTTGGTCGATCACACCGGTCCGGCTCGCTCCGCTGTAGAGGGATAATCGGCGGCCGAAGCACGGGACTTTTAATCCAAAGTCATACGCTTCCCGGCTCCCGTCCGCCTTCGTGGGCCAGGAGGTACCGTTTGCGCCAGAGGCCGCCGCCGTAGCCGGTGAGGCGACCGTCGGCGCCGACGATGCGGTGGCACGGCAGGACGATGGCGAGCCGGTTTTCGCCCACCGCCCGGGCGACTGCGCGAACCGCGGCGGGGCGGCCGATACCGGCGGCCAATTGGCCGTATGTTTGGGTTTCGCCATAAGACACCTTCAGCAAGGCCCGCCAGACCTGCTCCTGAAGGGGCGTTCCCGGATGCCGCACCGGGGTTTGGAAGTGCCGCAATCCGCCCGCGAAATAGGCGGTAATTTCATCACGGATACGGCGAATGGGGTCGGTTTCACCCGGAAAGAAGACCGCGTTCAGACGTTTTTCCAGCACGCTGAATTGCGTTTCCAGCATGCGCCGGTCCCGGAATTCGACCAGGGACACGGCCTCGTCGTCCCCGGCCAGCAGGATCGGTCCGAGCGGGGAAGACGCCTGCGCCACGTACAAAACGGGTCGATCCCGGTTCCTGGCCGGAGAGCCCCCGGTGGCGCGACGCAGGGCGTCGCAGAAAGCGCTGACCGAATCATAGTCCGCTTCCTGAGAGGATTCGAGCACCGTAGCGCCGCCACGGATACGCGAAAAAGCCCGGCCCAATCGTTGGGCCCGCAGGTAGGCCAGAAAGGTCATCCCATGACGCGCCTGAAACCATCGGCGCACCCGGGCGGGATCGACCCCGAACTCGCCGATCTCGGCCGTCGTCCACCGCCGCCCGGGATCCGCCTCCACCGCGTCGAGCAGGGGCCGCAACCAACCGGGAGTCGCCTCCGGGACGTCGAGCGGGCGGCACCGTTGGCAGGGCCGGTACCCGGCCGCGAGGGCGTCGCCGGGCCGGGGAAAAAACTCCACGTTTTCCCGCAAAGGTTTGCGCGCGGGACAGGTCGGACGGCAGAAAATCCCGGTGGTGCGCACCCCCGCCACAAAAAGCCCTTCGAACGACGCGTCGCGTTCGGCGAACGCGCGGTACATCAAATTCTCATCCGGGAGCAAGGCGGTTTGTTGCATGGAGCGAGATTAACAAAAACGGTGGCCGGCGGGCCACCGTTTTTGCGACAGGGAATTTTCGGCCGCCTTGAGCGAATTCCCGGCCATGCGGGAACATGGCCCTCCAGGGAAATCGCCCGGGCGCGGGGTTCACCTTGCATGACATCGGATCGAGGGTACACTGACTGTTCTCGATTATGACCCTGCGAAAGCCACAAGGCAAAGCCCCCCGAAAAACCGATCCCGGCGGGACGACCAAGAGTCCGCACTCCGCGGATGACATCGACTCGCGGGTCCGGGAGGCGATGGAAGCGGCCGCATTGCTGGGGCCTCGGTTTTCGGTCGCCGACCTGGTTTATCTCGGGATAGAACCCGAAGTTCTCGATCACTGTTTCTCCGCCGGCGTATTCATGGAAACGGACCCAGGCGTGGCCGAACTCGCCGGGAGCGCCGCGAAGCAAAAAGTTTATGACACCCTGCCGTGGGACCGAAAACGCCGCCTTCATCTACGGATTGCCGAAACCCTCCGCGGCATGGACGGACGGCTCGCGGAGGCTGCCGCACATTACGCGGCCGCCCATGCCTACCCCGAAGCGCGGAGGGCCTGGATCGAATCGGCCGCCGCGGCTTGCGCGGAGAAGCGCTACCGGGAGGCGCTCGACTCGTTCGCCAATGCCCTGGGAATCTGGCCCGCCGGAGTCGATGACGACGAGCGGCAACGTGTCCTGCGGGAAGCTGCCCGCTGCGCCGCCAACCACGGGGAACACACACATGCCGAGCGGGCCTGGAAAGAACTGTTTCGGGGCGCCCTGGATCACGGCGACTTCAAAGTTGCGATCGAAGCCTGCCATCACCTGGCGGATGTCGCGCGGCATCGCTGTGATCCGGTCGCAGTCCGCGAACACCTGACGGCGGCGGCCGGCCTTGCCGACCGGATGGGCGACTGCCGGGAAATCGCCCGCAACCGTTTCGCCCTGGCCGCGTTTCTGACGGATCGAATTCGTCTGCACGGCGCTCTGAAAGAAATCGAAACCGCCGAACACGCCGCCGCGCAGGGCGGCGATCCGGAATTGCATTCCGAAATCCTCGGCTTCCGCGGACTTATCCTGGCCATGCTCGGACATTCCGGCGAGGCCCGGGAAACGGTGGACGCCTCGCTTCAGTTGGCCTTGGAAAACAACAAAATCGAAGCCGTGGCGATCGCCTATCGGCGACTGGCCAACATCCGTGAATACTCGGCGGACTATCCCGGGGAGCGCGATGCGCAGTTGAGAGCAATCTCCTTTTGCCGGGAAAAGAAACTGGCGCCGGGGGTCCAGTCCTGCCTGGGTTGCCTGAGCTACGCGTTTTTCCGGACCGGCCAGTGGAAACGTTCCCTGGACACCGCAAAGGAGGTTTTGAGCGCGGCGGATTCGGACCCGGACAGTCGCGCCACCGCGCTCCTGGTGCGGCTGTTGATCGCGACGTTCCGGGGCGAGCGCCGTAAAGCGGATCCGCTGCTGGATCAAGCCCTCATGGCCGTTCGCCGGGAAAACCTGGTGGGACTGGAGTTTTTCGCCAACTGGGCTCGCGCCGTCCTCGCCGAAGCCGATAATCGACCGGAGGACGCCGCCGCGATTTACGCCGAGAACCGGATGTTGTGGGAGGAAACCGAGGACGTGCACGACGTGGTGCCGTCGCTGTTTAGCGCGAGCGCCTTCCACGCCGCCCGAGGCGCGACCGCGGACCTGCGGGACTGCGTCGATGTCCTCAACCGGATCGCCTCCCGCAACGACACCGTGGAAACGCGCGCCGCCCGGGATGCCGCACAGGCCGAAGCCGCGTGGATCGACGGAGACCTCTCCGCAGCAATCCGGCTCCTGCGCCAGGCCACGGAGGCTTACGACCGTCTGGAAACCCCGGTGGAGCGGGCATTGGTGCGTCACCGGCTCTGCCTGGCCTTGACGGCCAACGGCAACGAAGCCGACGCCATCAAAGTGCGGGACGAAGCCGAATCGATCGCGAAGCACCTGGGCATGAGGCTGGTCCTGGAAAAACTGGAAAAGGAAGCGCCCTCCCCGATCAACGATCGTTCAAAAGCCGCGCCTGCGGCCGGACTCACCAACCGCCAGTTGGAAGTGCTTCGGCTGATGGCCCAGGGGCTGACGAACAAGGAGATCGCCGACCGGCTCTCGCTGAGCACCCGCACGGTGGAGATGCATGTGGCGCGCACCCTCGATCGCCTGCACTGCCGCACCCGTGCCCAAGCGGTACACAAAGCCGCCGAACTCGGCGTGGAGTAAACCCTCCTCCGATTCACCCCCTACCGTAATTCCCGCCGGCGAATACCGTATTTTTGCGATCTATCGCGATCCGCGTCCCCGGCGATATACTCCGGACGAAAGCAACGCTCCGGGGGATGTCCCTCCGGCGCCGCATCCATAACCGGAGGAAACCCGCCATGTGTACAACCTGCCAGATGAAACCCGACCCGGACCAACTCGACGCCTGCGGCGAAAAGTATGTCCAAATGCTCAATCAATCCGCCGCCGTGCTGATGATCTCCATCGGTTACCGAACCGGCCTGTTCGAAACGATGCGGTACCTGCCGCCGAGCCCGCCGGACAAAATCGCACAGGCCGCCGGTCTCGACGAACGCTACGTAAGGGAATGGTTGGGCGCCCTGACTGTTGCCGGAGTGGTGACCTGTGACGATTCCGGGGCCCATTATCAACTCGACCCGAACTGGAGCCCCCTGATGACCGATCAACCCGGCGCGGAAACCCTGGCCCACCTGGCGCAGTACGTCCCCATGCTGGCGCTGGTGGAGGACAGGATCATCGATTGTTTCCGCGACGGGGGAGGCGTGCCCTACAGCGCATACCTGCGGTTTCACGAACTGATGGAGCAGGACAGCGGTCAGACCGTGGTCGCCGCGCTCGAGGAACACATCCTCCCGCTCGTTCCGGAAATCATTCCATCGCTGAAAAAAGGCATTCGCGTGCTGGACGTCGGATGCGGACGCGGACGCGCGCTTCACACCCTGGCCGCCACGTATCCGAAAAGTTCATTCGTCGGCTACGACATCGGCGCCGAAGCCATCGATTACGCGATGGACCGCGCGCGGGAAACCGGATTGAAAAACGTCACCTTCGAGGCTCGCGACCTGACGGATTTTCATGAAACGGCGCCGGAAAACGAATTTGATTTCGTCACCGCCTTCGACGCCGTTCACGACCAGGCCCGACCGGATCACCTGCTGGCGGGCATTCGCCGGGCCCTGCGGCCGGACGGCGTGTTTCTGATGCAGGACATCGGCGCTTCCAGCAACGTGGCCGAGAATCGAAACCATCCGCTCGGAACCCTTCTCTACTCCCTTTCCTGCATGCACTGCATGACGGTTTCCCTCGCCCAGGGCGGCCTCGGTGTCGGGGCAATGTGGGGAGAAGCCCAGGCGCGCGAATTCCTGGCCAAGGCCGGATTCGCGCCGGTCGAACGCCACACCTGCGAACACGACATCCAGAACTATTATTACGTCGCCCGTCCCGGTGAAACTTCGGATTGACCGGACTAATCCGGCCATCAGCCGTTCCGCGACGGCTCTCATCAAACCACCAAAAAATCCCCTCGTACGCCATTCGCCCGCTTGAAGCAGGGCGCTACGGAATCACAAAAGTAAACGCGCTTGCGAGGCGGCCCGTTGTCAGGAGGGATCGCTCTCGATCGCGGCGGCCTCCTGTTCGGCTTTGCGGGCTTCGGCGAGGAAGCGGTCGGCGTCTTCGGCGAGGCCGTCTTCGCGCAAGGCGTCGGCGAAGCGGTGCTTCTTTTTTGCGAGGGCGCGCAGCTTGTCGATTCGTTCGCGCTGTTCGGGAGTCAATTCCGGAGACGAGCGGTCGCCGTCCCGGTGCAGCAGCGTGCGGCGGCGTTCGCCTTCGAAGGAGATCATTCCCATGTCGCGCAGGCGTTCAAGCGTTTCCCAGGTTTTGCGGTCCAGACATTCCACGCGGGGAATGCGAGCGTCCGCCTTCGACGTCTCGGCCAGAACCTTCTCGGCCACACGGGCGGCCTTTTCGTTTTTCTCGGCGGTGACCACAATGAGACCGCTGTGGGATAAGTTGCATCCAGGTCGGCCATGGGGTCAACGATGCGCGGCCGCAAAACTCAGTCTCAAAGAAATACTGCGAAGGGTCTCCGAATACTGTCGCGAACTTTGATGGGGCCGTTTGTTCAGCCCACCCAGGCGTGCGCGACCAGGGACTTGAGGCGTTCGCGGTCGGTGGCGCTGACTTTGGCGACGAACCCTTGCTTGTGCACGAAATGAACGTCGGGCTGGTCTTCGATGCGGGTGAAGTTGAGTCGCGGGTCGTCGTTGAACCGGGAGAGCCCGTACCCGGAGCCGCGGCGGTCAGGGTAGATCAGTCCGGCCATGGAATCGGTCCAGCCCCGGCTTTCGATGAATCGTCCCAAACCGAACGACGGCTCGTCCGGCAGCGGATCGGTACGGGGCATGTAAAGCACTTGGAACGAGTCGTCGCCGGACCGCAACTCCCAGAGTTCCGCATGGTCGCCGATCGTATCCAAACGGCTGCGCAACGTCTTCAAATAATCCAGCAAGTCCTCGCCGATCATGCGCATCCACTCCCACAAGACATCGCCCGGCCCCAGGGTGTTCTCGCGGGCGAACCGGCGCAGCAAGGTGACATCCACCGGTGAGTTCAAACGGTTCAACAGGTCGCGCTCGACGCCCAGCCATTTCGCGGTCGTCACCGCGCCGCGACAGTCGAGCCACTCGGCCGGTTCCAGCCAGTCGCAGAAACGGACCGCATCCTCATAGACTCCCAGAAAGTCGAGAACCAACGACAACGCGCAGGTCGGCCGTTGGTCGCGGGGAAACTGGTGGTGGTCGAAATTGCGCCTCTCCGGTTCATGAACGTGTCCCACATCCACCACACAGGTATGCGGATCCGCAAGGTCCTCTGCGGTGGGTTCCCGCCGGAAAATGGGCGCGGGATGCACAGCCAACAACACCGAACACGCCAGGACCTCGTCCTTATGCGCTCCACCGGGATGGGTTACGATCTGATTTATAGTCATCGTCAAATGCCATCCTGCCCCCGCCGTCCGGCACGGCAAGAGTGGAATCTCGATGCCGCTGTTGACCGCATCATCGGCGTGGTCTAAGTAACACCCAGGATGAACCAGGATCCCAGGAACGCGGCGGCGCAGGAACAAGCGATTCGAGAGCGCCTCCAACAATGGCGGCGCGCGGAGCCGGTGTTGCGGCGGCAACGCGAGGTCGATATCCGTAACGCCGACACGCAGTCGGCGGTGGCTTGGTTCGATGGGATATCGCGAGCCCTCGGTCCCGATACCAACCGCTTCGATCAAGGTCTGGTGGAGCAGCAGCGCTGGTTTAGCAAGGCACGCGGAATATGAAGGATCTCCTCCAGGCGGCGGAAATCCACACCTTATTCTTAACGACTTATGAGCAACACCATCAAAATCGCATTGATCTACGGGAGCACCCGCGAGGGCCGGTTCTGCGACACGGTCGCGGAATGGGCGGTCCGCGAGATAAGCGCAATCGACGGGTTCACGGTCGACCCCATCGATCCCGCCAGGCTGACCCTGCCGGCGCGGATCGGGGAAGACGAAACATCGGACCAGAAAGACGTCGAACGGCGCCTGGCGGAGGCGGAAGCTTTTGTAGTGGTGACCCCGGAATACAATCACAGCTTTCCCGCCGCGGTCAAAATGCTGATCGACCTGTTTTCCGACCCCTGGGCGGCGAAACCCGTCGGCTTCGTTTCGTACGGCGGTGTCGCCGGAGGCCTGCGGGCGGTGGAACAGTTGCGGCAGGTTTTTCCGGAACTGCACGCCATGACGGTGCGCGACAGCGTCAGTTTCCCCAGCGCGTGGGACCTGTTCGACGACCACGGCGAACTGCACGAACCCGACCGGCCGAGGCGAACCCTCAAACGCATGCTGACCCAACTCGACTGGTGGGCACGCGCCCTGCGTGAAGGACGCAAGGCAAAGGCATACGGGGAAATCGCTGGGTAGACCGCATTCGGACATGAGTCGTAAAAATCCAGTCGATTCCCGAAACAGGGTGGCGACGGGGTTTACCCCTGGAGATACCGGTCGGACTCCGGGGGTAAACCCCGTCGCCACATATTCGTAAGAGCCACTGGGGTTAATGTGATCGAATGGGTTTGCCCGATGAGCGCCCACGCGATTTCCGAACGCGTTTGACTCCGGCCAACCTTCGTCACACGCTGGACCTACCGACCGGTTTGTATGCCAGCGCCACCCAAGTCCAGAACGACGAACACTCGCCAAACGCTCATAGAAGCCGCCATTCTGCTCATGCGCCGCCAAGGTTACTCGGCGACATCCGTGGACCGGATTTGCGCCGAAGCCCGCGTGACCAAGGGCGCGTTCTTTCACTATTTCCAATCGAAGGAGGACGTCGCCCGCGCCGCGGTCGACACCTGGTGCCAGGCTCGGGCCGAAGGGTACCGCGAAAACATGGGCGATCCGCGTGAGGATCCCCTGCTCCGTCTCAACCGCCTGATCGACGGCCTCGTAGCCAGCGTCCGGCAACCGCCAGACGGCATGATGGTGTGCCTGCTGGGAATGATATCCCAGGAACTCTCCAGCACCCACGAACCCTTGCGCCAGGCGTGCAGTCAAGCGCTCTCCGGCTGGACCGGTTTCGTCGGCGGACTGCTCCGCGAAGCCAAAGAGACCCGCCGCGCCAGAGTCGATTTCGATCCGGAAGAAGTCGCCTGGCTCCTGAACAGCCTGTGGCAGGGCTCTCTGCTCGTAGCCAAAACCCGCGACAACGCCGAGGTCGTCGCCAGGAACTTCGACCACGCCCGCGCCTACATCGAAAGCCTTTTCACGGCGCCGAAGAGTGAGTCCTGAAACCGGATCCGTCAGGGGATCGACCGCTTGATCCGCTAATAAAGAAGCCGTTCGGACCATCGTGAATGGTGCTCGGTTAAGGAAGTTTCGACCACTGTATCTCGATCCTACCCAGTAACAACACACCCCGCCATCCTCGCGCATGGCCTCTCTCATGATCCGGTCATTACCCATATTCCGTGTCGCGGAACACTATGCGGGTTGACGGGCCGAACATGGGCCAAGCCACCACCGGCTCCATAGCCTGACACACTTTCGACCGATCGGACGTGCGCGTTTGTCGCTCTTCTCGCACCTCTCGATTGATGCGATCAAGGATCTCCTCGGTAAACTCCGGTTGGCTGCCTTTCATCATTGGCCAACCAGCTTGAACGAAATCCTCGATAGTGTCCCGCAGAAAATTTATGAACAATGCCCAGCTCTAAAAAGAGGGGGGGACCAGTCCCGGCAAGCCGGGAGTGGGTTGTGTCTGAAATAGCGGCAGGGGTCGGCGGATCACCTTTTCGAGCAATCTCTCGCTGCTTGAATCGTTTGTCGTCCCTGAGTTGTGCCTGATGGATCCGGTAAAAAAAGGCCGCATCCCCGATCGGGATGCGGCCTTTTGCGGCGGTTAGCTGCGTTCATAACGAGACAGGACTCGAATCGGTTCTCCGATCAGTCCAGGGACTGACCCTCTGGATTGTAATTCCGCGCATCCACAAGGTTGTGATTCATCGTGAATGCTACAGGAGGATCAGCAGTTACATTCGCTGGAATATCGGTACCACCCTCGAGATTTGTAAACGTATACCCCCGGCTAATTTGTCTCAGATACGGCGTTAGCTGCGCACTCAACGTGCCGTCGCCCGTATCGTACCCGAGCGGAACGCTGTCCGCATTCTCCTCCAGGAAGTACTGCTGCGCCGCCGAAGCGAGTTGCCTTGCGTCGTTGTCCATCCGGCTGCGTATTGAGTTTTCCCTTACTTTCTGAAATGCGGGGATTGCCATCGCCGCGAGGAGGCCGATTATGACCACCACGATCATGATTTCCACCAGGGTGAAACCCTGTTTTGCTTTAATGTTCATCACTTGTCTTTATTACGTATGTTATCGTGCTATTATATCCTTCCATCCGAAGAATATCGGATGAAGACAAGTTGATATTGCACTATAAAACGCTCGGACTCCAATTTTTAAGTTTCCATAAATCCACCCTTTGGACCGTAAGGCAATGTACTAGAAAAATTCCGTACCGCCCTGACAACCCGATAGGGATCGGCATTAACCAGCGGATACGGCTTTCCCCGATTGACGCGGAACGCAGCCGGGCGGCGGTGTCATGGGATTGTCGGGTTCAGAGGGGAATCGATAGAATGTGCCCAGTTAAAAGGGGGAGGACCAACCGCCAGGCAGTTGGGCTGTGCCGGCGGACCCGATGAATATCTCAGTTACTCCTCTACGTGATTCTCCCCCGAAGGTCCGCTTCCCTTAGGATCTGTTACAAAATAAACTTTACAAACATAGAGCAGTCTTTGGGAGAAGGGGGCGATGATTCATCAGCACCGCAGAGACGGGAAGATCGCAGAGGTAAGAACATTGAAACGATGAGTCGCAGGCGAATCTCGATTGGGATGATGAGGACAGGGATGGGCGAATCCGCCGCAACTGCGGTGAAGACAGAAACCCTGATAATTCGCCAACCTATACTACGATCCTCTGCGCCCTTCCCGTCTCTGCGGTGCAAATTCTATTTCCCTTCAGCAACGACTTGATTCCAACAGTTGTTTTGTTCCGATTCCTTAGCCGGAAGTTAAATCCATCGAAATCGCATAAGTATCTGATTTGAAGATCTATATGTAGGATTTTCAGTTTTTTATCGTTGTTTTGTACCCATGTAATATATTTAATTTATACTTTACAA
>SLTG01000002.1 GCA_007130045.1 Opitutales bacterium
AAGCAGCTCAACATCAAGGATGTCCCCTCCCACTACCCGGTCGGCACGGAGATCGTCGTCCAGATCACCAAGGGCCCGATCGGGACCAAGGGACCGCGCACGACCACCAACATCAGTCTGCCCGGACGTTTTCTCGTGTTGATGCCCTACTCCGACCAGTGTGGGATCTCGCGCAAAATCGAAGATCCGAAGGAGCGCAACCGGCTGAAGAAGATCCTGCGCTCGCTCACCATACCCGAAGGCATGGGCGTGATCCTCCGCACGGCTGGCGAAGGCAAGAAGCTGCGCTATTTCGTCCGCGACCTTCACATTCTGCTGAAGAAATGGGAAGAGATCTGCGAAAAGATGGAATCGGAAAAGCAGCCGGTCTGCCTGTACCAGGAACCGGATCTGATTGAACGCACCGTCCGCGATTTCCTCACCGAGGAAATCGACCGGGTCATTGTCGACAGCGCGGAAGACCACAAACATATCGAAGCGCTGGTCTCGCAGATTTCGTCACGCTCGAAATCGAAAATCACGGTATATTCCGACACGATCCCGATTTTCGAACGCTTCAATATCGAACGCCAGATCGAGCAGACCTTTCAGCGGCAAACCACCCTTCCCTCCGGCGGGCAAATCGTCATCGACGAAACGGAAGCCTTGATTGCGATCGACGTGAACACCGGCTCCCACAAGGCGAGAAGCGGGGAGGACAAGAACACGATTTTCCAGGTCAACATGGAGGCGGCGTCCGAAATCGCCCGCCAGGTCCGCCTGCGAAACATCGGCGGACTGATCGTCATCGACTTCATCGACATGAAAAGCCGGAGGGACCGCAACCAGGTTTACAGCCGGATGCGCACCGAAATGGCCAACGACCGCGCCAAAACCCACATTCTTCCGATCTCGCAGCTCGGAATTATGCAGATGACCCGCCAGAGGCAGCAGGAAAGCCACTCTTCGGGCATCTACACCGACTGTCCGTACTGCCGGGGTCGAGGAATCGTGAAGTCCGCCCGCACCATTAGCGTGGAAATTCAGCGCCGCCTGGCGAGCGTCCTTCGCCGCCTCGCATCGGACGACAAGAAGGCTGGCGACGCCGCACGGGAGCGCGGCCTGCGCATCCTGGTGCATCCGAGCATCCTCGAACGGCTTCGCCGGGAGGACGAGGATTTGCTCGCGAACCTCCAGCACCTGCACGGCATGAAGCTCGCTTTCCGCCCGGACCCGAGTTTTCACGTCGAGAATTTCAAAATCGTCGATATGGAAACCAATGAGGAATACCGGTAGAAGAATAAAAAGAGACGTTCCATGAACGAGACTGCAAACAACAATGGGCGGGGAATCTGGGGGTCGCGATTCGCCTTTGTGCTGGCGGCGGCCGGATCGGCCGTCGGGCTCGGCAATATCTGGGGCTTTCCCACGGCGGCCGCCCAGAACGGCGGCGGCGGCTTCGTACTGATCTACATTCTCTGTATCCTTCTCGTCGGCCTGCCCGTCATGCTCGCCGAAATGGTGATCGGTCGCGCGGGCGAGAAGAACCCGGTCGGCGCGCTAAAGCACCTTAAGAAGGGCACTCCGTGGTACTTTGTCGGGGTGCTCGGCGTCGTCACAGGATTCGTGATCCTGTCCTTTTACACCGTCATCGCCGGCTGGACGGTTTATTATTTCATCCAGGCCGTCGGCGGCGCCCTCACCGTGCCCGAAGGAAGGGACAGCGCAGAGTACTTCAGCGAAATGTTCGGGGCGATGACAGCCAACCCGGGTTACGAAATCCTGTTCGTGGCGATCTTTATGCTCGCCACAATCTCCATTGTCGCGGCGGGCGTGCAGAAAGGCATCGAGCGTTCGGTGAAGATTATGATGCCGCTTCTCTTCGTACTGCTCATCTTTCTGATCGGGCGCGCAACGACCCTCGAAGGCGCCGCCGAAGGTCTGGGTTTTTACCTGGTACCGAAACTCGATCAGATCAATTTGCATGTCATCGTGTTCGCTCTCGGGCAGGCCTTCTTTTCTCTGAGCCTCGGCATGGGAGTCATGATCACCTACGGCAGTTACCTGCGAAAAGAGGAATGTCTCCCCTCTTCCGCAGGTTACGTGGTCACCACCGACACCCTCATCGCCATTTTTGCCGGTTTAATCGTCTTCCCCGTGGTCTTCTTCATGGCGGCCATCCACGGCTCCGATCCGGAAGTGTTGATCGACACCAGCGGTCCGGGTCTCGTGTTCGTCGTGTTTCCACAAATTCTGAGCGAGATCCCGGGAGGTGCCGCCGCGACCGTGATATTCGGGGGGGCGTTCTTCCTCCTTCTCGCCATCGCCGCGCTCACCTCGGCAATCAGCCTTCTTGAAGTGGTCACCGCACACTTCATCGACGATTGGAAAATCGAACGCAAGAAGGCCGCCTGGTGTCTCGGCGGGATCATTTTTCTCCTCGCGATTCCCTCGGCCCTGAGCATGGGTGCGGTCGGCTGGTTATCCGAGGGAGGCGTTTTCGGCCTCTCGTTCTTCGACCTCCTCTACACGCTGACCTTCCAATTCTTCCTGCCGCTTGGCGCTCTCGGACTTGCGCTCTTCGTCGGCTGGGCATGGGGCCTGAAAAAGGCCTCCGCCGAAATCCAGACCGGCACGCCCAACTTCCGGCTCGAGAAAGTCTGGCATGTAATGATCCGCTACGTCGCTCCCCTCGCGATTGTGATCATTATGGCCGCGCAGATCGTCGAGGTGTTCGGCGGTGACGCCGAAGAAGAGGACGGCGGGGAAGCTCCGGCTGAGACCGCCCCCGCCGATCCGGAACAAGACTGAGAATTTAATTGTTACTTACGCTATGAGCACATCCACTCAACCTGAAAAACACAAATTCCAAGCCGAGGTTCAGCAGTTGCTGGACATTGTGATCAACTCCCTCTACACGGATCGCGAGATCTTTGTCCGCGAACTCGTTTCCAACGCTTCCGATGCGCTGGAAAAGCTGCGTCACATCCAGCTCACGGAAAAAGAGGTCTTCGACGACCGGCTGCCGATGGAAATCAACATCACCACGGACGACACCGCGAAAACGATCACCATTCAGGATTTCGGGATCGGCATGACCCGCGACGAACTGGTGGAAAACCTCGGCACGATCGCCCATTCCGGATCGAAAGCCTTTCTCCAGGCGCTGCGCGAGAGCGGCGGCAAGGGCGAAAGCCTGATCGGCCAGTTCGGCGTCGGTTTCTACAGCGCTTTCATGGTGGCGAAGCGCGTCAGGGTCTTCACCCGCTCGTGGACGAAAGACGAGTCCGGCTGGTGCTGGACAAGCGAGGGCGCCGGCAGCTATCAGATCGAACCGGCCGAGGGACAGCGCCGAGGGAGCAAAATCATCGTCGAACTGAAGGACGACTGCGGGGAATTCTCCGGAGCGGACCACATTCGCGGCATTCTCCGCCGCTATTCAAGCTTCGTTCAGTTCCCGATCAATCTCAACGGCGAAAAGGTCAACACGGTCCAGGCCCTCTGGCTCCGCAACAAGAACGAAATCAAGGACGAGGAATACACTGAATTCTACAAGTTCGCGGCGAACGCCTTCGACGAGCCGCGCTACCGCCTTCACTTCAGCGCCGACGCGCCGATCGCGATCAATTCCCTCCTGTTTGTCCCGAACGACAACCCGGAGCGCCTCGGGTTCGGAAGGGTCGATCCCGGCGTGGCCCTCTATTGCCGCAAGATCCTGATCGACAACCACCCTAAGGCGCTGCTGCCCGAATGGCTGCGCTTTCTCAAGGGAGTGGTCGACAGCGAGGACCTGCCGCTCAACATCTCGCGAGAGTCAATGCAGGACAGCGCGCTCGTCCAGAAATTGAACCGCCTCCTGACCAAGCGATTCCTCAAATTCCTCGAAAAGGAAGCCGAAAAGCGTCCGGACGGGTATGCCGAGTTTTTCACCCATTTCGGATTCTTCATCAAGGAGGGCGCCGCCACCGATTTCACGCATCGCGAACAGTTGACCAACCTGCTTCGCTTCGAATCGAACCTCACAGAAAAAGGGAACCTCACGAGCCTGAAGGACTACGTTTCCCGAGCGAAAGAAGGCCAGGAGGAGATCTACTATCTCTCCGGTCGCAGCCGTGAATCCATCGAAAGCGGCCCCTACCTCGAGGCTTTCAAGGCTCGAAACCTCGAAGTTTTCTATCTTTACGAACCCGTCGACGAGTTCGTGATGAACAACCTTCACGAATTTGAAGGCAGGAAATTCGCCTCCGCCGATCAGTCGGACCTCAAACTGGACGATTCGCCGCCTCCCGCAACCGGCGAAGCCCTCGCCGAAGACGAAACCCGCGACCTTTGCCGCTGGATGCGGGACGTTCTCGGTGATCGCGTCGCCGAGATCAGCCCGGGCAAGCGCCTGGTCAACAGTCCGGCCCTGGTGCTCAACGCCGACAAAATGATGACCCCCACCATGCGCCGCATGATGAAGGCGATGAACCAGGATTTCGACGATCAGGCGAAGGTGAATCTGGAAGTCAACCCCCGCCACAGCCTCATCCGGAAGGTGGCGTCGCTTCGGAAATCCAATGAAAAGCTCGCCAGGCTCGCGACCGAACAGATCTTCGACAACGCCATGATATCAGCGGGCCTTCTGGAAGACCCGCGCCGGATTGTCGACCGGGTCTACGAACTGCTCGAAGCCGCCACGGAACATGCAGGCACGACCACCGCCGGAAAACCGGGGACTCGCGACGCGGAAGGCAAGACGTGAATGCGGACGGTCCATCGTCGCTTGCCTGTTGCAGCGCCCGGCGCAGCCTGAAAGGCGAAACAGCGGGACGGTTGCCGTGACGAAGGCGGGAGGAACGACGCAGACAAAATGACGCGCCGGGAACAATCTGTTGACCCGCTTCGCCAATAGCTTCATAGGTAGCGCATAACATGGGACCATTTGACAGCCAGTTTATCCGGAAAAGCCCTCGAGGATCTTCGGCATTGGAGATCACGACTTTGATCGTGATCCTGGGACTTCTCGCCGCATCGGTGTTTCCGATTTCGGACCGAATGCGGGAAAATTACCGGAACAACAATTTCAGCAACGACGTTGCGGAGGTGGCCGAAGCGTTCTCGATCTATGCGATGGAGAACGATGAGTACCCCGATTCACCGGGACCCGGGTCGGAGCCCGAACGGATTGGAGACTACCTGCCCAATTTTGATTGGGGTTCTCCGACGCCCTTCGGCGGCCAATGGGAATGGATCAACAATCGTCACGGAATCCGGGTTGGGATCGCCGTGCTCGATCCCGAGGTGTCGGAGGATCACTTAAGGCGATTCGATACCGCGCACGACGACGGAAACCTGGAATCCGGCCGGTTTCGTTTCATTTCGGAAATCCGATACGCCTATGTACTCGAGGAAGGCCGATCCGCCGACGATCCCGAAGCGCCGGATGAAACCGGATCTCCGGACGACTCCGAGGTTCCGGAGGCGGACGGCTCCGCCATCGACTCCGACCAGGCCGCCGAAGGTTGATCCCCTCGGTCCGTTCGGGCTAAATCCTCATGTATGCCGCCTTTTCGGCATCTCGGACCCGGTCGCAAAGCACGTCGAGGATTCCATCGTTCTCGCCAGCCAGCGGCGTCATCATTGTTCTCAACCCGGGATTTCGCTTCTCGGCCTCCGCGCAGATCCGGGCGACATCGCCGTTCGGACCCGCGTGCCTGCCGGGTGACAGAAACATCATGGAAACAACGACCGGCCCGGAATTGAAGCCGGGGTGATCGAGGAGCGTTTCCAGGAGCGGCTCGTTGAAGCGGTACCTGTCCCCCGGGCGCCGCTCCATCGACGCGGCCGCAATCCGCCCGACCCGATCGTTCAACAGGACGCTCATCTGGCCTGCCACGAAATTGCGAACGGCGGTCACTTCCGGGACGGGACTGCCGTGATCCACCACGACAACCGCGGATTTCCGGCCGGCCGGCCACATCTTCGTCACGCCCTGCCCGAGGATACTGGCAATTCGCGGATCATTCCCAACAGAAAGGTCCACGAGAGGCGGCGCAACCTTTACGGAAAGTTCAGGAAACGTCCGCTTCAACCGCGCGAGGCGCCTGGGCAGGTAGTCGGTAATCGCGCGACTCGGACCAAAGAAAAACGGAATCAGTAAAAAATCCGTTAAGCTCCTCTCGGCACGCTCTCTCAAGGCCGGCTCAACCACCTCGGCGACCGCGCTGTCCAGATCGCCGGGCGGAACCTTGTTCGAGTGCAGAAGGGATACGGGCCAAACCTTTCTGTCCAGCCGCAAACCCAGTCGGGAAGCCACCCGGCGGAGGTTTCGTGTGGACTCCGGCCGCAACGAACCGTTGTCGATTAAAAAAACCGTCGTCATCCTTTTTTGGTTGCGCCCTACGACCCTGGCCCCAGATTATCGTTTCGTAATCCACGCGTGGCAAGTTCGAAAATTCTTGCACTCCTTCCCCCGACTGTACAAAATTTAGCACTCAAGAATCCGAATCAACGATTTAATGAATTCCGCAATAAGAATAACACTTTCTCTCACGTTTCTCGGCGCCCTCATCCTTTTCTCCGGTTGTCAGGAGCGCCCGCGCCCGACCCCGGACCAGACAATGATCGGTGAGGAAGCATACCAGGCCGGATATCTGGGCGACGCAGCAGCACGGCAAGCCGCCACCCGGGACGATACACTTGATGCCTCCCAAGAGAATGGCTGGGGAGACGATATCTTTCCGATCGAAAGCCTCTCCAACGGTCTCGAAGAACGCAGAACTTTCGGCGACGGCGAGCAGATCCGCGGAATGTTCGACTCGGTTTACTTCGAGTTCGACCGTTCGAACATTCGTCCGGGCGAGCGCGCCAAGATCGAGGCGATCGCCGACCATCTCCGGAACAATTCCGACCATAATATTCTCCTGGAAGGGCACTGTGACTGGCGTGGCACGACCGAGTATAATCTCGGGCTGGGCGACCGCCGCGCGACGAGCGTGAAGGAGTACCTCCTGAACCTCGGCATTTCCAGGAACCGAATCGAGGTTCTGTCCATGGGCGATCTCGAAGCCACCGTCGGCGGCACCGAAGCGCAAATGGCCGAAGACCGGCGGGTCGAGTTCGTCATTTTGCAGTAACCGTTGTTACTCTCAAGCGCGGAGGTATTTCAGGCAGACTTCAGCCGGCCGGTGTTCAATTCGAGCGAACACGCCCGGAATTCTGCCAGAATAGCTTTGCCCCGGGGCGGGTTTCCCTTTGATGATGGGCGGCTATGAAATTGGTTCTCGCATATTCGGGAGGGCTGGACACCTCCGTCATCGTCAAGTGGATACAGGAACGGTACTCCGCTGAAGTCGTCACCTTCGCGGCGGACATCGGCCAGGAGGAGGAGCTGGGCGGCCTGCCGGAGAAGGCGCGGGCGACCGGCGCCGTAGACCACCACACCCTGGACCTCGTTGAGGAGTTCGCGAGTGATTTCATTTACCCGATGATCCGCGCCAACGCTATCTACGAGGGCCAGTATTACCTGGGAACCTCGATCGCCCGGCCGCTGATCGCCAAGGCTCAGATCGACCTCGCCCGGAAGGAAAACGCTAACGCGGTGGCCCACGGAGCGACGGGCAAGGGGAATGACCAGTGCCGGTTCGAGCTCACGTACGCGGCGCTGGCACCGGACATCGAAATCATCGCTCCCTGGCGGCTTGACGAATTTCGCGAGACTTTCCCGGGCCGCACGGAGATGATCGAGTATTGCCGGAAGAACGGAATCGACGTCGAGGCAAGCGCGGAGAAGCCGTACTCGATGGACCGAAACCTCCTGCACATTTCGTACGAGGCGGGAATTCTGGAGGATCCGTGGTTCGATCCGACGACCGACGAGAACCGGAAGATGTTCAAGCTTTCGGCATCTCCGGAGGAGGCTCCCGACGAAGCCGAGTACATTGAGCTGGAGTTCGAGTCGGGCGACTGCGTGGCGGTGAATGGAAAGCGCCTGGCGCCAGCCGCCGTTCTCAAAGAATTGAACCGCCTGGGGGGCAAGCACGGGGTCGGCCGGGTGGACCTGGTGGAAAACCGGTTCGTCGGGATGAAGAGCCGGGGAGTTTACGAGACGCCGGGCGGAACGATCCTGATGCACGGACACCGGCAGGTCGAAAGTCTGACGATGGACCGCGACCTGATGCACCTGCGCGACACGCTGTCACCACGCTATGCCGAGCTCATATACTATGGGTTCTGGTACGCACCCGAGCGGGAGGCGTTGCAGGCGTTAATTGACGAGAGCCAGAAGCCGGTTACCGGAATAGTTAAGTTGAAGCTCTACAAGGGCAATGTGATCACCTGCGGACGCAAATCGCCTCACTCCCTTTACGATCCGGAAATCGCATCAATGGAGGGAGTGGCGAGCACCTACAACCAGAACGATGCGACCGGATTCATTCGATTGCAGGGATTGCGTCTGCGGGCGCGCCACGCCGCGCAGAAAGAATTCATTCAGCGGGGACGTCTTCGACCGTGATGCAAGGGGTCACCGTGTGGTAACCTTTGGGCGGGTGTTGTATTGTGCTCATGTTGGTGTCTCCTGGTTGTTTTGTTGATCGGTGTGGAAAATTCATGACACCCGCGTTTTAAGTGCCCACAGCTCACGGTAATGTTTGCGGCAGGCGATGGCGAAAAGCAGTCCCATCAGGACGCGCACTATAATGACGGCGATTTTCCTGAGTGGGCCTTCCCCGCAACGCCCTCGTATTGGTCGTGCAACCGCACCCAGTCCATGGTGCCATTTTCGTTCCGGCCTTTGGGCGTCAGATCGAGCAGGTTGTGCGTCCCGCACAAAATATCCACCCCCCGGGAGTAGCAGGAATAGGTATGTAAAATCTCCCCGTTCGCGTTTTTGTAAAAAACGCTGATCCCGTGATGCTCTTCGCCCGCGTCGGTGCTGTCGATTTCCTCGAAGTTGTAGAGGATTCTCCCCGAATCGATCGCATCCTTCGAGGACGAGGCGTGGAAGTCGTAATTGAAGTCGCTCCCGTACGAGGAAACCCACTTGAACTTCCAGCCCATGCGTTTCTTGAAAGGCAGAAATTCGTTCAAGGGCGCCCGCGACACCACCGTCAGTGTGGCGTCGTGGTGCGGGAGGTGAAGATTCGGACCGTCGAAATGGTCCGACAGGAACGAACACCCGTCGCACCCCTCGGTCCAGCCGGGTCCGAACATGAAGTGGTAAACGATCAACTGGCTGCGTCCCTCGAAAAGTTCGGCAAGCGTCCGTTTTCCCTCGGGCGTGTCGAAAACGTACTCCTTTTCCACTTTCACCCACGGCAATTCCCGGCGCATCGCGCTGAGTTCGTCGTTGAGTCGCGTAAGCTTTTTCTCCATCCGCAGGAGTTCCCGGCGGGCGGCAAGCCAGTCCTCCGGCGAAACGACACTGTGATTCTTTAGCTCATCGGCTGACGGTGTTTTTGCTATCGGCATGGCTGGTTCCCTGGTTGAATCGAGTGTTTTTTCCGGAATCCAATAACACGACGAACGGGGGCGGCGTGAATGGACACGATCAGGCGTTTTTTTTATTCCCGGTCCGGCAATCGCGGAGCCTTTGAGCCAGAAAAATCCTTTCCGAGGTCACTTCGGTGAGGTTGATGGCGTCCTGGAAGTGCGAAGCCGCGGCGGCGACGCGGTTGCGCTGCATTTCGAGATCTCCCAGGACGGCATGGGTCAGGTAATACGCGTCGAGCGACGAGTGTTCCAGAACCCGTTCCAATTCGGTGATGCCCCGGGCCGGGCCGCGGACTCTGGCCACCGCGACCGCCCGGTTCAGCGCGATGACCGGGGAATCGTTCATCTCCGCGAGTTGGTCGTACAGGGAAACGATGCGGGGCCAGTCGGTGGAGGCGTCGTCCTCGGCCAGGCAATGGCAGGCGGCGATACCCGCCTGGAGGTGGTATTCGCTGACCTCGTCTCCCGAAGCGGAAAGGGCGAGGTGATTGACCCCGCGCTGAATCATGGGACGCTGCCAGAGCGAACGGTCCTGTTCGTGCAGGCGCACGATGTCGCCGCCGGCATTCGTTCGCGCCGGCAGGCGGGCGCCATTAAAAAGCATCAAGGCCAACAAGGCGTGGACGCGCGGTTGGGCGGTCAACGGGTGTTCCGCGAGCAGGGTGCCCAGGCGGATGGCTTCCTCGCACAGCTCTTCCCGCACGACGTGTTCGCCTCCGCTGGCTTTGTAGCCCTCGTTGAAGATGAGGTAAATCGTATGCAGGACGCCTTCCAGTCGAGGCGGGAGCTCGGGGCCGGCGGGAACTTCGAAGGGTATCCGGTCTTCCTGGAGGCGCCGGCGGGCGCGGGTCAGTCTCTTGGTGACGGCCGTTTCACTGGTCAGATAGGCGTGGGCGATTTCGCGGGGACTCAAGCCGCCCAGTACCTTCAGGGCCAGGGCGGTCTGCATTTCCTCCGGCAGGTCAGGGTGGCAGCAGGCGAACATGAGCCGCAGGCGGGCGTCGTGGATCTCGCTTTCGAAACGGGCCTCAGGCGGGGTGCCGCCGTCGGGCATCCGCTGTTCCAGGTAAGTGATGATTTCGGGCTGTTTGTGCTGGAAACGATTCTCGCGGCGGATCCGGTCAACCGCGAGATTCCGGGCGGTTTGCATGAGCCAGGCCTCGGGATTGACGGGAATTCCGTGAAGCGCCCAGGTTTTCAGGGCGCGAACCATGGCTTCCTGCACCACATCCTCGGCCAATTGCAGGCGGCGGACGCCGAAGATCCCGGTCAGAATCGAGACCAGCCGTCCCGCTTCGCGACGAAAAAGCCGTTCCGCGATACCCGCCGCGGCTGCTTCGCCGCGGAAAGGTTTTCCCGTTGTCTCCTCCATCTCCCCCGCACCCTTTTTATCGTACTGAAAAACCGGACGACAAACTCAGGCCGGCGTTTCCGCCAGGAGTTGTCGCAGCTTATGGAAATCCGGGCATTCCGGCGCAACCGGACGCACCTCCAGAGCGGAGCCGCAATCCAGCAGCGGCCATTCCCGGGCGATGTCGAGGGCCTCCTCCATGGTGTCCACCGTCAGCATGAGGTAGCCGCCGACGGTTTCCTTCGACTCGGCGAAGGGGCCGTCGGTGACGGTGCGTTTTCCGCGTCCCGAAATAATCTTTCCCTCGGCGAAAAGCGGCTGCGCCGCCTTGAGTTTTCCGTCTTGCCGCAGCCGGTCGAACCAGGCGTAGGTCTTGTCCATGACCGCCCGCATTTCGTCAAGCGACAGATCCTTGTTCCAGTCCGTGCTGCGGAAAAGAACCATGTACTCGGTGGGTGTTTGATCAGGTGGCATTGATTTTCCCGGGTTGAGAGTTCTGGAGTCCGTACAAACCGGTTGGTATGTTTTGGCTTTCGGGTGGTGATGTCAATCCTGATTCAGCGAATTTTGCTACAACCATGGCTTGCCCTTGAGGAGAAAACTAATCTTAGTCGTGGCACTATGTCCTACACGCCTGCTTTTCCTCCTGTCGTGGTTCCGGCTGATGCCGGCCGTGTCGTTCATGCTTTCGGCGAAGAGGTCACGTTCCATCTGACCGGTGAGCAAACGGGAGGCCAACTCAGCCTCTGGACCGAGAAGGTGCCCCCCGGCGGCGGACCGCCGCCTCATGTGCATCTTAACGAAGACGAGTGGTTCATAGTGCGGGAGGGAAAGTTCGAATTCCTGGTGGAGGGCGAATGGCGGGAGGTGAGGACCGGCGGAACGATTTATTTGCCCCGCAATGCGGTCCACACTTTCAGGAACAGCGGGGATGGGCCGGGATTACTCCTGGTCAGCACATCACCGGCCGGATTTGAGACTTTCTTCTCGCGCTGCGCCGAAGTCTTCCAAAGTCCGGAGGGGCCGGACATGGAGCGCATCACCGCAATCGCCGCCGAACACGGCATCCATTTTATCGGACAGTGATCCTTTGATCCCCCTGCGGAAAAAAACGTATCGGGTTATATTTTGTCAGGCAAAATATAATTGACGAATGACTGCGTTCGCTCGGCGGTTCGAGTGGTTTCGGGTGAGTTTATCGAGGGGGATCGGACAAGTGGATTCGACCGACACGGTTACAGCTTCACGACCCGCGCCGCCCTGGGTCGAGGTTGGCCGCGCGTTTCGCAATACGGTCGATCAGGCCGCTGAAGATCAGGGCATGGAAAGGGTAAAGGCCGTACCAGTAAAACCACCCGGACAATCCCCTGGGCGCGAAGAAGGCCGTCTGAGACAGCAATGTCTCCCCGCCTTCATCCGGCGTCGCCTCAAACTGGAGCCAGGCTTTTCCCGGAACTTTCATCTCGGCGCGCAACCGCATAAGCCGGTTGGGTTCCGCCGCCTCGACCCTCCAGAAGTCCAGGGCATCGCCGACCCGCAGGTCATCCGGATCGCGCCGCCCCCGCCGTAATCCCACGCCGCCCAGAAGCCGGTCCAGAAACCCGCGGACCTCCCACGCCCAATTCCAGAAAAACCAGCCGCGGTTTCCCCCCAGGCTCGTGAACACCCGATAAACGTCACCGGGGGTTGCCGCCACCAGGCGTTGCCGGCGCTCGAGAAACATCCCCTCCCGCGTCGTCATGACCACTGGCGACCGATGGCGCTGGCTGGTGCTCAGGGCGTCGCTCCAGGCGGTCTCGATATTGCTGGCCTGCAACCTTTCCAGCGCCCGCTCGACCGACGTTCGATAGTCCACCGGGCGGATCCACGGGAATAGGTTCCGAGCGACCGGATCGCGCACAGTGTTCTCGTTGCGCAATCCCTCCACCAACGGGCGGGCAATCGTCGCGGGAATGGGCGTGACCAGGTTCACCCAGTACGAGGATAAACGCGGGGTAAGCACCGGGACCGGGAGCATCCAGCGCCTCAATCCCCGCACCTGCGCATAAATGGTCATCATCTCCCCGTAAGTGACCACTGCGGAACCGCCGATCTCAATGATCCGCCCGGAACTCTCCGGCACTTCCAGGACCGCCGTCAGATACTCGAGGACCTCGCGAACCCCGATCGGCTGCGTACGGGTGTAAACCCACCGCGGACAGATCATCACGGGCAGGCGTTCCGTCAGGTATCGTATCATTTCGAATGATACACTTCCCGAACCGACGATAACCCCCGCGCGAAATTCGGTCACCGGCACCCCTGCCTCCCGGAGTATTTCGCCGGTCTGTTGCCGCGACCGCAGGTGTTCGGAGAGGCCGGCCGCGCTGTCGGCCAAACCGCCCAGGTAGATGATGCGCTCCACGCCGGCCTCCCGCGCGGACTCAGCGAAATTCCGCGCCGCGGTCAGGTCGCGCCGATGGAATTCCGCGCCCTCTCCCAGACTGTGGACCAGGTAATACGCCGCCTCGACTCCCTCCATCGCCGCACCGAGAGTGCCGGGCTGAAGGACGTCGCCCCGGACAACCTCGACCGCCCGTTGCCAGGACCGGCCCAAAAGCCGGTCCGGATCCCGCACCAGGCACCGCACACGATAACCGTTCTCCAGCAATCCGGGGACCAGCCGGCCGCCGATATAACCGGTGGCGCCCGTTACGAGAACGGTACGGGTCCTGCCTTCCTTCACCGGCACGTGGTAGTCTTGATGCGTTTTCAACAGTGCCATCAGCATTGTCCCGCCTCAACCGGAAGGCAACACCAACGTTGCAACCGCGTTCCCCGCAATAGAGATCGGGGACCGTCAATATCACGAATTTCACATGGGGTCACATTTACCAAGGGATGATTATGATGAGAACCCACGTCGAAACCGCCTTGAAGATTCCTTCTTCAGGTCCAGCGCACGTTCGAACAGACGGGCTTTATGTTTTCCCCGGAATGAGTCGGATTGAGGCAATAATCTTCCAGCGTCCGAATGTCCGCAAACGCTTGGTTTGCATTCGGTAACTTGATTTCATATCTCACGGAAAAACATTAATATTTAAACGTTCCCTGGTTCGGAAATTACCGGGAAAATGGAGCATTTTCCGCTCTCCTAACTTCCGTTTGGATTGGCGCGTCTTCCCCATTGAACTACAATTCGGCGGTTTTTGCGGGGCGACAAGGTGAGTTTTGCCACCCACCTCGGTG
>SLTG01000104.1 GCA_007130045.1 Opitutales bacterium
ACCAAGATATCAGACCAGCAGATGCATCAGATCAACCTCAGACACCATACACCCAGACCCAAATGGAACTACTCGATCTCACCGTCATGAAATGTGAATTTATTTATGAGCGAGCCCTAAACCTTCGAGGACATTCTCTCTAAGGGTCCGTTAGAAAATAACTATCGCAAATCAAGCTGTTGTTGCCTCGGTTTCAGAGTGTAGTTCCATTCGCCATGGAACTCGTCTCGATCGAGGTTCAAGTTGGCCATTTCCTCATCGCTGACTTTGATTCCGGATGGATATTCATTTTCATCAAGGGAGGCCTCCACAGTCAGGCCTTCATTCGTAGTGGTCGCTTTGATAAGATTGATGATGACTTCATGGCTCACCAACGGACGACCCCGCCAGTTCATCGTTATAAAGGAGAAGAGCCGATGCTCGATTTTGTTCCACTTGCTTGTGCCCGGCGGCAAGTGGCAGACCTGCACAGGCATTCCCAGTTCTTCGGCCAACTTCTGCAGTTCCGTTTTCCAAAGCCGTACACGCGTACCCTTGCTGCCTCCCCCGTCAGCGACGATTTCCAGCTGCTGAGCATCTCGGTAAAGCCCTTGGCCCATTCCCCACCACCACCGGCGGATGGACTCCACTGCAAAAGCTGCCGTGTCGTGATCGATACCCAGATTGATCCATCCCATGTTGTGTTTTAAATCGTAAATGCCATAGGGATTGGCCCGCCCCAGTTCCGGGATCTTGAAGTCATGCACCCGCACCGGCTCAGGACTGCCTTTGGGCCGGTATTCGCGCCCGGCGTTCTTGAAGTCGCCTACAAGCTCCTTTTTCTTCGTGTCCACCGAGATCACGGGATTGCCCGTAGCCTGTTGCTCAGAGCAACGAGTATTGATGAACTCGAACTGTGCATTTCGGTCGGGATGGGACGAGCCCTCCGCGGTCTTACGATTCGCTTGCAGGCTGTATCCAAGCTGCTGTAGCATTTCTCCGACGGTGACGTAGCTGACTTTATATTTCGGCTGCAATTCCTCAGCCATTCGCCGCAAGCTCTTACACGTCCACCGCAAGGGCGACTCGGGATCACCCCGGGTCATCGGATCGATCAGGTGCTCCAATTCAGCCAATATTTCCGGCTCGGACTCAACAACCCGTTTTCGCCCGCCTCCGGGGCGGCGAACCCGACCGGCTTCACCTCCAAAGGGATACAGACCCTCAAGTTCGCCGAGTCCCGCCGAAATTGCACGGCGGGAAACGCCCGTGGCTCTGGCGACCGCCGAGATCCCGCCTCTGCCGATGACCTTTGCCTCCGTAGCGGCAACCAAACGACGCATCTTTTCGTCGAGAAAGTCCCTTATTAAGCCGAAACGAGCTCCCACATCAGCCTCAATTTTTCCCATGGAAGTTACCCTTCCATGAAACTGCACCAATTGCAACATTGATTTCCTAACAGTTCCTAAGGACTTTGGTAAGGGCGTACGCTGGCAGGAAAAGCTTCGTGCTTTAGACACGCTGGATGGCGAACGGGGATTTCGGGCGGGCTGCTCGCTGCGGGTTCCGGTGTGTCGGGTGGTTCGGCGCGGGAGGAGACGGCTTTATCGAAACAGGCGACCCGAAAAACGGACTCCGCATCGTTGGGCAGGCAAGGGTAACCGGGGTACCGCCGTCACGGAAACGTCTTCTTGACCCGTCCGCCCCAAAGATGGTAGATCGTGAAAGAAGAATCAATTTGTCCATCAGTAAATTGGTTTACACGAGAATTGATTCCAGTTCCCTTCTTATAAAAAGGAAAAAAGTGAATGGTAATTATCCGCTGACTTACCTCAAGGCCCTGCTGTGGCTCGTTGCCGCCTCGCACATCATTATCGGCATCACCCTGTTCGTGTCCGTCAACAGCCACTTCTTCTGGGCGGACATCTATGGAGCCGGCCTGGAGTGGTCGGGGGAGGTTCATTACATCCTGCGCATTCTGGGCGTTTTCATGGTCGGGATCGGCGCGCTGGGTATCCCGGCGGCGTTGGACCCTCATCGCTATCGGGTGATCGTTCTCGCCTTTGCGGGCATCATGGTCCTACGGGTAATTCAACGGGCGCTCTTCGTCGGCGAAGTCGAGGAACTCTTTGGAATCGCCGCGAGCCGGAATCTGACCAATGGCGCCTTCTTTCTGGTGCTCGCGATCGTACTGATTGTGCTGCTGAGCCTGTCAACGCGACCGAAGCCCCCGAACCGGAGTCAGGGTTCACATGCTTCCACCACTGAAGAAGCTCCTGGATGAAGGGAGAGATGATGGACCCACAAAACTCGAGCGTTACACCTTCGCGTGAGGGACCGATTCGAATTGCCCTCATTTCTCCAAAGGGCCCGCTCTACCGGCATCGTGGCGGGATATTCCGGAAAAGCCTGCGCTACATGCCGCTGACACTTCCCACGCTGGCCTCGCTCATCCCATCCGATGTCCCGGTGGAGCTGACCTGCATCGACGAAGGAATCGGCGACGTGGATCCGGACCTTGCTGTCGATCTCGTCGGGCTGACGGTGATTACAGGAACCGCCCGGCGCTCCTATGAACTCGCCGCCGGTTTTCGCGCGCGCGGGATAACGGTTGTGATGGGAGGCCCTCATATTACCCTTATTCCCGAAGACGCCCGGCAGCATGCGGACAGCATCGTCGTCGGATATGCGGAGCAGACGTGGCCGCAATTATTGCGTGATTTCCGCGATGGACGCCTGCGCTCGAGGTATGACCAGGACCCGGGATTGCAATTGGTGAATCTGCCTCTGCCCGACCGGTCCGTTCTGCCCCGCAAACGTTTCCTGACCTCCCATGTTTTCGAAGCCACGCGCGGATGCGTTCACTCGTGCGAGTTTTGCGTCGTTCCGAGCGCCTGGGGATTGAAACCGTACCAGAAGCCGGTCGAAGACGTGGTGAGAGACATTCGAAGTCAGGGGGCTCGGCGGGCGCTGTTCGTCGATCTGAACCTGATCGCGGACAAGGAGTACGCCCGGCGCCTGTTCGAGGCGCTCGCACCGCTCGGGATTCAATGGTTCGGGCTCGCGACCACCCTGCTGTGTGACGACCTTCCCCTGCTGGACCTGGCCGCGCGCAGCGGATGCCGCGGGCTGCTGATGGGGCTGGAGTCGATATCGAGCCGGAACCTGCGGAATTCCGCCAAAGGGTTCAATCGTCCGGAAAAATTCGCCCAGGTCGTCGAACGGCTTCACGAGCGCGGAATCTCCCTCCAGGGGTGCTTTGTCTTTGGCCTGGATGACGATACCCCGGAGACCTTCGATCGCACCGCCGAATTCGCCGTCGAGGCGGGCATCGACCTGCCGAGGTTTGCCATTGTCACGCCCTTTCCCGGAACCGCGCTTTACAGTAGGCTGGAAAGCGAGGGAAGGATTCTCACGCGGAACTGGGAGTTGTACGATGGACAGCATGTCGTTTTTCAGCCCCGCCGGATGACCATCGGGGAACTGCAGTCGGGGACGGAGAGAGTGTGGAAGAAAGTTTACAGTTGGACCGGGATCGCGCGCCGGCTGAGGAAGACCGCAGCGCCGTGGCCG
Source organism: Opitutales bacterium (assembly GCA_007130045.1). Classification (GTDB taxonomy): domain Bacteria; phylum Verrucomicrobiota; class Verrucomicrobiia; order Opitutales; family T3Sed10-336; genus PXDC01. Next base: position 3,553 of record SLTG01000104.1, read on the forward strand.
CTGGCGGTGACCACCAACCTCGGTTACCGTTATTACGCGCATCACCTCCATAAGTTCTATACCTGCGACGCGCCTTTTGCAGGCGGGATGCGGCCGGTCGGTCCGGCGGTTGAAAAGCCCGTTGAAGCGGTCTCGGAGACGAGCGACGTATGACGGCCGGTACCGCCATCCCTTTAGCCAATGGCAATTCATACGGAACGAGCCGCCGGTTCCGATTGACCATCGTTCATCCTTGCGTGGGGCGACGCATCGGCATGAAACGGTATATCCGCACGTGGATGATGGCCCCGCTGCCGGCGGCGGCGATCGCGGCGATGACGCCGCCGGATGTGGAGAAACGTTTCTATGACGACCGGCTCGAAGCGATTCCCTACGATGAGCCGACCGACCTGGTGGCCATCAGCGTGGAGACCTACACGGCGCGGCGGGCATATCAGATCGCCAGCGAGTTTCGGCGGCGACGGGTGCCTGTCGTGATGGGTGGATTCCACGCGACGCTCTGCCCGGAAGAGGTCGGCCGGTACAGCGATTCGATCGTGATCGGTGAAGGAGAAGAACTGTTTCCGGAGTTGATCGACGATTACCGCCACGGGCGCCCCAGGAAAACCTATCGCGCCACAACGCGCCCCGCGCAAATCCTGACGCCCGATCGCTCGATATTCGCGGGCAGGAAATACCTGCGCCTGGGTCTGGTGGAGTTTGCGCGCGGCTGCCGTTTTAAGTGCGATTTCTGTGCCATCCAGTCCTTCTTTGACGCCACCCAATCCCATCGGGATATCGACCGCGTTCTGGCCGAAGTGCGCGATGTGCGGCGACCCGGAATGATGATCTTCTTTGTCGATGACAACATCAACTCCAACCTGACCGCGGCAAAAGAGCTCATGCGCGCTCTGATCCCGCTGAAAATCCGCTGGGTCAGCCAGTCCAGTATCCATGTGGCCCATGACGACGAGGCGCTGGATCTCATGCGGCGCAGCGGTTGCCAGGGTGTGCTGGTGGGCCTGGAGAGCCTCGACCCCGCGAGCCTTAAGGCGATGAACAAATCGTTCAACCTCGGCCGGGGCGGGCCTCGCAAGGCGCTCCAAAACTTCCGTCGTCACGGGTTGCGCGTTTACGGCACGTTCATTTTCGGTTACGACTGGGACACCCCCGACTCCTTCGACACCAGCCTGCGCTTCGCGGAGGAGGAAGGCTTGTTTATCGCGGCGTTCAATCACATCACGCCGTTTCCGGGAACCCCCCTTTACGAGCGCATCAAAGGCGAGGGGCGGCTGCTGTATGAAAACTGGTGGCTCGATAAACGCTACCGTTATAATATGGTGCCGTTTCAGCCGAAACAGATGTCTCCCGAGGAGTTGGCGCAGCTCTGTGTCGAAGTCCGGCGCCGGTTTTATTCATGGAAGGGGATCTTCCGCAGGGCCCGCCCCGTGAATCGTTCCGGGGCCTACATGTTTATCAATTATCTTTTGATCAACGCCATGCACCAGCGCGACATCGAAGGTCGCAACGGAATGCCGCTGGGAGACGAGGCCTATACGGGGGAGTTGCTGGAGGCATGAACGCGATCCCCTTGCAGGCGGCGCCCGGAAAAACGGGCATCCAATTCGAACTCGCTGCTGAGAGCGACGAGACCGAACTGCGGAGTCTGCTGCGCGATCAAGCCATGGACGGCGAGGTGCGAATCGCCATGGTGCGCGAGCCCGATTATTTCGCTTCGTTGATTGTCAATGGAGATCCCGGCCGTCACAGCGTGTTCGTCGGACGGGACAGCCGGACAAGCCGATTGATGATGATGGGAAGCCGTTCGGTGCAAAACGTTTTTCTGGGAGGGCGGGTTGCGCGCCTCGGTTACCTGAGCCAGTTGCGCGCGATCACCGGATTCCCGTGGCGGCGGGATACGCTTTTGTCCGGGTACGCCTTCGCCATCCACCACCGCCGCGCGGACGAGCCGGGCTTCGACCTGACCAGTATTATGGCCGACAATGTCCGCGCCCGGCGTTTGTTGGAGCGCGGGATACCCGGGATGCCGAGGTACAGCCGTATAACAGGAATGAATACACTCGTCCTTCCTGCACGAACGCGAAAATCCGATGACGACGGGGTCCGCCGGTCCGGCACGTCGGACCTGCCGCAAATCGCGGGCTTCCTCCAGCGCTGCCTCCGCCCCTACGAGTTGGCGCCGGTCTGGTCGCCGGAGCGGCTTCAAGCACTCGTCGAGGCACAGGCGCTGCAGTCGGAGGATTTTCTCATTCTCGAAAACGGAGGAGAGATCACGGGATGTGCGGCAGTATGGGATCAGCGCGGATTCCGTCAAACGCTCGTGCAGGGCTACGCCCCGGGAATCGAGCGCTGGCGTCCCTTGATAAATCTTTACCTGCGGTCGACGGGCCGACCCGCGCTTCCGCCCGCGGGGAGCACCCTCAATGCGGCGTATCTCTCACACCTCGCCGTCGCGGACGCGGACCACGCCGCGGTTTCCCGTCTGGTCGCCGCCGCCCGAGGCGAGGCGGCGCGGCGCGGCATCGACCTTCTCCTGCTCGGTTTGTGCGACAACGATCCCGCGTTGGGAACGCTTTGTCGCACACGGGGCGTGAGAGCCTATCGCAGCGTTCTCTACTTTGTGGAGGACGCCCATTCGCAATCCCATCCAATAATCGATCCGGGGAAAATCCGTGTCGAACTGGCAACGCTATGATGCAAGGACAGCTTCTTTCGCGCGAACGGCTTGGCGAATCCCGGACCGAGGAGATGTACCAGCTCATCAGGCGGCATTTCGATGGCGTCAATCGTTCCGGTTTCGAGCGCGACCTAGTGGAAAAGGACTGGGTCATTTTGCTGCGTGATGCCGGTTCCGGCGCATTGAACGGGTTCTCGACTTTTCTAATGTATCCGGTGTATTACGACAACGAGTGGATTACGGTTGTGTATTCAGGAGACACCATCGTGGATCCCAAAGCATGGAACAGCCCGGAGCTTTCGAGGACATGGATTCGTTCCGTCCGGCGCTTGCACGCGAAGCGGGGCCGCGGACGGCTGTTCTGGCTGCTGATTACTTCCGGATTTCGGACCTACCGGTTTCTTCCCGTTTTCTTCCGGGAGTTCTTTCCACGGACGGGAACGTCCACACCCCCGAAGAAGCAGGCGCTGATCGAACGGCTCGCCCGGGAGCGTTTTGGAGAACGGTACGACAGCCGCGCCGGTCTTGTGCGCCTCGATCGTCCACAACGCCTGCGGGAGCACCTGCGCGAGGTTTGTCCGTCCAGGCTGGGAAACCCGCATGTGGCGTATTTTCTGGAGCGAAATCCCGGGTTTGCCTGCGGAGACGAGTTGGTCTGCCTGACCGAACTCGATGACGCCAACCTTACACCCGCGGGCCGCCGTATGCTTTTTGGCAATACGCCTCTGTCGCCCGTTACCGAAACCCGGCCCGCATGAACCGCTGCTTCATCGCAAACTCTCTTTGGCAGGTCGCGAATTTCGGCCGCGCCCGGGCGTTCCGGAAATCCCTGCAGATTCCCGGCGAAGCACAGCGAAGGGTTCTTCTCCGGATTCTGCGACGAAACCGGAAAGCCTCCTTCGGCCGGCGGTACGGGTTTGACGACATCGATTCCGTGGAGCGATTCCAGGAGCGGGTTCCCATTGTGAGTTATGACGATCTCGCTTCCGTCCTCGACCGGATCCGGCGCGGCGAGCCGGGAGTCCTGACCGAAGATCCGGTCGTCCGTCTTGTGCCTTCAAGCGGTTCGACAGCGGCGTGCAAGCTCATTCCCTATACCCGCGGGTTTCAGGCCGAAATGAACAACGCGATCGGCCCGTGGATTTGCGATCTCTTCGGGGCCGATCCGGATCTGAAGCGGGGTCCGGCGTACTGGTCGATCTCACCCGCTCTGGATGCGCCCCATCCCGACAGCGTCATTCCCATCGGTTTTGAAACCGACAGCGCCTATCTGGGCGGCATCCTTCGGCGCTTGGTGGACGCCGTTGTCGCCGCACCCTCGTGCCTGCGATACGCGCGGGACCCGGACCTATTTGCTTATCTCACCCTGCTGCACCTGCTCGCGGAGCGCGAATTGCGGATCGTTTCCGTTTGGCACCCTTCGTTTTTCCTTCTGCTGCTGGATGCCTTCGCCAAGTGGCGCGGGCGTCTTGTTAAGGATATCGCCCACGGAACGGTGGACCCTCCCGGTGAAATGGATCCGCGTTTGCCGAGCGCCGTGACCGGCGGGTTTCGGCCGGATCCCGCCCGCGCCTCCGAGGTCGCGCATCTGGACCCCGACTTTCCAGGGGACTTGTGGCCAAGCCTCGGATTACTTTCGTGCTGGGCGCACGGCCCTGCCGAAAGCGCGGCGAAAGACCTCGCCGCACGCTTTCCGCAGGCACGTTTGCAGCCCAAGGGACTCATGGCTACCGAGGGCGTTGTGACGGTTCCATTTGAGGCGATGTCCCCGGTCGCGGTGACATCGCATTTCTATGAATTCATCGAACCTTCAGGACGAGTGCGAACCGTGGACAGTCTTGACGCGGGCATGCGCTGCGAAATCGTTCTCACCACCGGTGCCGGTCTCTATCGTTATCGACTCGGCGACCTGGTGGAGGTGAACGGATTTTCGGGCAAAACGCCATCACTCCGGTTTATTGGCCGAGGCGACCGGGTAAGCGATCTGCGCGGCGAAAAGCTTTCCGAGGGACACGTCGCCGACGCACTTCGCCTGAGTTTGCGTGAAACCGGTGTGGCGGCGCGCTTCGCTATGCTGGCGCCCGAACCCGAAGGCGCGACCGCAGGCTATATTCTTTATCTCCAAACCGACGATCCGCCCGCGCCGGAACTGGGCACCGTCCTGGACAGGCGCCTTTCGGAGAATCCACACTACGGATACTGCCGGCGTCTCGGCCAGCTGGAGGCCGTGAAGATTTTTTCTGTTCGGGGCGACGCGCACGCCCTCTATATCGAACGCTTCCGACGGCACGGTACACGGCTCGGCGATATCAAGCCTTCGGCCTTGAGCGTCGAACGCGGATGGAAACGGATCTTTTCCGGCGCGAAAGGGCCGGCCTCATGTTCCCGATGAAGATCACCTTCGTGCGGCCGAATCTTTGGGCGGGACGTTCCCACGACGCCATGGAGCCCCTCGTGTTCGCCATTCTCCGCGGCCTCACGCCTCCCGATATCGATTGCGTCCTTTACGACGAGCGTATCGAGCCGGTCCCGATCGACGAACCGACCGACCTGGTGGCATTGACGGTCGAAACCTTCACGGCGAAACGGGCGTACCAGATCGCGGCGCGCTATCTGTCGCGCGGGATTCCCGTGGTCATGGGTGGTTACCATCCGACGCTGTGTCCCGATGAAGCGCTGCGGTATGCGACGAGTATCGTCAAGGGTGACGCCGAAGGCGCCTGGCCTCAGGTTATCGAAGACGCGCGAACGGGCGAACTCCGGCGCGTGTACGATTCATCCTTCACCACACTCGATGGATCCGTCCGCGATCGACGGATTTTCGGGAAAAAGAAGTACAAACCACTGAGGCTTGTCGAGTTCGGCCGGGGCTGCCGCTTCGTATGCGACTTCTGCTCCATTCATGCGTTTTACGGCGCCAATCGTCGCCGAAGGCCGGTTCAGGAGGTTGTTGATGAAATCAGGATTCTCGGCGGCGGACATGTTTTTTTTACGGACGACAACCTTTTCAATGACCGGGATGCGCTTCGGGAACTGCTTACGGCGCTCGTTCCATTGCGTATCCGCTGGTCGTGCCAGGTGAGCCTCGACGTGGCGGAGGAGGAGGAATTGGTCGCCCTGATGTCCCGGGCCGGTTGCACGTCCGTAACGATCGGCTTCGAGTCGCTCATCGAAGGCAACCTGCGGCAGATGCGCAAGCTCTGGAACCAACGCCACGGGAGTTACGAGGATCTGGTGAAGTTGTTTCATCATTACGGGATCATGGTTTACGGAGGTTTTGTGCTGGGATACGACCACGACACGAGGGACTCCTTCGATATTACGCTCGATTTCGCTCTGCGGTCAAAACTGTTCCTGGCCAACTTCAATCCGCTCGCTCCAACCCCGGGATCCCGCACCTACGATCGCCTGCGTGCCGAAGGACGCCTGATCAACGATCCCTGGTGGCTGCATCCGGATTTCCGTTACGGCCAGGCGATGTTTCACCCTCGCCTGATGTCGGCAAACGAGCTCATGGAAGGATGCTATTGGGCGCGCACCCGCTTCAACCGCTACAGTAATATCTGCCGGCGCGCCCTCGACTTCCGCGCGCACCTGCGAAGCCCCCGCAATGCGGCGATCTTCTTTGCGGCGAACCTCACCAATCGCCGGGCCGTCCACGACAAACAGGGACGCGCCCTCGGGGACGGCGGATACGCGCTCCCGGTGTTCGAGAAAAACAAACCATGAAGCTGACCCTGATTAAGCCGAATATCGGACGGATGGAGCATTCGCTCTACGTTGACGAGGGGCGGATGGAACCGCTGCAGCTCGGGGTGCTCGCCGGCATGACTCCCCCGGAATTCGAGATTCGCCTCTGGGATGATCGATGCGAGGCGATTGACTGCGAAGAGGCGACGGACCTTGTTTGCATTACGGTCGAGACCTATACGGCGCGGCGGGCTTACGAAATCGCCGATGACTATCGCGAACGGGGCGTTCCCGTTGTGCTGGGAGGTTTCCAGGTGACCCTCTTTCCCGAAGAGTCTCAAAAGCACGCCGATGCCATTTGCATCGGAGACGCGGAGTCCGTCTGGCTCGATATCCTCTCCGATGCCGAAGCGGGAACCCTCAAGCCGGTTTACCGCGGCGTTCCCGCGCTCGCGCAGCGGGGGACCCTCCCACGCCGGGAGATATTCCATGGCAAAGGCTACCTGCCTGTCACACTTGTCCAGTTCACCCGGGGGTGCCCGTACCCATGCCACTTCTGTGCGATCAGCGCGGTGAGCGAGCAAACCTACACCACGCGACCCGTGGAGGAAGTGGTCCGGGAAATCGAGGCGCAGGAACGGCGGTTCGTATTCTTCGTCGATGACAACATCATCGCGAACCGTGCGCGGGCGAAAGAACTTTTTCGCGCCTTGATCCCATTGCGAATCCGCTGGGTCAGCCAGGGCAGCATTAATATGACCCATGACCGCGAATTGATGGACCTGATGGCCGGAAGCGGCTGCCTGGGCAACGTCATCGGATTCGAGTCCCTTCAGCCGGACTCATTGACTGAGATGAAGAAAGCTCCCAACATGGGGAAATACCAGGAACGGTACGCGAAGGAAGTCGCTGTGCTCAAGGAATACGGCCTGCAGACATGGGCGGCCTTCACTCTGGGCCACGATCACGACACTCCGGAAAGCCTTTACGATCTGCTCGATTTCGCCTTTGAACACTCCTTTTGCTTTGCCGCGTACAACATCCTGATGCCGTATCCCGGGACACCGCTCTACCATAAACTCAAAGCGGAATCCCGGTTGCTTTATGACGGCGCATGGTGGTTGCATCCCGAATACCGGTTCAATCACGCCGCTTTCATACCGAAGAACATGGCACCCGACGAACTCACCGGCATATGCTTCGATATCCGCTCCCGCTGGAACAGCCTGCCGGGAATGATGCGGCGATTTCTCGATATCAAAACAAACATGCGCTCTCTCCGGAAGATGGGAATCTTCTGGCGATACGGTCTGCTCTACCGAAAGGAAACTTTCAAGAAGCAGGGAATGTTTTTCGGAAAGAAGTAGAGGATGAGGCGGAATAAAGTCGGACCCGCCTGCGGCCGGCGGGAACTTGTGGTTTGAGGATGCGTTCCGCTCACTGCGAACCATGCAAACATCCGGCGGTTCGGTTAGAGATGCCGGAATACAATATGGCGGGTTTAAAAACTTTGTAAAAGCTCGTCGGTTGTTCTCTCCTCTCCGGGTTGGACCGGAGAATGCGCCTATTGTTTTACTTAAATCGGAAATCTCTTATTGATAGCAGTTTACCTCGATTCAGGGGCATCCGTGATGCAACGATTTCCTGGCGCGAATCAAACCGAAAATCCGAAACAAGACGTTGAATCGGACGGGCGGATTTTTCTTGCTTGGATATTCAAATAATCTTTACTAATAATCTTGATTAGCGAGGGAACGATACCAAAAGGCGGAGTTAAGGAATACGGCATGGTGGCTGCCGGAACGCCGATACGGTTGGGATTCCACGTTACACGGCCGCCCGATTAGGCGGACGATGAACCGGAACTGAAAGTGCCGGTTCCATGAAGGAAAGCAACGCCGGTCAAGACATTTGCGAAATGTTTGAGGATTTCCCGGCGCGGCAGGATGGATAGACCTAAATCAGTTGATTGAAAAAATCGTGGCGCTTCTTTCCCGCCCGCCTCTAAGAGAACGCGACCGCCCTGGAATTCCGGGGCGATTCGGAATCATTTTCACGTCCCGAGTGATCCGGAACAGCGTTCTGGTTTTTTGGATGAGCGGCGCGGTTCTTGGGGCACAGCCGGCCGAGGTCGTCGTTTCATCGCCGTCGGTGAGCGTCGAGGACACCTGGCTGCTGGACACCGATCCGGCGAAGGATTCTCTCGTGGTGGACGTCACCGTGCTGGTGAGCCGGGATCAGCCTGAGGGGGAGGAGCGGGATATTCCGTTCCGGTTCGAAGTGTTGATGGTCGAAGACGGTGGCGGACCCTTGGCAGGCTCGGCGACCGAAACGGTGACCGTGCCCGTTCCGCGCGTTGTCACGGACATGCCGGTCGCCGTGACGCTGTCTATCACTCCCGAGATGATCCTGACCGAGGAAAACGGATACATCCTGCGCATTGCGGTGAGTCATGACGACGATCCACCCTCCGGCGTTTTTCAGACCGATCACGCGTTGGACCACGGGCCGCATGAAATCGTGCATTTCAGCGGAGAGACCTAAATGACGTCACGTCTGTACTTTTGACAAACTTTCGGACTCTCTCGATTTCAAACCACCAACCCTTCCCGGTGCCGATCCAAAAAATCCCGGTCGGGAGCGAATCGTTCCGGTAGGTCAAACTTCTTGCCTTCGAACCGCAGGAAATTCTCCCGGAGCGTTTCGTGGGTGCAGTGGTCGCGGAGGTGTTTGATCAACACGAGGCGGAAATCTTCATCGAGGGTAATGAGGTGGCGGTCGAAGGCGGCGTCTTGGGTGGCCGTCAAGTTGGGTTGGGACGCGGGGCTGGTTCCCGCTGCGGTTGCGACCTCATTGATTTCACCCTTGAAGGCGGACCATCTATTCCTCTCCGGCGGCAAGGCAGATACGTTCTATGAGATTCGGATGCAGGTAGTACCCCTTTGCCTGTAATTGGAGGAGGTGCGGGCGCACCGCCGGAATTAGACGATTAAACTTCGTCAGTATGAGGATGCCCGCTGTGCCTATGATGCGGAGATTGTAAATGGATTCTGCCGTTCTTCGCCCCTTTCGTTCATCAATAAGCAAACGATCCGGATTTTCCTTTAAAGAGAGTGCTATTGTCGTTGCTTCACCCAAATCGAGGACGGCAGAAAGCCACGTATCCGGCATTTGGGGGTCGGGGGCAATTTCGATCCATGAGTGTTCCGTGAAGAGATCCGATATCGGTTTCTCGGAGGATCGTGTGATTTCAGCATAGACCGTCTCGGTGACTTTGACAGAACCGTAAAGGTCGCGAAGAGCCGAAATAAGTCCAAGCGTTCCGAGGGCTAACAGCGGGCCTGTATTGGAAACGAGCATGTCCTCGGACAGAAATCACTGGCCGGAAGCAGACTCGATTTCTCGTGCCAATTCCTCGGAGTCGAGGTCGATTAACGGGATCTGGCGGGCACTGGCGGCTTTCATGAAGTCGACACGGTTCATCCCCGCCATTTCAGCGGCCTGACCGGAAGTGAGCCTTCCGGAACGGAAATAATGAAACGCCAGCTCAACCTGTGCTTCCCGGCTGAGTTCTTCGATTGAAACGGCGTTTTGTACCAGGAGTGAATCCGGCACTTCCAGCTTCAGGCTTTTCATTATTCCAAGCATACCTCAGGCGGTGCGGCGGTCAAGTGACTAACATCACCTATTCATCGGGTCATCGGGTCATCGGGTCGGTTTTTTTTCGGCGGGGCCGGGCAAGAAGCCGTCATGCCTCGACTCTTGGCTCATGCTTTCTAAGCCTCTCGCGGTGGCGCTCCAAGAGGGCCGGAGCAGGAGCGAATCGTTCCGGTAAATCAATTCTCTTCCCCTGATCGGATGGGGCTGCGGGGATTGCGCCCCGCAGCCCTTCCACACCACCGGACATGCGGTTTTCCGCATCCGGCGGTTGAACCCGGCGGAGGTCATGGGTGTGCCTCCGCGAAGGTCCA
>SLTG01000017.1 GCA_007130045.1 Opitutales bacterium
ACTGGTTGGCGGACCTACGGGATCGTCCTTTGCCCCGCCCCTGTTTCACCCCCGCGTGCTCGGTGTACCAGAGCCCGGTTCCGGGAACGCTGAGGGTCCGCCGCACCCCGCTGGTGCCAGCGGTCAGCTTGGCGCCCCGCGGGCCGAAGGAGAGCGACCCGCCGCGCTTGGTGAGATTCAGCGTCACGCCGGGAGCGAGTTTCAGGCGGCGGAAGAAACGGAAGGCCATTGCGGGGTGAGTTTGCAGGCGGCAGGGAGCGTTGGCAAGGGGAGACGGGGAAACGGGCGAGGGCGGCGAGTGCGGCCCGGTTCTACTCGTCGGGCGGCCGGAGCAGGTTGATACCGACAACGAGATCTCCCGGGAGGTCCGTCCGCGGTACCTTCCGGCGTATCGGGTCCTCTTCGTCCGGTCTTTCCATCGCCTCTCCGCCATTGTCCTGCCCGTTCGGCCCGATACTGTAGAGCAGGTAGGTGTCGTCTTCGCGGCGATAACGCAATGCTTGGTCGAGGGCGAAGGGATCGCGCGGCACCGAGCTCAGCAGGTTCGGTTCAAGGTCTTCCAATCGTTCCGGGTATTCCCCGTGTTTTTTCCGCCATGCTTCGAGGGCGAGGGTGGCAAGAAGCCCCTCGTGAGTCGTCTGAGCGACCAGGACTGAAAACCAGACTTTGGGCACGGCCTCGATGAAGTTCTCGCCCAAGCTCGGCGGGAGTGGGCGGCCGGGGGTGGGGAAGCGCCCCTCTCTGTCGGAAAACGGCTCTTCAAGGATCTCGCCCACCGCCGAGGTCATTTCATCAACGGTGCGAACGATCTTTCCTTGGTGGTATTTCCAGGCGCGCAGCCGCATCTGGAGACGTTGCCACAGGGTAAACTCAGCCCTGCCGTACCAGCTGTCGTCGAGATACATCTGCTCGGATTCGGCCAACCTGAGGCGCCAGTCGGACTTCGAAAAGATCGATTCCAGATACTTGAGGCCGTGTACGCGTTCCGATGCGAAGATGCCGGCCATCTCGAGCGGGACTTCACCGAGGGATTCGAGTCGCTCGATAGCATCCAAGAGTTCGGTCTGACGTAGATTCGGAATGATCGCCGGAGCGTCGTGTGCGCCGATCCCGTGATTGGCGATCCCGGTCAATGCGCCGCTGAACGGGCTGCGGGTACCGATCTTCCGCCCCAGTTCGAGGCAATCCAGGACCGACTCCATGGCCCGGTCGAAACGTTCGTCGGCTGCGTGCAACCTTGCTTCGAGTGTAAGAAGGCGGGCCGCCATCCGAAAGGCGCCGAAGTGGTAGTCTCCTTCACCCAGGAGCACCCGATGTAGCTGCGGATAGTGGAATGGATGTTGCAGGCCTTCTCGGATCAGTGCCAGCGCTTGCCGGTTTTCTTCGACGGCCGAGCGAACTTGATCCAAGGTGGGATCGCGCCATTCACCGGTCTCCGGATCCCTCGTTCCGGAGACCGCATCTGCGATGGACTTTCCATGGTCCGGGATGGCCTCCGCCGCTTCCACCAGAAAGTCAAACGCATTCGGTTCGGGAACCTGCCGTGACTCCGGGTAATCGAACTCCGGCATTCGGTCGCCGTCGATCCGCCACCAGAGAGCGGCGAGGACCGTACCAAGGACCAGGGCGAACCCTGCGACGAGGAATTTGCGGAGCATGAGGCTTAGCTTCTTTCCGGAGGTGGCGGGCGGTCAACTCGGATCGGGGTCTGTGCGGCCGCGGCATTATGAGGATTGGTTTTCGCGGCATGGCGTTACCCGCCGAGAGTCAATAAGCCAATGCTCCCTCTAAAACCAGGAAAGCTATGACTCCCGTAACGATTACCAGCAGTGAAACCACCTTTCCAAGGCCGGCCAATAATTCAAGCCCGCGAATCGGCGAACAATAAAAATGGAAAAACATCAGCAGGGAGATACCGAAGAAAACGGCGGCCAGGGCCGTGGCCGGAGCGCCCGTATAAGACTGGAAACCCTGCATCCGCCAGTCCCACCACAGAATCGTTTCCTGGCCGAAGGCTTGGACGGAGTAAAGCATGGGGAAAGCGGGCAAGGCGATGCCGAGGAACAACCGGCTTATCAGGCCTCCGGAGGCCGGGGTGCTCAAACGGGCTCCGACCTCGTGGGGATGCCACAACAACCAAAGCACCACACCGGCCCCAGCCAGCATCAAGACTCCGACCGCGACAACCAGCAGCATTTGCACGGGCAGTGGGATTGAAGTAGCCGAGGATGCTGTGGTAATAAAGGAACCGATAGTCTGGTTGGGCGCTTGCATGTTTCCCGAATCCATGAGACCCGATTCAGGGTTCACAGACAAGTCTCCGTTCGGGGCCGGACTCTCAAGCACGAGGTGTTCAAACGTGCACGTGTGCTGATCCTGGAAGATGGGGAGCCCCGGCTGGTCGCAAAGGACCTGGCGGCGGAGCTGAAGTATTCGAAAACGGCTGATATGCTGCGGTTTATAGATGAAGACTATCGCCTAAAGCTGGGAGGCGCAGAATCTGCGCCTTCTGGCTTTAATAAAGCAACGCGATATTTCTACGTCATCAACCGCCATGGAGTGAACCAGATCATCTTCAAGGCGGACAAGAAATTCCGCAAGTGGATATTCGAGGAGGTGGTCCCGGAGGCGGCAAAACCGAACACCGCCGGGCTGCCGGCCTCGCAGGGATTCGGGGGAAGTGGGATCGTGTGTGGACGACTTAGCCGATAACTCGAATTACTACGCAACGCAGGATACGCTAATTTGACTCTACGACATTATCAATCGTTGACGATTTATTGTCAGTTTCATTGGCATTAGGGCGATTTCTGACCTTCGTCGGTTTTGTAATAAACTGAACTAAATGCACTTGCCAAAAAGGCTGCCCGGCTAGGATTCGAACCTAGACAAACAGAGTCAGAGTCTGTCGTGCTACCGTTACACCACCAGGCAGAAGATATTCGTCTCGCGTTGACGAGAGAAATCGACCGTACGCATTCAGGCCGGCTCTGACAACCGGAAAATTTGTCCGGAATCGAATACTTGGGAAAACCGGTGTTGCGGGCGGTTCTGTATTGGCAGGCGAGCCGGGGATGTGAAGGGAACGTTGACCCGTGCTTGATGGTCGGGAAAATGGGAATGGTGAAGAACGCGGAAGAATATGCGTGCTGTATTCCGTCGGGACCGGCGGGAAAGCGCGGTTGCGAAGGCGGGGCATCGGCTCGGGTGATGGGCTGTTCCTCGAAGCCACCGTCGACCGAAGGCATGGTTCGATTGGAGGGCGGAACGTTTCTCATGGGTACCGACAGTTCGGAGGCGTGGGTCGCCGATGGTGAGGGACCGGTCAGGGAAGTGACGCTGAAGCCGATTTACGTGGACCGTTGCGCCGTCAGCAACGGGGAGTTTTCCGCGTTCGCGGAGGCGACCGGTTATAAGACCGAAGCGGAGATTTTCGGATGGACTTACGTGTTCCATTTGTTCGTTCCGAAATCGGCGATCAAGAAGGGCAAGACGCATCCGTTGCCTGGCCTCGACTGGTGGATCGCGGTCGAAGACGCGTGCTGGCGGCGTCCTGAAGGTCCTGGGTCGAACGTGCGCAAGCGACGCGACCATCCGGCCGTTCACATTTCGTGGAACGACGCTGTCGCCTACTGCGCCTGGGCGGGAAAACGCTTGTTGACCGAGGCGGAATGGGAATACGCAGCCCGAGGCGGTCTCGTGCAGAAGACCTACCCATGGGGCGATGAGTTGATGCCGGCAGGGCGCCATCGATGCAACATCTGGCAGGGGGTATTCCCAACGGAGAACACGGCGGAAGACGGCTACGCCGGAACCGCTCCGGTTCGGTCCTACCGTGCCAATGGTTTCGGCCTCTACAATATGTCCGGAAACGTCTGGGAGTGGTGCGCGGATTGGTTCAGTCCGACGCACCATCTCAAAGCCTCAAGGATCGACCCGGAAGGGCCGCCCGAGGGCGATCGCAAGGTCATGAGGGGAGGGTCCTACCTTTGTCATCATTCCTACTGCAACCGGTACCGCGTGGCGGCGCGCGCTGGAAACACGCCCGACAGTTCGACCGGGAATTGCGGCTTCCGGTGTGCGCTCGACGTGTGACGGTTTTCAGCGGGGCTGGGTCGCGGGCCACAGCGCCGGTTCCCCGGTTCAATCAGCGGAACGGTCCTGGTAACGATGACCGAGGGGGAGTATTTTCGGCGTCCAGCGATGAACCGTCGGGATCGAATCCGGATCGTCTGATAAGCGGGACGTCCTGGCTGAGTTTACGGCTTCCCGTTTCGAAAGCGCGATCGATTATGTTCGGCATGGCCGTATCCGTGATCACAAATTCGCAGGCGGCGGGATTTCGATTCGGTCAAAATCTCGTTATAAAGGATTCGGAAGACGGGTCGATTTCAGTTGTCGTGGCAAACCGGAGTGGGGGAATGGAAAAACCGGGACCGTAAACCCGTTTTTGTGTTGCGAAAACCCTGAGAGCAGGTTCGGGTTTGAGGCTGTTGATCAAGATAAAAAACAATGAAACCCAAAACCCGACGTTCGCGCCGCAAGAAGAAAGAAGAGGAGAAGCTCCCGGTCGTCTTTATCGCGATCCTGGTCGCCCTGATTATTGCTTTTCTGGTCTTTGCATTGCTCGTTAATTTATAGGATATTTACGTCGATTTCAGTAGACACGAGACTTTGGAAGGACGAAGGTTTATCCGGAGTGCGAATGCAGAACAAGAAAGCTCAATTAAAGAACGTCGCCGCGCTCCTGGCGCTCGGATTGATCCTGGCCGTCGCCGGGATTCTCAACCGCTGGGCGCCACGCCATCTTACTGAGATGTACGAGCAACCGGTGATCGTCGAGGAGCGGTAGAGCGAACGCGGTCGTTTCGGTGAATCGTTGTGTTTACCCCTGCATTTCCACGCGGTTCCGCTTTCCAATCCATCAGCAACAGGAAGGGAGGCATTTTCGACGTAACGTCCGTCGCGAGGGGATTCCGGTAAGTGAGCGGGCGGAAGCTTCCGGGAGATCAATTCCGTCTCGCGGTGATTTTTCGGTGGCCGGCGTCGTACCCGAACAACCCGAGTTCCTTGATCTTTTCGACGGCTTCTTTCGGTACCATTTCCTCCCAGCCCGGCTCCCCGTCTTTGATCATCCGCAGTGCTTCGCGTCCGTGAATCCACATCAGGTCTTTGTTGTAGCCGGTAATCGGTTGGATGTACTGGTTTTCGAACAGGTGGCGATACAGGTGCCGGAGGTGCCGGGCGACGAGAAGGTTGTCGGTGGTGACGATCGAATCTCCGTGAGGCGGCTCGTCGCCGTCCGACGGGTTTTGTTCAGTGCCGCACGGGAGCGTGCCATAGGAATGGAGATTTTCGTGGAGCATCGGGTAGATGTAGAGCTTGACAGTGTTCTTGAACAGACGTCCGAACGATTCCAGAATTCCGCCGTCGAGGCTTTCGTAGTATTTTTCGTTGAAAATCTCGATGAGGTTGCTGATGCCCATGACGGCGCCGATCATCGAGCGGGTGTACCGCCTGAAGTAGGCGGCCAGGCGGAAGTATTCGGGGTAATTCGAGATAAGAACGGGGTATCCGAGCAATCCGAGGACGTCCACCCGCGCGAGGAAGTCTTCAGGGTTGACTTCCCCTGTCGTAATCAAGTTCTTCATGCTGATCTCTGTCAGGGCGATGATCGATTCGTCTTCGACGAGGGCGTCTTTTGTAAACCGGGCAAGGCCGCAGCGCATCATATCGACATTGACGCGGGTGACCGGTCGAAAACTGCCGCGTTGCACGAAGACAGCCTTTTTGTAGAGGATCTCCGAGGGCTGGAGGACGTCGCCGCCGTGTCCGAACATGACGGCATTGCTCAGACCATTCTGAACCAGTTCCAGGCTCATGAGGCGGTTGTCGACATTCTTGAAATCGGGACCGGAGAACTTCACCATGTCGATCTCGAATCGATCGCTGTGAACGTTGTCGGACAGCGATTGAATCAGGGTGGTTGGATTGTCTCGGTAATGGAAGGCGCCATAGATCAGGTTGACACCGATAATTCCCAGTGCCTGTTGCTGGGACACGTTTTCCGTGTCGTAGAGGTGGACATGAATGATGATGTCGTTCGGTTCCCCTTCCGGGACGAATTGGAAGCGGATCCCCATCCAACCGTATCCGTCGGTGTCGTTGCGGTAGCTCTTGGCGACGACGGTATCGGCGAAGGCGAAGAACGTGGAACGGGCGCCCCGTGACTTCCTCAGGCGTTCCAGGAGCAGCCGAAACTCGTATTCAAGCATCGTGATCAGGCGTTCGCGGGAAACATAGCGTTGGCATTTCCCGTAAATCTCGTCGCTGAACGTCATGTCGTAGGCGGATATCGACTTGGCGATTGTGCCCGAGGCGCCCCCTGCCTGGAAAAACTGCCGGGCTACCTCCTGTCCGGCCCCGATTTCGGCGAACGTCCCGAACCTGGAGTCGTCGAGGTTTATGCTGAGCGCTTTCCGGTTGGTGGTGAGAAGTTCCGGCTCTTTCATTTCCTTAAGATAAGCGCCGCACGCCGGATTGTCCCGGAAAAAGTTTTTCCTGAATGGGTGTTGGGACGGCGGCGAATGAACGGATTGAATTCCGTATACCGGTGACTTCCGGGAGAGCGGTATTCTAAATCGACAAACAGCCAGGGGTTGCCATTGTTGGACGCTGGAAATACCGTTCAGTTTTATCCGTTATGAAACAATTCCTGAAATATACTTTGGCCTCCTTCTTGGCGCTGCTCCTGTTTTTCGGCGGGATGTTTTTCCTGTTCGTCGGGGTTCTAAGCGTGTTGGATAAGAAGCCGTTCGTCGCCGAAGACAATTCGATGCTGGTCTTCGACATGTCCATGAACATTTCCGATGCCCCGCCTTCAGCGGAGTTTGCCGACTTCATGGAAGAGGCGTTGGGCATGGGCAGGGTCCGGAGTCACTCGCTGCGCGAAGTGGTGGCGGCGATCACGGCGGCGGCCGACGACGACCGGATCACGTCGCTGTTCCTTTACGGTCAGTTTATTCCGTTCGAGTACGGGACGGGGTACGCCGCCTTGCTCGAAGTGCGCGAGGCCCTTGAGCATTTCAAGGAATCAGGCAAACCGGTGATCGCCTACATGAAGAGCCCGCGCATCCGCGACTATTTCCTCGCTTCGGTTGCGGACACTCTTGTTGTCGATCCCTACGGAGTCATCGCACTCAACGGAATGGCTTCCCAGCAGGTTTTTCTTCGGGATGCAATGGAGAAGCTCGGGGTCGGGATTCAGATCGTTCGTGCGGGCGATTACAAATCGGCAGTCGAGCCGTTTACCCGGAGCGACATGAGCGAGGAAAACCGGGAGCAGACCCGCGAGCTTCTCGATCATCTGTGGGCGACCATCCTTGAACCCATTGGGGATGGGCGGGGAATGGAGCCCGCGGCTCTTCAGGAACTCTCGCAACGGAAGGGATTCTTTACGGCCGCCGAGGCGGAGGAGGCCGGTTTGGCGGATCGGTCGGGTTATTTCGACGAAGTCCAGGCGCTGCTCGCCGAGGCCCACGGTGTTACGGAATTTCGAGACGTGCCACAGGCTGATTTCAGCGCGTACCTGACATCCCTGAAGGAAACCCCTGCGCGAGCGGTTCGCAAAGGCCGAAAACTTGCGGTGGTGTATCTGGAAGGGACGATTGTGGACGGCGAAGGAGCACGCGGGGAGATTGGCGGCGACCGCTTCGCGCGTGAAATGCGGGAGTTGCGACGTGACGAAAACGTTGGGGCGGTGGTTGTACGGGTCAACAGCCCCGGGGGAAGCGCGTCGGCGTCAGAGGTCATTCGCCGCGAAATGTCGCTGATGCGCGAGCGGAAGCCGGTGGTCGTCTCGCTCGGCACGGTGGCTGCGTCCGGAGGCTATTGGGTGGCGACCGATGCCGATCACGTATTCGCCCAGCCCAATACGATTACCGGGTCGATAGGGGTGTTTGGAATACTGCCCAACATCGAGAAGCTTTCGGAGAATATCGGAATCGGTTGGGAGACGGTAAAAACCGGTCCGTACGCCGACCTTTTTTCAATCACCCGTCATAAGACGGATGAAGAAATCGGGTTGATCCAGGGATTTGTCGATGAGATTTACGAAGATTTTCTCATTCGCATCGCACAAGGGCGGGGGCTCGAAATGGAAGACGTTCGGGATCTTGCCGGCGGACGTGTCTGGTCGGGCGAGCGGGCGCTGGAACTTGGGCTGGTGGACGAGATCGGGGGACTGTCCCAGGCGATTCCTTTGGCGGCGGAGTTGGGCGGTCTGGGACCGCGCTGGGAGCTTTACGAGTTTCCAAGGGCGCGCGGAGTCGCGGAGATTCTCTCGGAGATGCTGACCGACGCGCCTCCCGGATTGGAAAAGCAACTGCGCACGACGCCACTCTGGCAGGAACTTCAGATGCTCAAGTCGCTCAACGACTCCCGCGGCGTCCACGCCCGGATGCCCTACAACCTGTTCCTGGAGTGATGATTCCGATAAGCAGCATCGGCGCTTCGCTGATGAAACCCGTGATGGTCTCGCTGATTCATCAAGGACTTGCGATGACAGTCCCGAGTTCTGGCTGTGGCAGGCGGATTGGCCGGTCAAACGCCGGTTCAACCGCCACGGGCGCTTGACAACCCGCTGAGGCGGGGGATTTTAGATACGAAGCAGTGAGTAAAAAGATATGAATACACCGGAAATACGTTCGCAGATTGAGGAAATTGCCAGGCGCGCAGGGTATCTGTGGAGGTATCTTTGACGTCGAGAACCGTCAGAAACAGGTCGAGGCACTCGAAGCGGAAATGGGACGTCAGGGTTTCTGGGACTCGCCTGAAAAAGCCCGAACGACCATCGCCGAAGCCAACCGGCTGAAGCGCTCCTACGAATCCCTGATCGCCTACCGGAAGAAGATCGAGGACGCCGAGGTCATGCTCGAACTGATCGACGAGTCCGGGGACGAGGAGAAAGGGGCCTACGAGGATGAATTGGAGACTCTGGTCGGGAGATTGATCGAGGAGATCGACGAACTGGAAATCGCGAGCTTCCTGACCGGTCCGCACGACGCCAGCAATGCGATCATGAGCATTCATTCCGGCGCGGGCGGCACGGAATCCTGCGACTGGGCGGAGATACTGCTGCGCATGTACAGCCGCTGGGCCGAACGCGTGGGCTTCACGGTCGAGGTGCAGGACCTTCAGGAAGGAGAGGAGGCCGGTATCAGCCGGGTGACGTTCCGGATCGTCGGAGAAAACGCTTACGGCTACGCCAAGGCGGAACGCGGCGTCCATCGACTCGTGCGGATCAGTCCCTTCGATTCCAACCAGCGGCGCCACACGTCCTTTTGCGCGGTCGATGTCATCGCGGAAATCGACGACGCCATCGACGTCGATATCCAGGATGACGACCTAAGAGTTGACACCTACCGCTCGAGCGGAAAGGGAGGGCAGCACGTCAACAAGACCGACTCGGCAGTGCGGCTGACTCACCTCCCGACAGGGATCGTCGTGGCCTGCCAGAACGAGCGTTCGCAGATGAAGAACAAGGCCACGGCGATGAAGATCCTCAAGTCCCGTGTGTACGAAAAGATGCAGGATGAGAAGCGCGAGGAGATGGAAAGGTTTTACGGCGACAAAGGCGAGATGGGCTGGGGCAACCAGATTCGCAGTTACGTTTTTCAACCGTACCAAATGGTCAAGGATCTTCGCACCGGCATGGAGACCGGCAACGTTCAGGATGTGATGGATGGAGGGATCGATTCGTTCATTCACGCGTGGCTGCGGGGCGGGTGTCCGTTGACGCGGAACAAGGAAGCGACCGTGGAGGATTAGTTGCAGAAAGTCCGATGTCATCCCACCTTGAATACAAAACAATATCCGCGGCGCTGGAACGGCAGGAGCTGTTCGAGAACAAGACATGGAGGCTTTCTCCGGGCGCCTACGCGATCGGCCGGGAAGAGATTCGGCAAATCGAGGCGATCGGGGCGGCGTGCCTGGAATTTCACAAGGCACTGGAGAACCTTTACCTCAAATCCGCTCAGGGAAGGAATATCCTCAGGAACCGGGAGTTGAAGGCGCCCTGGGTTGCCGAGTACCTGGAGCGGGGAAAGCCGGAACAGGTGGTGGCGTGGAACAGGCGCAAAGCGTTGCGCGGCGCCTACCCGCCGGTGATCCGTCCCGACCTGATGGTTACCGCAGACGGATTTTCGGTGACCGAAATGGATTCGGTTCCCGGCGGCATCGGCCTCACCGCTTTCCTCAACCGCCTGTACGGCAGGGCCGACGGGGCAGTTATCGGGATCGATGACCTGATGCTGACCGGATTCTACGATTCGCTCGCTCGCCTCGAGCCGCGGAAACATTCTCCCCTCATCGCAATCGTAGTCAGTGAAGAAGCCGCCACCTACCGGCCGGAGATGATCTGGCTTGCGCAGGAATTGCGGGAGTTGGGCAGGCGGGTTTATTGTGTGGGTTCCGACGAACTGATCCCGCTCGGGGGGGCGCTTTACCTCGACGTCGAAGGAAATCCCGAGAAAATCGATGTCATTTACCGGTTCTTCGAGCTTTATGACATGGACAATATCCCGTGCATGGATTTCATCCTGGAAGCGGCGGAGAATGAGGAAGTGGTCGTGGCGCCGCCGCTGCGGACGTTTCAGGAGGAGAAGCTGGCGCTCGCCTTGTTTCACCATCACCGCCTGGAGGATTATTGGAAAGAGAATCTGAGCCGCTCGGCGCGCAAAGTGTTGAGGGGGCTGATTCCGGAATCCTGGGTCGTCGATCCGGCGCCGCTGCCTCCGGGGGCGGTCTTTGTCGGACCGAAGGTGGGCGGGCGTTTTCCGACTGACTGGAAGGAGTTGTCGGATGCTTCGCAGAAAGACCGGAACCTCATCCTTAAGATCAGCGGATTCCACGAAACCGCGGAAGGCGCCCGAAGCGTTCTGCTGGGAAGTGACTGTTCGCGCGAGGAATGGAGCGAAGGGATCGAGGAAGCCATTCAGATGAGCGCGACGAACCCGTACATCCTCCAGCGCTACCGCAAGCCCCTGCGCACACGCCATCCCATTTACGCCGAGCCCGACCGAATCGAAGAGCGGGAGGGCAGGACCCGGCTGTGCCCCTATTTCTTCAACATCGGTGACGGCGTGCGACTCGGGGGAATTCTTGCGACCTTTTGTCCGGCCGACAAGAAGATCATCCACGGGATGACCGACGCCGCCATGCTTCCGTGCCGCCTGAACGCGTAGCGCGATCAACCGGCGAATACCGCTGTAAATCCTACCCCGATCCCTGTCGCGGCCGGTATTTGAGCAGGAGCGTGTTTCTGTCGAGGGAATCGTGAGAGAGCAGTTCGAGCGGAAAATCGAACTGCCCTGGACAAAAGGGGGTGCCCGATCCGAAAAGCCGAGCCTCAAGGGTGACCCAGAGTTCGTCGACGCATCGGGCCTGCAGAAAGAGGCTGTAGATCCGGCCCCCGCCGAGAAGCGCGCAGAGATGATGGCCGCGGGTTCGGAGGTCTTCGACGATCGCCCGGGGCGATTGCGATGTGAACTCGAAGCTGTCCGGGTCCGCAACATCCGCAAACGCTTCCGGCGTGCGAGTCACCGCGACGCGAAGCTTGTCCGGCATCAGGCGCGACAGCATCCAGTTCCTGGAGACGCGAAAACTTTCAGCGCCGACGATACAGGCGTCGAACCGGTTGAGTATATCGCGGAGGTAACGTTTGTCGGCTTCCGAGGTAAAACCGCTGCCCGGCTTGTCGTGGCGTGTGATGAATCCATCCAGGGAGACTGCGGCGATGAGAACGACCTTCATAGGTCGGCGAGCCTTCGGGAATCACGATGAGGAGGCAAGATTTCAATCGCCGGAGCCGGAGCCGATCGGGAGGATTGTCAGACGCGGAACTCGCGAGCCGCCCGCCGCGGACTTTTGTTGGAATCAGCGTTGATTCGTCTGCGTGGCGAAGTATTCGATGACCGCAAGTCCTGTCAGAGCCAGGAAAAACAGGGCGTCCCGTGTCAGCAGCCACAGGTAATTCGCGCCGGAGAGGTCGGTTGTCCCGAAACAGCCGCATGCAATGTCCAGCCCTCGCACCCACCCGGAGACGATGAAGACTGCGAAGACGATCGTAAGGACGATCAAAATGGAAAGCGAACCCCGATACGCTGTCCGGAACCAGAGTGCCAGACCGCAGAACAGTTCCAGCCAGGGCAGGTAGAAAGCCGTCGCGACGGCGAGCGAATAGGGCAGGATGTGGTAGGACTGGACGGCGATGAGAAACTCGTCCGGCGCCAGAATCTTGATTATGCCCGCGTAAACGAATATCCCGCCCATGACGAGCCGAAGGATCCACTCGACGGCGGTGATCAGCGTCTTTGATTCCGCCATGTTGCCCAGCCTCCGTGCAGCACGTAGATTTCTTCTTCGCGGGTTTCGTTCCGCAGCCGTTCCGCGACCTGATGGCTCGCGCGGCAGCCCTGGCTTCCGCAATAGACGACCACTTTCCGTCCGGGTATCCAGTGGTCGAGGAAATCGAAGAAATGGTTGTCCCAGTCGTCCTCATTCAAGAGCAGCGCGCCGGGTATGTGCGCTTCCTCGTAATCCTCGCGTGAACGCGAGTCGACCCAGAGAAATTCATCCTCCCAGCCTTCGATAATCTCCATGTTGACCTCACCCGCCGCCAGTTCGTCCGCGGACCAGGACGGCGCGGCCGGGTGAAGGAGAGCGCTGCCGGCGGCGAAGATCAGAGAAAGCGAAATCAAGAGCAGGATCTCCCGGGAGATCCCGCCGGATTGGCAGGAGTGGTCAGTGAACGTGCCGTCTGAATTCATGTGTCCATTGCGAAAGTGTCTGCCCATCCAATATGAAATATTCGGCGCGGAACGCAAGAAGTTCGCGGGGCTATCGGCTCTGTTATCAGCCGGCGGGACTCGGGCCTGACATGTTACGGTCGGCTCGTGAATTCACCGGGTGCGAATCCGGGATCTTTTTCCCAACCGATACCGTCGGCCGGTCGAGCTTCGATCAGTCGTCTCGCCGCATCAAGAGCGACGGAGAGATTGGCTGCGGCGCGGGGAGAAAGGCTTTCACTGAAGCCGAAATCCACTCCGGGAATCGTAATGAGGACTGCCGCGGGTGTGGCTCCGTACAGTTTCGCGGCGAGCGCGAGGATCTCGTTGGGGCCGCAGTGATGGCTTCGGGGGGGGGCTGCGGTGCGATTATCGTGCGGTCCCAGAGGGATCACCCGGACTTCGGTCACTGTATCGTTCGCCGCCGTCGCGTCGGCGAATACGGCGCGGGAACAGCCATGGAGGGCCGAGGCGATCTCCGGAGCAAGCTGGCGAACAGAAAGGGTTTCCACGCCGTCAATGCCCCAGGACTCCACCTCCTCGGCGAGTTTTCGCCCGGCGCCGTCGTCCCCGCGCAGTTCGTTCCCGTATCCGATTACAAGAGTTTTCTTCCGGCGATCCGGGCTAGTCTCGGGTGCGTTCATCGAGCGTGCCTCCATCCGGGCCGTACAGAACGACCTGCAGCGGCATTTGGCCGAATGCGTGGGTCGAGCAGCTCAGGCAGGGATCGAACGAGCGGACCCCCGCTTCAATCCGGTTCAAAAGACCTTCCGGGATGCTGTCACCTTTGATGTAGTGTTGGGCGGCCTGCAGGACGGTGCGGTTCATTGCCAGGTTGTTTTGTCCGGTGGCGATGATCAGATTGCACTTCTGAATGAGACCCTGCCGGTCCACGGTGTAGTCGTGGAAGAGGGTACCGCGGGGCGCTTCGCTGGCCCCGACGCCATGGAGGCGGTTGATGCCGGCATCGGCGCGAACGTGATCGGAAAGCACTTCCGGCTCGTTCAGACCGCTTTCGATTCGTTCGACGGCGGCGAGCATTTCCACCAAGCGGGCGTAATGGTAGTAAAAGGACGAAGTGACCGGTTTTCCGCCGGAGGTTTGCCGGAATGCCTGCCAGGCTGCTTCGGCCCGGGGCGTCCCCATGCTTTCGCAGATGTTCAGCCGGGCGAGGGGACCGACGCGGTACATACCCTCCGGGTAGCCGTGCTTTTTATAGTAGGGGAATTTCAAGTAGGACCAGGACTCGACGGCTTCACCGATATAGGTGCGGTAGTCGCGGGGATCGATTCCGTCGGCGACGATGGCGCCCTCGGAGTCGCCGAAGCGGAGTTTCCCTTCGTAATGTTCCCAGACGCCGTTTTCGCCCACCAGGCCCATAAAGAGAGAGGGAAAGTCGCCGAGGGCGGCGGCCTCGGCGGCGAATTTCGGGGCGATTTCCTGAAAGAGGGAGAGGGCTTTTTGGACGGTTTGGAGGGCTTCGGGAAGGCGTTCGCGAAGGAGGGATCGGTTTTCTTCGGAGAGGGGGGCGCTCACACCGCCGGGGACCGCCCAGGACGGATGGATCTTTTTGCCCCCGAGGCACTCAATGACGATCTGGCCGAACTGGCGCAGGCGGATTCCCTCGCGGGCCAAGTCCGGCGCCTCTTTCATCAGACCGAAGACATTGCGGGTGGCGGGATCGCCGTCCATGCCCAGGAGAAGGTCCGGGGCGCTGAGGTGGAAGAAGCTGAGTGCATGGGACTGGAGGAACTGCCCGAGGTTCATGAGTCGGCGCAACCGGGTGGCTTCCCGGGGGATGGCGACGGCGAGAATATCATCGCCGGCCTTGGCGGAAGCCAGGAGGTGGCTGACCGGGCAAATGCCGCAGATGCGGCCGGTGATGGCGGGCATTTCCCAGACCGGACGGCCCTCGCAGAATTTCTCGAACCCCCGGAATTCGGTAATGTGAAAACGCGCGTCGGTCACGTCTCCGTTTTTATCCTGGTGGATGGTGATCTTGGCGTGGCCCTCGAGGCGGGTCACGGGGTCGATGGTGATCGTTTTGGTATTGCCGCTCATTCTCCGTCTTTCGTTTTGGCCGTTTCTTGGCCGGCCGCCGGGTTTATGGCATCCACTTCGGCGGGTTTTTCGACGCCGAGAAGTTTTTCGAGCACGGCGCGGATGCGTGCGGCATCCGGGGGGCAGCCCCAGAGGAAGGCGTCAACCTTCACCACTTGATGCACGGGGAGGACCTTGGGCAGCAGTTTGGGCACCAAGGGGTGGTCGGACGGAATCCGTCCGCCTGTGTTCGCTTCTTCGATGTAGGCGCGTTTCAGCACATTCTCGGGATCGCCGAGAGGATTGCGCAGGGCGGTGACGTTGCCGGTGACGGCGCAGTCCCCGAAGGAGACGACCGCTTTGGTTCGCGCGCGCACTTTGCGAATGAGTTCCAGGTTGTCCTCATTGGCGACGGCGCCTTCCACCAGGACGGCATCGACGTTTTCCGGGTATTCCTTGACGTCGGCCACCGGGCTGTAAACGACATCGGCGAGTTTGGCCAGTTCGAAGAGCCATTCGTCGAGGTCGAGAAACGACATGTGGCAACCGGAGCATCCGGCGAGCCAGACCGTTGCGATGCGCGGGCGTCTCTTATTTTCGGATACACTCATGGGCTCCACTCCTTCTTTTTCCTGGCGTCTGCGATAAAGCGAATTCGGTCGCGCCGATGTTCCATTTCACCGACGGACGAACCCTTGCGGAAGATAGCGCCAGTGGGGCAGGCTTCGACGCACTTGGCGCACGAGGTGCAAGTGTCCGATTCGCCCCAGGGCTGATTAAGATCGGTGATTACCCTGGACTTCGTGCCCCGCCCGGCGACGTCCCAGGTATGGGCGCCTTCGAGCTCGTCGCAAACCCGCACGCAGCGGGTGCAGAGTATGCAGCGGTCCTGGTCGATGCCGAAGCGTTCGTGGGTGATGTCCACCGAAAGGTCCGGGTGCTGGTAGGAAAAGCGCACATGGTCCATCCCGTTCTCTATCGCGCGGCTCTGAAGTTCACAGTGTCCGTTCGCCACGCAGACAGGGCAGATGTGATTCCGCTCGGCGAAGAGCAGTTCGAGAATCATACGCCGGTACCGATTGAGTCTTTCGCTGTCGGTTTGCACCTCCATTCCCTCGGTTGCCGCAGTGACGCAGGCGGGCTGCAGTCTGGGGGTGCCGGAAATCTCCACGAGGCAAAGCCTGCAGGCGCCGGCGCTGGAGATGCCTTCGAGTTCGCAGAGCGTTGGAATCTCAACTCCGTTCTCTCGGGCCGCCTCCAGTACGCTGGCGCCCGGAGAAGCGCTGACCAATTCGCCGTTTATAGTGAGCGTGGTGACTGTCATGTCAGGATTGCCTCTTTGCGAAGCAGGTTTTCGTATTCGTGCCGGAAGAAGCGCAGGGTGCTCATGACCGGATTCGGGGCGGTCTGGCCCAGTCCGCAAAGACTGGTGTGCCTGACCATGTCGCAGAGATCTTCGAGGAGCGCGAGATCGTCAGGGGTTGCGTTGCCGTCGCAGATCTTCTGCAGAAGCCCATGCATTTGGACGGTTCCGGCCCGGCAGGGAATGCACTTGCCGCACGATTCATCCATGCAGAACTCCATGAAGAAGCGCGCGACGTCGACCATGTTCGTCTTTTCGTCCATGACGATCATTCCGCCCGACCCCATGATTGAGCCGAGGGCTGCCAGGGACTCGTAATCGACCGGAGTATCGAGGTGTTCCGTCGGAATGCAGCCACCCGACGGACCGCCTGTCTGCACGGCCTTCACCCGGCCATCGGGAATGCCGTCTCCCATGTCTTCCACGATTTCGCGCAGAGTGATTCCCATTGGCACTTCGATAAGGCCGGTGTTCCGGATCTTTCCGGCCAGGGCGAAGACCTTGGTTCCTTTGCTCTTTTCGGTTCCCACCGATGCGAACCAATCGGCCCCATTGCGCAGGATCGGCGCCACGTTGGCGAGCGTTTCAACATTGTTGATCAGGGTGGAATGCCCCCAAAGTCCGTGTTCGGCCGGGTAGGGGGGCCGCGGGGTCGGTGCTCCCCGTTTACCTTCGATCGATGCCATCAGCGCGGTTTCCTCACCGCAGACAAACGCGCCCGCACCGATGCGAAGATCGACATTGAAATCGAATGGCGAGTCCATGATATGGCCCCCGATCAGCCCCATTCGTTTGGCGGACCGGATTGCTGTCTGGAGGCGGTTGATGGCGAGAGGATACTCGCCCCGGATGTAGATGTAACCCTGGGCGGCGCCGACTGCGTAAGCGGCGATCGCCATTCCTTCAAGCACGCGGTGGGGATCGCTTTCCAGGACGCTGCGATCCATGAACGCGCCAGGGTCGCCTTCGTCGGCGTTGCAGACCACGTATTTCTTGTCGGACGGCGTCTTGGCCACCAGCGCCCACTTGACACCCGCTGGAAAGCCGGCGCCCCCGCGCCCTCGAAGCCCGCTTTGCGTGACTTCCTTGAGCACTTGTTCCGGCGTCATTTCCCTCAGGACGTAATGAAGCGCGCGGTAACCGCCGGCTTCGATGTAAGATTCGATACGCTCCGGCTCGACCCAGCCGCAGTTCTCGAGAACGATCGGTTTCTGGCGGGAGAAAAAAGGGTGGGAACGATCGGCGACCGGGATATCGGCGCGACCCCCGTCGACGATTGCACGGATGACCGGCGCAACGTCGTCAGGTTGGACGCTTTCATAAAGAACGGCGTCTTTCAATTGGTCTCGCCGCCCTCCTCCGTCCGCCACGCGGACGAGCGGGCCGCGCGAGCAGAGTTTCATGCAGCCGACGCTGCAGACATCGACACGCCCGTCGATGGCGGCCACCTTGACTTCCGCGCGAAGATTGTCGAGGACGGCCTGGGAGTTCGAGGACAGGCAGCCGGCCGCGGTGCAGCAGGAAACGCGAATCGGTTTCCTGCTCTTCCGTTCCTTTTCCGCGATGGCTTGAAGTTCATTCTGGTCCATTTTTCACCTCCCACTCATTCAACTTTTCGAGTGCGTCTTCCGGGGATTGCCGGCCGGCGACCTCTCCGTCGTAGACGACCGCCGGGGCGATACCGCAGGCACCGAGGCAGCGCGCCGTCGAGATCGTAAGATTTCCGTCCGGCGTTGTCATGCCATCCTTGATACCGGTGGCCCCCTCAACGGCGGCGAGGACCGAGCCGGCCCCCTTGACGTAGCAGGCGGTTCCCATGCAGACCGAGCAACTGTGGAGTCCCCGCGGTTCGAGCGTAAAGAAATGGTAGAATGTCGCGACACCGTAGACCCGGCTCGGAGGGAGCTTCAGGGCATGGGCGACAAACAGGAGGAGGTCACTCGTAAGATACCCGAAGAGCCCTTGTGCGCTGTGGAGGACTTCAATCAGCGCATCGGGCTGGTACCGGAGCTTCTTCATCGAAGTCTCCAGCATCGTAAAACGGTTGTCACCGCTTGGGTGATTCCCGTTCTTTTGCCGGGAGTTGGCTTTGGAGGGTGCGTTGGCTTCGGTTTTCATCAGCGAGCTGCATTTTATGTGAAACTTTCAACCTCGATCTTGATCTGAACCAGTTACGACAGACGGACCGGGTGTCGCGCGGGAAAAGCCCGGCGGAGCATCAGGCCGAATCCGACGCCCGCGGAGTGAACGACGAGCGTTCCCGCGAGAAAAGCGCCCCAATAAGCGGGATGCCCGGCGATTGCGGTTTCGAGCCCGTGTGCGTACCCGTGGAAGATTGAGAAGAACGCCGCGAGGATCACGGCCGTTCGCAGCGTGGCTTCGGTTGCGCGCAAGGCGAAATATCCAAGGACGAAGACCGAGGCGAGCACGCCGGTTTCCGCAATGCCGGCGCCTGCGCCGATTCCGGCGAAAAGGGCTCCCGCAACGAGGAAAGTGACGAAGAATCCGGGAACGATGCAGAGCGCCCGCCCCCCCATCCGTCCGGACCAGATTCCTATCGCCAGCATCGCGAGGAGGTGGTCCCAGCCGGTGAGCGGGTGAAGAAAGCCGTGTGCCGGGTTGCCTCCCCATTCGTGTCCAGGGTGTCCGTACGCCGCTGCCGGCAGAAGCAGAAACACAGTGGTGATCGCTCCGGCGGCTTTCAGAATCGACTGCGGGGCGGTGGTGTTACGGCGACCGAATGGACACGGGGTGGGCGGAGCAAAAGGTCTGTTTCCGGTATTCATCTTAGCCGACGCCGTTCGGTATGTTTGGAGTTCTGTGGGCTCCAGTCTGAGTTAACCGGAAGGATTTAAAACGACTCTTTCGCTCCACCCTTTGTTCGTGTTCACTAACGTTTGGACGCTGATTCCAGCGTTGAGAATATCATGCGTTATTTCCCCGACGATTTCGCTGCACACATTGCGATTTACTCGGCCATTTTTGCAAAGAATTGGTCAAGAGGCGCCATGGGATTCGGAAAGCCGGACGGATGATTCGCTGGTTCACACCGCTTCGGTGGCTGATTTTTGCATCCGCCGAAGGACAAGCGCCAGACCCGCCGAGATTAGACAGAGAAATCCGGCGATCGTGAAGGCCACCACATAGCTTCCGGTCATGACGCGTGCGGTATTGCCCGCGGCGATACCGACGACTCCGGCGATGCCGTAACTGGTGAAGAGCCATCCGTAGTTCGCGCCGAGATTCTTTGCGCCGAACAGGTCGGAAGTGGCCGAGGGGAAAAGAGCGAATTTCCCCCCGAAATTAAACCCGACGGCAGCTGCGGCTACGCAGAGTGCGACCGGGCTGTCGAGATGGCCGATAATAAACATAACGACCGCCTGGATGCAGAAAACGCCGATGAATACGGCGGTTCGTCCGAACCAGTCGGAAAGGACTCCCCAAGCGATCCGTCCCAGAGCGTTGAATACGGCCAGGTAACCGACTGCCGCAGTGGCTACGGCCGCGATGCGGATCGGATCCATCCCGGTTCCGGCGAGCTGTTCGCTTACGAAGGGATGCACGATGCCAATTACCATCAAACCGGCCATGGCTCCGCTGAAGAACATGAGCCAGAGAAGGTAGAAAGCGGGATTACGGAGGGTTTCCTGCCAGGCGGACTGTTTCTCGGAGGCTGCGTGCGAATCCACGCCGGGCGGATTCTTGAGCAGCAGCGCTCCCGCCCCGACGCCGATGATGCAGATTAACCCGTGTGCGACAAAGAGCTGTCGAATACCGTAGGTATCCGCAAATCCCTGGGCTCCGGGTATCGGGATCGTGAACCATTCCGTGGAAATGATGTAGGGATCGCCCTTAAAGAAAAATGCCCCGAATCCGAAACCGGCTACGGCGATTCCGCTGACGAGTCCCTTCTGTTTCGGAAACCACTTGACGAGGGCGGCGATAGGGCAAACGTACGCGAACCCGATCCCCGCGCCAGCGAGAAATCCTATGGTTCCCCACAGCAGAAAGACCGCGTCCCATTCCCCGAGCTGGCCGACATACTGGTTGCCGAGAGTGATCGCGCCCACGGCCACGCCGGTGACAATGGCCCACGGGAGAAATTGTCCGATTGAATCCTTCTCCGACGGGAGGGCGTTGAGAAGCACCCGCGACAACATCAACAACGCCAGTACGGTGGCGCCCGCGAAGACGGCGTGTGCCAGGTAGAAAACGATCGGACTCGCCATCAATCCGGCGACAATAAAGCCCGTTCCCATCATCAGCGCACCGATCAGCGCGGGAACTCGCGGTCCCTTCAGGTCCTGAAGGCGACCCGCAAAAATCATGACGAGCGCGAATGAGAGGATGCAAATGGAGAAGGCATACCGGACATAGCTTTGATGAAGCGCCTCTTGCCGCTCCACCGCCGCTTCGTCTTCGACCACCCTGTAGCCGTCGGTGGAATCTCCGGCTGCGACTATTTCGGCGGCTTGCGCCTCAGTAATCACCTCCGGAAACACTTCCGTCGTCAAAGGCGTCCAGAAGATGCTGTATCCATATACTGTTCCCAGGATCATCTGAACGAGGATCGCTCCTCCAAGGACTCTCCATCGCGTGAAATCGGAAGTTTTTCTGCTCATGTTCTTTCGTCGAATAAGGACAAGACTATAACATCCGCGTCGGCATTCTCGCCGCATCTCTTGTCAAATGCTCCGCGAGATCGCGTGACGCGAAGGCGAAATGAAGGCTGATCGATCCGAATGCTGTCGGCGTTCCGACAAGTTCGAAAAGGTACTGGAAACAAGGAGGCTTGACGATTATGATACTCCTCTATGCCTGAAGGAAAACATATAGTAATCACCGGAACGACCCGCGGATTGGGGCGGGCGTTGGCGAAGGAGCTGGCGCGCCTGGGGCACCGGGTGAGTGGTTGCGGGCGTTCGGAGGAGGCGGTCGCGAAAATAAACGGGGAAGGTTCCGGCAGGGAGCACCACTCAGCGGTGGACGTCACCAGCGAGGCGGACGTTGTGGAGTGGGCGGAGGAGCGAACCGCCGCGGAGGGGCCGCCCGATTTCCTGGTCAACAACGCCGGGCTCATCAACCGGCACGCACGACTGTGGGAGGTGCCGCCCGAAGAGTTCAAGCGAATTTGGGAGGTGAATGTTTTTGGGGTCTTCAACGTCTGCCGCGCGTTTCTCCCGAGAATGGTTGCGCGGAAAAAGGGCGTGGTTGTCAATGTCAGCACCGGCGCCGGAGTGAAAGGCTTTCCGGAGATCGGACCTTATTGCACAACGAAGCACGCGGTGGAGGGGCTGACCAGGAGCCTTGCCGAAGAACTCCCCGCCGGAATGGCGGCGATTCCGTTTCAGCCGGGAGTGGTCCGGACCGAAATGCTGCGCAGTCATTACGGCGCCCGGGCGGAGGAATTCCCGGAGCCCGAAACCTGGGCGAAAACCGCCGCCCCGTTCCTGTTGAACCTTTCCGCCAAAGAAAGCGGCCGGTCGATCCGGCTTCCGCAGGCCCGATAGGCTGACTTGGAGTCACGATGGTTTGAATGAACGGCGGAGACCGTTCCGCGGATCCAATGTCCGTGGAACCGAGGTTGAACGCGAAATCCGCGAAGGATGGCAAGAAGTTCCAACGTACTCGTTTTCGCTTTCAGGCGAACGTTCAAGCATTCGCCAGGCGCGTATGAATCTTTTTGACCTGATCCGGTATTCCATCAATTTCAATTGCGTCGACGCATGTGTTGACACTCCATACGGGCGAATTTCATGAAGTGAGCGACAATGTCAAAGTCTGATAATGCGAGAAATGTTATGGGCGGGCCCCTGCGCACCTGTTGTACGGCTCCGATGACGGGGTTTTATCGAACCGGAAGGTGTCAGACGGGGTTGGAGGATCTGGGCGCTCACGTGATTTGTGCGGAATTGACCGATGCCTTCCTTGCGTTCAGCCGGAAAGCGGGCAACGACCTGAGCACGCCGCGACCCGAGTTCGGTTTTCCGGGACTGCGGCCCGGCGATCGTTGGTGCCTGTGCGCGTTGCGTTGGATGGAGGCCCTTGATGCCGGTGTAGCCCCGCCTGTTGTTCTGTCCGCCACGCACGAGGGAGCGCTCGAGTTCGTTTCCCTTGAAGAATTGCAGGCGCACGCGTGCGGTTAGCGCGAAGCGGTTTTCATGTGATCGTTCGGCCCGAATTTCGGCGAACGGATGGGAACAGAGATCCATGGGATTCGGATCGTCAGCCGACGGTTGATGGCTGAGGGACTCAAGTGGCGCGGCCTGTTGTGAAAGGCCGGACTGTCGTGGTTGGCGCCGTGGATTCCATGTCGTTACCTGGCACTGGGGAAATTCTTTACGAGTGTGAGGAGGAAGGCGAAAAGGATTGTGCAGGCGACGGTGAAGCCGAGTGCTTTGACGGCGGGAATGGCGCTTGTTGCGAGGATTCCGAAGACGCCGAAAGTCGTGAGGGCGGAGAGGGGAACGGAGGCTGGTAGGTTGCCGCCGGCGCGGCGTTGTTCGGTGGCGAAGAGCGCGTAGTCAAGTGCGATGCAGGTTCCGAGAAAAAGACCGATCAAATGGAAGAGGTTGAGGTGTTCGAAGAACAGCGAGGCGGCCCCGAGCGTGGCGCCCGCTGCCATGACCGGTCGAAGCAGGCAACTGCAGGTCTGTTTCCGATACACCAGAAAGACAATCGCAGCGAGGACGATGGAACCGGCGAGGATGAGGCGGGTTGAGGATTTCCGGTAGAGAGCGAAGGAGGCGTTGAGGGTTTCCAGTTGTCGGACCGGTTGAACAAAAGGGGGCAGGTCGTTGACCTGGTTTCCCGTCGCCTCCCGCCTGACGAGGATCCAGGTCAGGCCGGGTTCGACGTGCAGCAGTATGGAAAGGGGTGTCGGAAGGCTTTTGGCAAGATCCTCCACCTGTCGATTGTAACCGGCTGCGGAGGGACGCTTTTCCATGTAGGCCGCCCAGTCGGTTTCAAAGGGCGAGAAGGCGTCGAGTTCGTACTCGTCCGCTTCCAGTTCGTCGCGCAGGTCGGAGAGAAACGGAACGGAACGGAAGAGTTCCCATGCGGCTTCGGATCGCGACTGGAGTGGAATAAGTGCGCCGAGCGCACCGGCGTCGCCGGGATCGTCGCCGAGCCAACGGCCCAGGTTGACCCTGGTTTCGGCGGGATTCGGTCCGACGACGAGATAATCGACGGTGTTATTTTTTGGGGGGGTGAACGGATCGCGGACCATCCGATCCCGTTCGTGAAGTTCGGGATGCGGGTAGTCGAGCTCGCGGATATCGTCGTGCCATGACACATTGAATACGGCGACCGCGGCCAGGAGAATAAGCGGAAGTGCAGCGGCGGAGGGCAGCAGGGAATAAGGACGAAAGCGCGGCGTCAGCAGAGGGACACGGACCGGGTCGGGGTACAGGCGTTTCAGAAGAAGTCCGAAGAAGAGGGCGGCGATGAGACCGCAGACCGTGAAGGCGCCGACCTGATTGAGCAGCGGCAGTTTGGAAAGAAGGAGGAAGGCGAAACCGCCGGCGGTTGAAACCGCACCTGTGAGAAGCGGACGAAGCAGGTGCTTCTGCGACACGGGGGAGGGCTCGTGCAGGAAGATATGGAGGCCGTAGTCGATCGCAACGCCGACTAGAATCGCGCCGATCACCAGTGTAAGGATATGCACGGATTGAAACACCGCGAGAGCCAGGAACAGGGCGGCGGCGAGTGCGAGTGCCATGAGAGCGACGAGGAGCAGAACGAGGCGGGTTTGGCGAACGAAGAAGCTGATGATGGCGAGGACAAAGAGAAAGGTCATCAGATTGAGTCGCGTGACTTCGGCCTGGATTCGTGTCCGGCTGGCGTGGGCGAAGGGGGCGACGCCGGTGTAGTCGAGGACCAGGTCGGGCTGTTCGTCCCTTGCTTTCCCGTGAGCGTGAGCCAGCGCTTCGAAGACCGGCGCCTGGCCGGCCGGCTCGAGCGGGGACTCCTTTTGATTGATCCAGTAGAGTTTGCGGAAGGGCGGTCCGGTCCGAGGCGCTGCGGGAAAATCCTCCATTACGCCCGGCACAAGGAGAAATGGGTCGTGGGGAATGACGTCGGCCGCGTGATACGAGGCGGGATCCTCGAGGAAGGCTTCGAGTTCCTCGACAACCCTTGCGGCAATGATGGCGGAGGGAGGCGCATCGGATTCCCATCCGGGGAAGTGCGTGTCGAGCCAACCGGGAAGGAGCCAGGAGAAGCGGTTCCTGTGGATCACGCCCGCGGCGTCTCGAAGCAACTCCTCGGAGTGCGGTTTGACGTGTTCGATTGCGGGGTGGGTCGCGAGGCTCTCTTCGAAGGCCCGGACGGCGGCGGAATCGAGAGGGAGCTCTTCGGGATGCGCCAGGATCGCGAGCAGAATCCGGTTCCGGGCGCCTTCAATGAGTTCACGGGCGATCCGGGCATCGTCTGTGTCGGCCGTCTCAGGCAGCAGACCGAGAATGCGGGTTTCCAGGATCCGGTCCCAGGGAATGAAAACGGCCGGCGAAATCACGACGGCCAAAAGGAGAACGACGATCAGTCCGGACAGGGAACGTTTCATGAATGGGGAGGAAAGAACCTGTCCAGCTCCCGGGGGCTCCACCCGGGATGAAGCTCGATGTCTTCAATCGAAAACTCGACGCGCCGGTTCGGGGTCTGGTGAATGATAATCTTCTGAATCCGCGTATCCGATCCATGCATTACGATATTCATCAGGACATCGTCGAGATCATTCGAAACGGGGTCGAGTTCGAGGCGCCATTCGGTATTCCGGTATTCACCGGAGAGGCGGAAGGTTTCGCTTATCCATTTCTGGTCCCATTGGACGAGACGGCTGACCGCGATGATGAGATTTCGGGCGTCGCCCGGGAGGTGGACGTTTTCGGGAGTTCCGCCGGTGGCGTCGAAAAGAGTATTGTCCCGTATCAGAAAAAGCCGTTCCCGCCGTTGGAGGTAATGGAATGCGACGCCGTGGTCCGCATGGAAGCGGAGCACGCCGGAAAAGCGTTGGGCGGTGCCGCGGAACGCCTGGTAACGTGCTTCGCTGAACTGCGCCGAGAACGAAGAGACCGATTGCAGGTGTTCGAAAAGCGCATCCCATTTGCCGGCCGGGACAAGCGAATGACGAACGCCACCTTCACCCGAGGCGGATGCGGTTAAGACGAGGGCCAGGGAAAAAAATCCGGCCGTCATTGACCGTATCAGGGAAAGTGCGCGCATTCCAGTTGCTTTGTTTCGCTGTTGCATTTCCTGAATTCCTTAACCCGGAACCCTGCACCCTGTCCCATTCGCGGAAACGGGCGCGGGATCAAGGGTTTTTTGAATCCGTTGTCCATGCCCGACGGTACTTCAGGTACGGAATCAGGCGCAAGAGGAGAAGTTCCGGGATGAGGCGGACGTGCATAAAGGTGAGTTTGATGTTGTCGCGCAGGTAGTTGAAATGCGAGATGCCGCCTTCTTCGCGCGTTGGATAGCGAACCGGAACCGAAAGTTGCCTGGGATGGTGTCCCATCCAGACCATGCGGACGGCGACTTCAGGATCGAAATCGTAACCGCGGGCGAAGCGGGTTTGCCGAAACGCCTTGCGGAGTGGTTCGAGGGGGTAAAGGCGCATGCCGAACATCGTATCGCCCAATCCGGCCCCTGGCGTTTCGAGGGTGGTGCACCACAGCGTGAGTTTGCGTCCCTTCAGGCGGATGAAGGGCACATCGGGACCGAAGACAGGATTGCCCATGATGAGGTCGTCCGGGAAGCGCTCGCCGAGACGGAAAAATTCCGGAATGTGATCCGCTGGATGCTGGCCGTCGGCGTCCATGGTCAGCACATGTGTAAAGCCCGCTTCGATGGCGGGCTCCAGGCCGTGCAGAACCGCGGTTCCCTTTCCGCCGTTTCGTTCCCGCCGGAAGACTCTCAACTGGTTTGGGGCCTGTTCACGCAGCGGCTCCAGCGGGCGTTCGCTGCCATCGGTAGAACCGTCGATCACAACCCATACCGAATGAGGGACCGCGTGCGCGAGCGCGCCGGAAACCGTTTCGGGCAAGAGTCGGCCCGTGTTGTACGAGGGAATAAGGACGAGCGGTTTAAACGGGTTGTTCATGGCTGTCTTGAATTGGCGTCCGGGGGCGTACTTGAAATCTTCCGAACTCATGGGCGCGCTTCGGGATTCAGGGGCGTGAAATTGAACCAGAGATAGGGATGCTCCCTGAGATGATCTTCGAGCACGGACAGAACCTCCTGGAAATGCGTCCTGGCTGCGGCGAGCGGATCCTTGTGATCCGCGGGACGGAATACTGCGGAGGTAATCACGGGAATGTTCCCCTCCGGATCTTCGGGGCCGGCGAAGGCGAAAACGACCGGACGTTCGAACAGCGTCGCAAGGTGGTAGATTGTGAAGGGGAATAGGCGCCGTTTTCCCAGGAACTGAAACGATTCGATACGTCCTCCGAACTCGACTCTGTCGCATTGAAGTCCGACCGATATGTTCTGCTCGATGGCGTTCTTGAGGTCGAAAAGGAAATCCTCGGCTCGGTTGATCCAGAGAAAGCGAACCGAAGGGGAAAACGCGCGACTCATAAAGTCGGTGTCGATGGAGTTTCCCAAGCGGTGCCGCACCAGCGCGATCTTGCGGTCGAAATCGCTTAACATGCAGCCAATGAGGTCGGAATGTCCGATGTGAAAGGTTCCGAACAGAGCCGGTTCCGGCGACCTGCAAAGCGTATCGAACGGTTCCGACGCGCGGCGATCGGCGTAATAAACGGCGGGCCTGATTCCCCGGGCGAGCCGCAGTTTTGCCATGAGCGATCGAGAAAACGCGTAAAAGTGACGGTTGATATCACTCCGGGCGGGAGTGCGGTCCAGGACGATCCGAAGGTATTCCGCCGACGCCGCGCGCTGCGCGGGCATCACCGACACCGCGAGCGCGGAACCGGCGTAAAGAGCGGGATCGGCGATGGCGGTTGGAAGGATACGGTCGCCGAGACCGAGCAGGCGGTAACCCCAGGGCGGCCCGGGATTCCGGTCCGGGCG
Source organism: Opitutales bacterium (assembly GCA_007130045.1). Taxonomy (GTDB): domain Bacteria; phylum Verrucomicrobiota; class Verrucomicrobiia; order Opitutales; family T3Sed10-336; genus PXDC01. Next base: position 27,277 of record SLTG01000017.1, read on the forward strand.
TTGCCGGGTTGTAAGTTCCACTCTCAACTTTCCGGATTCTGTTGCCATTGAAACCAATACGATGGGAAAAGTCGACTCGGCTGAATTACCCGGTCCATTTCAGCGAGAAACGTCCCGCGGCGGTGTCCCAGTCGAGTTTCTGGCGGGTCTTGAGTATCCGTCCAAAGTCGTGCAGGGACGGTGATTTCTGAACGAAGGTTGCGTTTGCGGGTTTCGCGGCTGTCGAAGGAGGAGAGGTGAAAGTAAGCGATCCCATCGCGCGATCCGTTTCGATGGCAAGGAAAAGGGCCCATACGAAAGTTCGGGAGGAGGCGGCGTCGAGGTCCGCGAGCCAGGTGGCGGCTTCTTCGCCGGCGACGATGAGAACGTCGGGCCGATCGTCCGCGCAGGCAAGGCGGAGGGCGTGACTGAGAATCCCGGCTCCGCCGGCCAAGGGATAGAGCGCGGTGACCGGGTGCTGATTGAGAATCAATGCCTGCTCGATCCCGCCGGGGTGAATCGAGGTTTGAAAGTATGTGGGGCTCGGATACGGAAAGCTGCCGAGAAAAGCTTCGAGAGCGAGTGACTCGGTGAAGGTGGTTGTGTAAAGAATTGCGGTGTCGCGGGTGAAAGGCATGCCGCTGAGCGCTTCTGAAACCAGGACCCCCAGCGGACTCATACGTCGCGCCTGGCGCGGGGGCAGTTTCGTCCTGAACCCCGCGAGCTCCGCCTCGCCGTTTTCGCGCGTCAATTCGATCGAACGGAAATTCTTTATATAACGCTCATCCATAATGAAGCAGCAGGGAAGCGTGGGCGCCGCCGAAGGCGTTGCTGAGCAAAAGGACACTGTCGAAATCCGACGGGAAAAAGGACTCGCGCCGGACATTGGGCGCAAAGAACGGTTCTTGAGAACACACCGTTCCCGGGACCTTCCCACGTTCGATCGCCTCGGTTGCGAGAACCAGTTCGACGGAGGCGCAACTGCCGAGCGTATGACCGAGAGAACCCTTCCATGAGACGAGCGGGGCGTCCGGGAAGTTCTTGTTGACTGAGGTGGATTCGAGCTTTCCGGCTTCAAGGGTTCCTGTGCCGTGACCCTTGACCCAAAAGCGGTGATTGCGGGATTTGTCCGCATAAGGGGCGAGAACAGCGTCGAAGCCCGTGCCGGAAGGTTCGTTGGCTGTAAAGTGAAACATTTCGTTGTAAGTGTTTCCCGGGCCGAGGCGGAAGGGAGAGTCGTCGCGCGAAAGCACGAGGTAAGCGGCGCCGTCTCCGAGTCCGATAGAACCGGTTTCCCCGTCGCGGTAGGGGGCGGGGAACGATTCGTTGAGAATCTTCAAGGCGTGAAATCCGGCGGAGACGAAGGGGCCGACATAGTCGAAGGAAAAGATCAGCGCTCGTTCGGCGCGGCCCGTCTTGACGAAACGAGCGGCCTGGTCGATCGCCAGTTGTGCGGAGACGCAGGCATGGGAGAGGATGAAGTGATTCGCTCCCCAACCGAGCGCTTCACTCAGTTTTTCGACACAACCGTGAGGCGTGGCGAAAGGGACGAAGCGCGGGTCGCGGTGTTTTCCGAGAGAATACAGGGCGTCGATGCCGTAGTTGGAACTGGCGACGAAAATCGGGTGATCGGGGCGGCCCCACGGTTCGCCGGCAAGCGGTTGGAGAAAGCGCAAAAGGTCGTCCCACCAGCGCGGAGGGGTCGAATGGCTGAAGGGTTGGCGTAACGCCAGGGGGACGGGATCGCCGCCTTCGGAGCAGAAAACGGGCGTTGCCTGGAGCGCACTTTCGTTGGCGATAAGGCGATTCCACGTTTCCCGCCCGTCGCCCAAACCGGTCAGGCAGGCGCGTTCGTGGATGAAGCAGTCCGCCGGACGGATTCCGGCTATGTGTGGCGGCGCGGACATACAGAAGCTGGAAAGACGGGCACTGATCAGTCAGGTCGCCCGGCCGTGCTTCTTTATATATTCCGCCAGAACCTCGACGGATTCAAGGGCTTTTCGACTCTCTTCACTGCTCCCGATTTTGACGCCAAACTCCTTTTCCAGCTTCAGGGCGAGTTCCAGGCCGTCAATTGAATCCAGGTCCAGACTGCCGCCGAAAAGAGGTTCCTCGTCGGGAATCTCCTCCGGCTTCACATCCTGAAGGTTGAGGGTTTCGACAATCAGCTTCTTCAGCCGGATTTTCAATTCGTCTGCCATCTTGAAAAAAGCACGCCCGGCGGCAGGCGCGCGGTCAAGCCTTTAATCAATCCGCCGGCGCCGTTGGGGATGTCGCGCGGGCTTGTTCTCCGCAGGCGGCGAGGATTCGTTCGCGGAGGTAGGTGTGGCGGGCGCGGGTTTCGTTGTTGCGGACGGCCATGGCGTAGGCGGCCGGATCGCCGACAAGGAAAACTTTTTTTCGGCCGCGGGTGATCGCGGTGTAGATGAGGTTGCGCCGCAACATCATATAGTGCTGCTTGAGGAGCGGAACAACGACCACCGGGTATTCGCTGCCCTGTGACTTGTGTATGCTGATTGCGTAGGCGAGGCTGAGATCGCCGAGATCGGCGCGCTCGAAAGCATGTTCTTCTCCGTCAAAGGCGGCGGTCAATGTCCCGGATTCGGGATCGACGCGGGTCACGACGCCGAGGTCGCCGTTGAATATGTTCTTGTCGTAGTTGTTTCTGAGCTGGATGAGCTTGTCTCCGCGACGGTAGGCGACGGCCCCGAGCGTCAGCGCCCTCCCTTCCGGATTCAGCGCGCGTTGGAGTTCCGCGTTAAGGTTGGCCACACCGACGACTCCCTTATGCATCGGCGCGAGCACCTGGGATTCCCGGACCGGGTCGATTCCCATAAGGCGGGGGAGGGTAGCTGCGCAAAGGTGCAAAAGTTTTTCCAGGCAATCCTCGGGGCTGATTGCCTCGATGAACTGGAGGTCGAGGCCGGGATTGACATCGTCGGGCGACGAGACCTTCTCCGGTATGATAACCCGGCCGGCGTTGATGCCGTGGGCGGTGGCGACGATCGCGCTTTCCTCGCGCTGGCGGTAGATTGTGCGGAGCCGGGTGACGCGGGCGGCCTCGCTTCGTATCAGATCTCCTAATACATTTCCGGGTCCGACGGAAGGGAGCTGGTCGGTGTCGCCGACGAGGAGCAGGTGCGCCCTGGCGGGGATCGCCTGAAGCAGGCTTGCGGCGAGCCGGACGTCGAGCATGCTGGCCTCGTCGACGATCACGAAATCGGTCTTGAGGGGACGATCCTCGTTCGCGACAAACGCGCCTTGAGCGGGATCGTACTTGAGCAGGCGGTGGATGGTCTGCGCTTGCCCGGAAGTGCTTTCCGCCAGACGCTGGGCGGCGCGCCCCGTCGGCGCCGCCATTTGAATCGAGACCTTCTTTGCGCGGAGAATCTCGGTCAGGGCGCGGAGGATGGCTGTTTTGCCGGTTCCGGGGCCGCCGGTAAGGACCGAAACCTTTTCGCCGAAGGCCCGCCGGAGCGCGTCCGCCTGAACCGGGCCGAATGCGAACCCGGCGCGGTCCTGCGCCCATTCGAGGGCTTTCTCGATTTTGATGGACGGAAGGGCGCTTGCCGTGTTCCGGATCCGCGCGACGGATTCGGCGATCTTTCGTTCAGCGAGCGCGGTGGAGGGAAGCTGGATGCGCGGACCGTCGGGAACGCGGATAAGATCGCGTTTTTCGAGAAGACTCTCCAGCGACTTCTTCAACCTGGCTGCGTCCGAATCGAGAAGGGCGGTGCTTTGGATCAGGAAGGCGTCCTCGGGGTAGGCGGTGTGGCCTTCGGATTCGAACTTGCTCATGGCGAAGAGCAGCCCGGCCTCGAGCCTGGGAGGGCTGTCGTTGGCGTAGCCGAGATTGATGGCTATGCGATCCGCGGTCTTGAAGCCGATGCCGTTGATTTCCCGGGCGATCCTGTACGGTTCGTTGCGAAGGACCGTTTGGGCCTGGCCGCCGTACTGTTTGACAAGGCGAACACACTGGGCGGGCGTGACGCCGTAGGTCTGGAGAAACACCATGATTTCGCGGACGGCCTTTTGTTCCTCCCACGCGTGTTTAATGGCCCGGGCCCGTTCCCTGCCGATTCCTGGGATGTCTCTGAGCCGGCCCGATTCTTCCGAGATGATCCGAAATGTGTCCGCCCCGAATTTGTCGACGATCTTGTTCGCGTACACCTTGCCGATACCCGGAACCAGCCCGCTGCCCAGGTAGCGACGGATGCCGTGAACGGTCGCGGGGAGTTCGGATCGGAGCGTTTCCACCCGGAACTGGTTGCCGTGATGCGGGTGTCGCGTCCATTTGCCGGTGAGGCGGAGGCATTCGCCGCATTGGACGTTCGGCATGGCGCCGATGACCGTGATGCTGCGGTCGCCTTCTTCCTCGCGCAATTCGGCGATACAATAATGGTTTTCTTCATTGAAAAAGATAATGCGTTCCAGCACCCCGCGAATTGTTTCGCCGCCGGGAGTCGAAGGAGTTCGGCCGAGGTGGGTGGTCATTTCAAGCAGTCCGGTCGGATACGTCCAGAACGAGGACGAAGTTCGAAAGTGAGGAACGTGGATGCGGTTTGTTCATTCGCTCTCCCAGGAAGGTTTGAACTTTTCCCTGACGCTCCTCGCGTATTCCCGCGGCCATGCCAATCGCCGGTATCACGTTCATGGGTAGCTTTTTCAGAGCTCATAAATCAATGTTAATGACGCTCGTGACGAAATCAGACTTTTCTCACGGTTCGGGTTGGGTGACAAGCCCATATTTTACGTTGAGCATCATCTGGAAGACGAGATTCCGGAAGCGGGCCTCAACGTCGATTATGTCGGCGATTGCGACTCCAACAATGCAGGATTCGGCGAACGGTACAAGCAAGGCATGCGCCCGGAGGACATTCCGTTAGTCATTGATTGAGGGGGCCGGTGATTCATCACGTGCGCCGGCGGGATTCAGACCGAAGACTTCTTCGCCCAGAGAGAAGAGATCGGGGTAAACGCCGTCTGCGCCTGCTTCGATCAACTGCGAGCGGGAATGGGTGCCGGTGGTGACGCAGTAGCAGGGAAATCCGCCGTTGTGGGCGGACTGGACGTCGAAGGTGGAATCACCGACCAGGCAGGTCTCATCCGGGCGGGCGTTGAGGGTATCGAGAGCGTGACGGCTGAAAGCGGCCGCCGGTTTGTGATGGGGCGTATCGAGCGCGCCGAAAACGCCGTCAAGCCACCGGTCGAGTCCGAGGTGGCGGGTGATTTCACGGGACCCCCGGCCCTGCTTGTTGGTGAAGACGGCAAGCGTTTTCCCTTCCCGCTTCAGTGCAGCGAGAATCCACGTGACGCCCGGATGGACGGTGATGTCTTCAAGGTAGATCTCGCTGAAATGCTCGCGGAAGAGGCGAATCGCGTCGAAGAGGGTATTTCCATCCACGAAATGTCTCATGGTGTGCTCCATCGAGCCGCCGACGGTCGCCCTGAGGATTTCGCGGGAAGGAATCTCCCGTCCCAGCGAGCCGAGCGCGAATTCGTAGCACCGGAAGATCACGTCGAAATGATCGATCAGCGTGCCGTCGAGATCGAATAACACGGTGTGGAACCTGTTCACGGGAATAGGATAGAGCGAAAAAGGGAGGAGGTGTCGAGGGTGGAGTTGGATGCGGGGCTTAGCGAATCTGAACCGGTTTTTGCGATGACCGAGAGGTTCCTGTCCGAATGGGTTGCGTTCGTGGGAGGGTTCGGCGAATTTTGCAGGGTGATTATGGATTCCAGGGTCAGTGTGGAGGTGAAGGAAGGGGCGGTTCTGATCGGTGTCACCGGGGACTGGTCGCTGGAGAAAGCGGCGCCCGGATGGAAAGAGGTTGTGAAGCGTGTACGCGGCCGGGAAAAGGGACTGAAGGAAGTGGTGGTCGATCTGGGAGGGGTCGGGGAATGGGACAGCAGTCTGCTCCTGTTCCTGCTTCGCGCGCGCGACTACGCTGACAGGCATGCGATTCCGTGCCGGATGGAGAATCTGCCCGAACTGCTGCGGCAGTTGATGGATCAACATGTGAAAAGCGACGCCAAACCGTCCGGTGCGGTCAGGAAGTCGATTTTCGAAGAACTGGGGGGACGTGTTCTCGCGGGTTGCCGGGGAGGGTTCGAGTGGTTGGCATTTCTGGGCGAGTGTGTTCTGAGCGTGTTTCGGAGCGCGCGCCGTCTGAGGAAGTTCCGCTGGATGGATTCCCTCCTGGCGATGCAACAGGCGGGGGCGATGGCGCTGCCGATTGTCGGACTGATCAGTCTCTTGATCGGGTTGATTCTTGGGTATCAGGCGGCGATCCAGATGCGCGAGTACGGAGCGGAAATCTTCGTGGCAAACCTGGTGGGCCTGTCGGTGGTGCGGGAAATGGGGCCGATGATGACGGCGGTGATTCTCGCGGGTCGAACGGGAGCCGCGTTTGCCGCCCAGATCGGCAACATGAAGATGAACGAGGAAGTGGACGCCCTCGAGACGCTGGGGATCCACCCCGTCGATTTCCTGGTTTTGCCGCGGGTTCTCGCGCTTGTTCTCATGGTACCTCTACTGACAATCTATGCCGATATCCTCGGGATCCTTGGCGGTTACCTGGTCGGGGTGTACGCGCTCGACATCGCGCCGGCCGCCTATTGGTTCCAGACGCGGGAGGCGATCGGCGTGAACGATATTGCGAGCGGATTGATCAAGAGTGTGACTTTTGGATTCGTTATCGCGGCGGCGGGATGCCTGCGCGGCTTGCAAAGCGAACGCAATGCGGCAGGCGTGGGGCGCGCAACGACCTCCGCGGTCGTGACGGCGATCTTTCTGATCATTGTATTGGACGCGATCTTCGCGGTGTTGTTCGCGCGGATTGGATTATAGAAAATGGGAAACGGTGATGACCGACAGTAAACAGGCGGATTCGGATTTCATCATTCAGGTCACCGGCCTCTCGTGCGGCTATGGTGAAACCACGGTTTTGCAGGGGGTGAGTTTTTCCGTGGAACGGGGGGAGATCTTTTTTGTGGTTGGCCGAAGCGGTTGCGGCAAGAGCACGTTGCTGCGCAATCTCATCGGGCTGGAATCACCGCTCGAAGGCGAGATTCGGTTCGGCGGGCAACCTCTCACGGGAGCCGGGCACGACGCGCGGAGAACGCTGATGCGAAGGATGGGGATTACCTACCAGAACAGCGCGCTCTGGAGCACAATGACGGTTGGAGAAAACGTGGCTTTGCCCCTGGAGGAGCACACGTCGCTCACGCGGGATGAGATCCACGATCTCGTGGCAGTGAAGCTCGGCATGGTTGGGCTTGCGGGGTCCGAGTCGACGTATCCATCGGAACTGAGCGGCGGAATGCGCAAGCGGGCGGCTCTCGCGCGTGCTCTCATCCTTGACCCGGAAATCCTGTTTTTCGACGAACCCTCCGCCGGGCTCGATCCCGTCAGCGCCCGGAACCTCGACCGGCTGATCCTGCAGACAAGGGAAAACCTCGGGACCACGGTCGTTGTGGTGTCGCACGATGTCGAAAGCATTTGCACGGTGGCCGACCGGGTCGTCATGCTTGGGAGGGAGACGAAGACAATTATCGCATCGGGAACGCTCCGGCACCTGCTGCGCGAGGAGCAAAATCCGCACGTTCTTGAGTTTTTCGGAGGAGAACGCGTTCTCCGCGATAAGGATTGTAAGGAATCGGAATGATGAGAGAAAACAGAAAGGAGGAACTATGAAATCGAGACCAAGTACCGCACTGATCGGGATGTTTGTGGCCGGGGCGATCGGGTTGGCCGCGGCCGGGGTATTTTATTTTGAGGCGAGGACGTGGTTCGGAGAACCTTCCCGGGTCGTGGTTTACTTCGATGAGTCCGTGCATGGCCTGGATGTCGGTGCTCCCGTGAAATTCCGCGGGGTGCGTATCGGACGAGTGAAGGAGATTGGGATCCATTACGATCCGACGAGCGAACGCTCGATCATGCCGGTTATTTGTGAGTTCGACCGGCAGGTAATCCGCGACGCGCAAGGAAGGGCTGTAGATATCGGGGATCCGGAGGTGATGCGCCAGTTGGTGGCGGAGGGCCTGCGGGCGCGACTGACGCTGGTCGGGATTTCCGGACTGATGTTTATCGAGATGGATTACGTCGATCCCTCGGCTCCGCCGCGAACCGTCGCGGTGCCCGAAGATCCGCCGTACGCGGTCGTTCCGGCGGTTCCGTCCATTTTCGCGGATCTGCGCGAAAGGTTCACCGGTATCGCGGCGAATATTGGCGAAGTGGATTTCGCGGGAATCGCCGGGAAGGTGGAAAACCTGCTGGAACACGCCGAATCGAAGGTGGGTGCGCTGGAAACCGAACGGTTGGCCGCAAACCTGAACAAGGCGGCCGAAGCCTTTACCGAGTTGATCGGCTCGGAGGCAGTGCACGAGTCAATTCAATCCGCGAATCTTGCGTTCGGCGACCTAAGCGAAATCCTGAGGCGACTTGACGAGCAGGTGGATCCGGTCAGCGAGCGGGTTATCGTGACGGCTGACGAGCTTTCATCAACTCTGAACCAACTGGGAAGCGCCGTGGAAGCGATGGAGGGCTTGATCAGCCCGCGTTCGGGTCTTGGGCCTGAGTTGGCGACCACGCTTCAGCGCCTGGGAGAAGCCTCCCGTTCGGTTCAGCGGCTTGCGGATTTCCTTGAGCGGAATCCGAATGCGCTGATATCGGGACGGAGGGAGGAGGTGCGGCAATGAATCCGCGATTTCTCAGGATCGCGGGAGTCGCGGCTTTGGGCGGAGTCGTTGTGATGAGCGCGTGTACGCTGACCCGCCCGATCACGGATCCGACGCGGTATTACCTGCTCGCTTCGGTTGAATTTGAGGAGGAAGCCGGGAGGGGCGACGAGCATCCGGCGGGAGAGCCGCTGTCGGTCGGCCTGCGGCGGATCCAGGTGACCGATTATTTCAATACCCCTGCGATTACGGTCCGCACCGGGGAGAACAGTTTGCGTTATTCTGAATTCAACCGGTGGGCGGAATCCCTGGACCGGGGCGCGTCGCGAATTGTACGCGAACAGCTTCGCGGTGATCCGTTCGTCGGCTCGATTCTCCTGTTTCCCGAGGCGAGCCGGGAGGAGGTGAACTACGAGGTGGAGATTCACCTGCTGGCATGCGAAGCGGTCGAACACCCGGATGGTTCGGGAAGTTATTCGTTTCGGGCGTTTTGGATGATCTATGACGGCGTGGAGCGGAGCATCGAATCAGGCGGCGAATTCACGCGGACGGGAGATTGGTCCCGGGGGGATTACGCCGCATTCGCGCGGTCCATCAGCGGCGCGTGCAGCGAACTGGGCCGGGAAATAGCGCGCCAGCTCAGGGAGTTGGAGACGGCAACGCGAGAGATATGATCCCGGGCCCCGGCTTGGGCCGGGACGGGAACCGTCGAGCAAGAGGGGAGTCGCGCCCTGGGCCGCTGCCTTGGCCAAGGCGCAATGGCACTTTAGCCCAAGTTCGACACCTCTTGCGAGAATCAACGACTTGCGGATTTCGGTGAAGAAGAAAACCCGGTCAAAATCGCTCTGAATCGGGTGCCAACCCGCATATTGTCGTTGCGCAAGG
>SLTG01000014.1 GCA_007130045.1 Opitutales bacterium
CGTTCGGCCAGAGTTTGTATGCTGTTGATTTTAGCCATCTTGAGATAATTTGACATGCCCCGCCAAAAAACCCCGATTTTGGTAAACCGGCAACTTTTCGGCCGTTTGACTCAAGGTGGCTCGTTTTGATTCGTTCCTCAGTGGCTGGTTTTAAGTGACCCCTGACAGATGTAATCAAGCGGATTGGAATGGATTATGATATCGAATTGAGGTCGGTGGCATTTGTGGCATCTGGAAATCAAATAAAGAATGTGCGCCTCTTTGCATTGTCGATTCTCGAAGAAGCTTTGCTGGATCAATTCTCTATGGGTGCGAGACATAGTGCCGCGAGGATGATTGAGAATTTTCTATTTCGTGCGGAGGAATTGGATCATGGGGCCGAAGCTCTTCAGCGTCGTGAGAATGTTATCGCTCGATTGCGAAGTCTCGAGTTTTACGAAATCCATTAACACGACCGGGGAATCCGCCGGATTGAGCGAGGATCGGAAAGTGTCAGATCTAACCTAACTCCGTCACACTTCATTCTTCTCGTTAATCACCAGCCAGGTGACGAGATCGAAGTCTTCGGCGGTGGCGGGGGGTTCGGAATTTCCGGGAAGGGTGCCGTCGCGTCCGGACTGGAGGTGGGCGGCGGAGCGGCGATTTCCTCGTAGCTTGGTCCATTGGGGTCCATCGCGTCCATCCTGTTCTTGCCGCGCCTCCACAGCGCAACGCGCGATCTCATCAACGTCGCGGCAGCGGCGACCCGCCAGGGCTCGGCGGCGCGGAATGAGTGAGGCGCGCTTCCGCTACCGGTTTTTGTCGGCGTAGTCCTGGGCTTTAAGGCACAGTTCGGCGGCTTTGAACGCGTGTTCCTGTGTCATTGCGTCTTCGGTGCGATTGAGGCAGTCGATGATCAGTTTACCAAAGAACGGATAGCCGACTTTTCCGGATACGTCCATTCGCTGTTCTCCTTCCTCGTTGACGAGGTAAAGTTGATCTCCCTTGCGATCGTTCGCGATGTCGACGTATTTGCGTAACTCAATAAAGCCCTTCGTTCCAAAGATGAAGGTGCGGCCGTCGCCCCATGCGCTGAGTCCGTCCGGGGTGAACCAGTCCACGCGAAAATAGAACGATGCGCCGTTTTCGCCGACGAGAGACGCTTCACCAAAATCTTCGAACTCCGGATAGTCCGGATGATTGAAGTTGGCAACGCGCGCCGAATTGACGTTGCCGTCCGTGGCGCCGGTGTAGTGAAGGAATTGTTCGCACTGGTGGCTGCCGATGTCGGTGAGGATGCCGCCGTACTGTTCCTTTTTGTAAAACCAGTCCGGACGTTTCGAGGGGTCGCCGATTCTGTGAGGTCCGAAGCCCACGACCTGGAATGCGCGACCGATGGCGCCCTGGTCAATAAGGTCGCCGGCGAACATGGCGCATTCCACGTGAAGGCGCTCGCTGAAATAGACCATGTATTTGCGGCCCGTCTCCGCTGTTTTTTTGCGGGCGGCCTCCAGTTGATCGAAGGTGGTGAATGGAGTCTTGTCGGTAAAGTAATCCTTTCCGGCGTCCATGACGCGCAAGCCGAGAGGGCCGCGTTCGTTGGGAATCGCGGCGGCGGCGACGAGCTTGATTTCGGGATCGTTCAGTATTTGATCCTCGTTTTCAACCGGTTTGACGCCGGGAAACCTCTGGCAAAAGGCCTCGATTTTGGCCGGATCGGGGTCGTAAACGTACCGCAGTTCCGCGCCGGCTTCAACCAGACCGTTGCATTGACCGTTGATGTGTCCGTGATCGAGGCGGGTTGCCGCGATGGGGAATTCCCCTTTCTCCACCACAGGCGAAGGTTTTCCCTTAGGGGCGTAGTTCATGCCGTCTTGTGAGCTCATGGATGTCGCAGTGTTCAGGTTTAAGAGATGATAATGGATTCGGCCGGAGGCATTGAAAAGAGAAAATCGGACCGGAGGCTCGGATGCGGGCGACGAGGGCGTTTCGGAGAATTTGATTTCGGATCTTGGATTTTCCAGCGTGTGCTTTGCGAGCTATCGATTTACGGGGTCCTCCCCGGCAAGCCCCGGTCGGGCTGGGGAGGATACCCGATCAATTCTCGCACAAATGGTCTCGGATGTACTCGAAACTCTGCCGGGCGGATTCGAACGGATCCCCCGGGCAAACGTCCTGTTCGACGACGAACCATCGGCAGCCGCCTTTTTCGGCGGCGGCGATGATCGGTTTGAAGTTGATGTTGCCGTTTCCGATTTCCGCGAATTCGGGTTTCATGTCCGCGGAGATTCGGTAATCCTTCAGGTGAAGGATGGGCAGGCGCCCGGCGAGCCGTTCGCACCATTCCAGCGGGCTGGCGCCCGCGTATTGGATCCAGTAAGTGTCGATTTCGGCTTGCATCCAGCGCGGGTCGGTTTCCTCGAAGATCCGCTCGTAAACGGTCTTCCCGTCGAGTTGCAGGAACTCGCGCTGGTGATTGTGATACGCGAGGGTGATTCCTGCTTCAGCGAGGATGCGGCCGGCACTGTTGAGTTTTTTTATCCAATCGTCGATGAATTCCTTCGACGTTAAATCGACGTCTTTGGGAAACGGATACGCGGTGAGCGAACAGTTCAGTTTCCCGAGCCGTTCAATCACCTTTTCGGGCTCGTTCAGGATGCTTTCGGCGGGTTCGTGGGTGGCGCAAATGGTGATTCCCTCTCCGTCGACAATCTTCACGAGTTCGTCTTCGTCGATAGGGCCCATCATGCTGGCCTGAATCGCGCTGTAACCGATTTCACGGACTTTTTTCAGCGAACTCGCAATGTCGGCCGGGTTTTTTATCGATTCCCGGATGGTAAAGGTCTGAAGGGCGACTTGATTGATTTTCATGAGCGAAGCGCGGGTTTGAAGTGAAAGGCGAGGGCCGGCGCGAATCGTATCCGGGGCCGGCCCCGGGGTTCTAAAGCACGAAATGTGATTGTGAATTCAGACATGTTTTTCTACGGGACTCGGCAGTAAGTTGCTTGCGTCTGTCCCGGCAAGCACGGGACTTCTCCCGCGACCGCGGGATCAACAGAGGCGTGAGTTTTTCGCACGCAACCCGCGGCAAGCCGGGATTTCGTCGCGCGGCACGGGCCTCAAGATGCGTGCGTCACTTCGCGTCTGAGGCTACGCCTCGCTAAGCGTCAAATGACTTTGTGAAGTCTTCATCGGATTTGCGGACCACTTTCTTCTGGTGGGTGGAGCCCTGGATTTTCTGATTGAGGGCCTCCTCGTATGCGGCGCCGTCGAGGGGAAGTTCCACGGTTGCGTCGCGGAACGCCGAGTAGAGCATGGCGTTCGCCAGTTCGACCGAGTGAATGCCCTCCGCCGCGGGAGCGATGAGTTCCTTGCCGTGCAGGATCGCGTCGGTGAAGTTCCGCAGGATCTCCACGTGTTTTCCGGCCGTTCCTTTGACGGGAATGCTGACCTCCCACACATCCGGCCTCGCGAATGCCTGATCGGAGGTGCGGCTGAATTCGCTCATCGGCACTTCATTTCGAAGGAAGTTCAGTTGCTGGTCTTCAACGACGAGCCGACCCTGTTCACCGACCACCTCAAGCCGGTTTGTGCCCGGGGCTTCGCCGGTGTTTGTGATGAAGATCGCCGTGGCGCCGTCGGCGTACTCCATGTAGGCGGTGACGTCGTCCTCGACCTCAATGTCGTGGAATTTGCGGAATCCGCAAAAGCTTCTGACTTTTGCCGGCATCCCGAATATCCACTGGAAGAGGTCGAGTTGGTGGGGGCACTGGTTGAGCAGCACGCCGCCGCCTTCCCCCTTCCACGTTGCGCGCCAGCCCCCGGATGCGTAGTAGGTTTCCGTGCGGAACCACGTGGTAATGATCCAGTTGATGCGCCAAATCCGCCCGAGCTCGCCATTCTTAACGAGTTCCCGCACCTTCTTGTAATACGGTTCGGTCCGCTGGTTGAACATTGCGGCGAAGACCAGGTTCGGGTTTTTTTCGTGCGCTGCGATCAGGCGCTCGCAGTCGGCCTTGTGGACGGAAATCGGCTTTTCAACGAGAAGGTGAATTCCGTTTTCCAGCGCTTCGATGCCGATGGTGGTGTGCGAATAGTGCGGCGTCGCGACCAGGACCGCGTCCACATCGCCCGAGCGGAACATTTCTCCGGTGTCGCCGTAGCTTTTGATGTCCGGAAACCGTGCAAGGGACGCTTTATCAACGTCGAAGACCCCCGCCAATTCGCAGCCGGGAACCTTACCGTCCTGAAGGCTTTTCGCGTGGGCCGTCCCCATGTTTCCCATTCCAATTATACCGAGTCGGACTTTTTTCATAATAACGGATGTAAGTGGGTATCGCCCATTAAAACAGGGAATGTTCAGGGGGGGTCAACCTCAAAAGCACGAAAGGGCCGGGGCGACCTTGACTTGTTGCCTGACTGGGTTTGGCTCCCGGCCGGCGCCGTTCCGGGTGGATCAGGAAGAATCGAGAAACCGGCGGAGTCGGTCTGGGGCGTCTGTGGTAATCGCGTCGAGACCCATCTCGACGGCCGATCGAAACTCCAATTCGCGGTTGACCGTCCAGGTCCAGACCGGAAATCCCGGTTCGTGGAGGCGCCGGACATTCGATTTGGTCAATCCCCGGAAATCCCAATTCACGATGCGCGCTCCGGTGTTGCGAATGGCGGGAATCACGTCGATGGGCATAGTCCGTTTCCCGAGCGCGGCGAGCGTTACTGTGGAATCGGCGAAGTGCAGGGCGCGCAGGAACTGCCAGTCGAAGGACTGCACGCAGACGGATTGCACCGCTTTCATGCGTCTGAGAAGGTCGAGAATGCGCCGAGGCGCGCCGGACTTGCGTTCGAGGACCGGAATGCCGCCGCCTTTGAGGATTTCCTTGACCGCCTCTTCCACGGTCGGGATTCCGATCCCGGCGAAGGAAGGGTTCTTTCGGGCGCCGGCATCCCATCCCGCGATCACGGCGCTGGAGGAGGTGGAGATCCGTCGCTTCGCCGCCTGGGGCGAACGGTCGAGGTCGATGCAGCGGGATACGTGGTCGTCGTGGGCGCAGACCAAGACTCCATTCGCGGTTTCCCGAAAATCGAGTTCCACCATGTCGGCTCCGGCGGCGAGCGCGGCGCGGAACGACGGGAGGGTGTTTTCCGGATAGGATTCGGCATGGCCCCTGTGGCCGATCACCCACGGAACACCGTCCCGGATTCCGGTCCAATCGGGTTTGCGAAACTTCCCGGTGTTCATGTCGTCGGCCATTTTGTGAGTGAAATCTTGTTTGGTGTGAAGCCGGTGGCCCCGGAGAGTCTGAGATTATGGAATATGGGAAGAGTGCGACTCTTTGAAAAGTTGTAAGTGGGGTTCGTTCAGTTTTCTTGTTCCGAAGACCGGGATCCCTTACCTGTTGAGCTAAGATCGCTTCAGGAAATCTCATGGAAAAAGTCCTTTACATATTGACCGGTTGCACGGCGGCCGGAAAGACGGCGATCGCTCTGGAGTTGGCCGTGCGGCATCGGATGGAGGTCGTTTCGTGCGACTCGATGCTCTTTTACAGGGGGATGGACATCGGCACGGCGAAGCCCTCGCCGACGGAAATGGAGCGGGTTCCGCATCACCTGATCGACTTGGTTCCGGTGGACGAGACCTTCAGCGTCGGGCGCTACGTGCCGTTGGCGCAACAGGCGGTCGATCAGATACTTTCGCGGGGAAAGCGTCCTCTCGTGGTCGGAGGGAGCGGGTTCTACCTCAAGAGCTTCCTGGAACCTGTCGTAGATGAACTGGAGGTCGGTCCCGCGGTGCGGGACCGGGTGGCGGAGCTCGAGCGGACGGGAGGGTTGCAGGCGTTGACCGGGGAACTGCTCCGGCTGAATCCGCGTGGCTTGGGGACCCTCGACCCGAAAAATCCGCGCCGGGTTGCGCGCGCTTTGGAACGTTGCCTGGCGAGCGGGCGAAGCCTGGCGGAGATCGAGGCCGATTTCCGGGCCCTGCCGCCGCCGTTTCCGGGTTTTGAAAAACGGGTCTGCGTTCTGGACCGTGACTCCGTCGAACTCGAGCTCAGGATCGACCGGCGTGCGCGGGAGATGGTTGAGGGAGGGCTTATCGAAGAAGTGCGGAGGTTGCGGGAGCAGGGGATCGAGTGTAATCCGGCCGCGGCCCGCGCCATCGGCTATCGCGAAACGCTGGCCTGGCTGGACGACCCGCGGCGATGTTCGAAAGAGGACCTTGCCGCGCGGATCGCCGCCGACACACGGGGACTCGTCAGGAAGCAGCGCACATGGTTCCGGGGTCAGCTTCAGGGCGCGCGCCGCGCGATGGCCGGGGAGGAGGCGACTTCCGCCGAACACGCGCTCTTCGGGCGTGAAGATTGATCGGGATTGCGCGGCTTTTTTCGTGCCGCCGGGGAATTTCGGGCCGCAATTTCCTACGATTCATCCTTGCGGTCGGGATCTTTTGTGATCACGTTTTCACGTTTGGGGGAGAGACGTGAGTCGTGGCGGAGCCCGTCCACGACTCCGGCTTCACCATCGTATTCAACAGGGATGGCGCACGGCGCACCATCGCCGCTGCTGAAAAAAGTATTAAAAATAAAAAAAATGGCTTGCCCGCCATTCGGTGAGTCCTCATTTTGATCTCTTTTCACCGATTAACCGTCATTCAATTTTTCCATGCCCACGATTAATCAACTCGTACGCAAAGGCCGCAAGGCCGTCAAAACCAAGACCAAATCGCCGGCCCTGGACCGAAATCCGTTTCGCCGGGGGGTTTGTGTCCAGGTGATGACGCGTACGCCCAAGAAGCCGAACTCCGCCATCCGCAAAGTGGCGAAAGTCCGCCTTACGAACGGGACAGAGGTGATTTCCTATATTCCGGACGAAGGCCACAACCTCCAGGAGCACAGCATCGTACTGGTGCGCGGTGGCCGGGTTAAGGATTTGCCGGGCGTGCGGTATCACATCGTTCGCGGTGCGCTGGACAGCCAGGGCGTGGAAAAGCGCAGGCGCAGCCGCTCGAAATACGGAGTCAAACGTCCCAAGAAGTAAACGATCATGTCACGCCGCAGAAAAGCCGTTCGCAGAACGATCATTCCCGATTCCCGTTATAGCAGCACGTTGGTGACGCAGCTTATCAACATCATCATGGTGGACGGTAAGAAATCCACCGCGCAGCGCATCGTGTACGGTGCGTTCGAACGGGTGAGCGAGAAGCTGGGCAAGGGCGATCCCATCGACCTGCTTCTCGGGGCGATGGAAAATATTCGTCCCCGCCTGGAAGTGAAGAGCCGCCGTGTCGGGGGCGCCACCTACCAGGTGCCGGTCGAGGTTCCCTTCGAACGCCAGCAGAGCGTGGCTTTCCGGTGGCTGATCGCCTCGGCGAAGGGCCGCAAGGGAACGGCGATGCGCGACGCCCTCGCCGACGAGATCGTCGATGCCTACAACAAAACAGGAGCCGTGGTGAAGAAGCGTGAGGACACTCACCGCATGGCCCAGGCGAATCGTGCGTTCGCGCACTTACGCTGGTAACACTTTGATCCGATATGTCGAGTCCGATAACACATGAAATCTCCGCGGCCAACAGCAAGGGCCGCAGGTTCCCGATGGAATTTACCCGCAATATTGGTATTGCGGCGCACATCGACGCGGGAAAAACCACCACGACCGAACGCATTCTTTATTACACGGGCGTGGTTCACAAGATCGGCGAGGTTCACGATGGAAACGCCGTGACCGACTGGATGGAGCAGGAGCGCGAGCGTGGGATCACGATCACGTCGGCGGCCATATCGTGCAGTTGGACCAATGCGACCGGCCCCTACGCGGACATCCAGAACCAGATCAACATTATCGACACGCCGGGTCACGTGGACTTCACGGCCGAGGTCGAGCGTTCGCTCCGGGTGCTCGACGGCGCGGTCGCGGTCTTTTGCGCGGTGGCCGGCGTCCAGCCGCAGTCAGAGACCGTATGGCGGCAGGCCGACAAGTACAGCGTTCCGCGCATCGCGTTGGTGAACAAGATGGACCGGGTCGGCGCGGACTTCCTGGGCGCTGTCAAGGACATGCGGGAGAAGCTGGGCGCCAACGCGCATCCGCTGTACCTCCCGATCGGCGCGGAAGACAAATTCAAGGGCCTGGTCGATCTGGTGACGATGCAGGCCTACTATTATGACGAAAGCGACCCGCTCGGCGTCAAATACGACATAAAGGACATTCCCGGCGACCTCAAGGAAGACGCGAAAAAGTACCGCGAAACTCTGATTGAAGCGATTTCAGACTACGACGACGTCATTGCGGAAAAGTTCCTGGAAGGAGCGGACTTCACCGAGAACGAACTCAAGACGGCGATCCGCAAAGCGACCATTTCACTTGATTTCGTCGGGGTGATCCCCGGATCGGCGTTCAAGAACAAGGGCGTCCAGCGCGTCCTCGACGCGGTGGTCAACTACCTGCCGTCTCCGCTCGATCTTCCCCCCGTCCAGGGCACCAATAGCGACGGCGAAAAGGTCGAGGTCAAGCCCGAGGACTCCGGAAAAATCACCGCGCTCGCCTTCAAGCTGGCGACGGACCCGTACGTCGGGAAACTTGTCTTTGTCCGCGTTTACAGTGGAACGCTCAAGAAGGGCGACGAGGTTTTCAACCCGCGCACCCGTAGAAAGGAGCGCGTGAGCCGGCTCATGCTGATGAAGTCGAACGCCCGCGAGGACGTTGACGTCGTTTACGCCGGGGACATCTGCGCGGTGATCGGAATCAAGGACATTTCCACCGGCGACACTCTCGCGTCGCCCGGCTTCGACATTCGACTCGAGCCGCCGTCTTTCCCGCAGCCGGTTATTTCCATGTCGATCGAACCCAAGACGAAGGTTGACCAGGAAAAGATGTCAAGCGGGCTCCAGCGCCTGGCCGAAGAGGATCCGACATTTGTTGTCAGTTCGAACGAGGAAACCGGCCAAACGATTATCGCCGGAATGGGCGAACTGCATCTGGAGATCATCCGCGATCGTCTGTTCCGTGAATTCAAGGTCGAGGCCGACGCCGGGAAGCCGCAGATCGCGTACCGCGAAACGATCACGGGCCGTTCCGAAGGGGAAGGAAAGTTTATTCGCCAGTCGGGCGGACGCGGGCAGTACGGGCACTGTGTCATCCGCCTTGAGCCGAACGAGGCCGGAAAGGGTCCGGAAGTCATCAACAAGATCGTTGGCGGGGTGATCCCGAAGGAGTATATCAAGCCGACGATGGAAGGGATTCTCGAGGCCGCCAACAACGGCGTGGTCGCCGGATATCCGGTGATCGATTTCAAGGTCGAGATCTTCGACGGAAGTTTTCACGAGGTGGACTCTTCGGAAATGGCCTTTAAGATGGCGGGCATCTTCGCCTTCCGTGAAGCGATGAAGCAGGCGAACGCCGTTCTGCTCGAACCGATCATGAAGGTGGAAGTCGCAACTCCGGAGGAATACCAGGGCGACATCATGGGCGACCTCAACCGCCGCCGGGGCCGGATTCAGGAAATGGGCACCAAGGGAACGGTGTGCATCATCAACGCCCAGGTGCCGCTGGAGACGATGTTCGGGTACGCCACCGACGTGCGTTCGCTCAGCAAGGGCCGCGCCAGCTACTCGATGGAGCCCTCGCATTTCGAGCAGGTTCCCGCGAGTCTTCTGGCGGGCATCGTGGAAACCTCTTCCCGCGCTCCCGCGAGAACCTAACTTTATTGCAGGTCTGTCATGAGCGATCAAAAAATTCGAATAAAACTGAGGGGCTACGATTACCGGGTGATCGACCAGTCCGCCTCGGAAATCGTGGAAACGGCCAAGCGCTCCGGCGCGCGGGTTTCCGGACCCGTGCCCTTGCCGATCCGCATTGTCAAGTACACAATCAACCGCTCTCCCCACGTGGACAAGAAGTCGATGGACCAGTTTGAGATGCGCACGCACAAGCGCCTGATCGACATCATCGATCCCACGGCACAGACGGTGGACGAACTCAAGAAACTGAACCTTCCGGCCGGCGTGGATATCACGATCAACGTCTGAGTGCGGAGCAAACCTTATCATTCGAACACGCGTATCAGCCGACCAGCGGAAACGATTTAAACACAACGCAGACTAAAGTAGGTCCTCCTGTTTGAAACGGAGAAGACAGTATCCTCCACCTACCGCTTAGCACCATGAAACTAGCATTATTAGGAAAAAAGCTGGGTATGACCCAGATCTATGACGGTGACAACCAACTCGTACCGGTGACCGTCATTGAAGCAGGCCCCTGTCCCGTCGTTCAGGTCAAGAGTGAGGAACTGGACGGTTACAACGCGATTCAGATCGGTTTTTCCCCGCAGAAGCCAACTCGCCTCACGAAAGGCGAGTTGGGGCATCTGAAGAAGGCGAAAGTCGATCCGGTTTCGCAGTTGCGGGAGATCAGGCTTCCCTCCGCCCCTGAGCAAAAGGCGGGCGACGTGCTCAACGTTTCTCTTTTCAGCGAAGGCGAGCGTATCGACGTTGTGGGTACCACGAAGGGCAAAGGGTTTCAGGGGGTGGTCAAACGCTTTCGGACCAAGGGAGGCCCCGCCAGCCACGGATCGATGACGCACCGCAGAATCGGTTCGATCGGATTGTGCCAGACTCCCGGCCACGTTTTCAAGAACCAGATCATGCCCGGACACATGGGTTCGGTTCGCCGGACGGTTCAGAATCTTCGCGTGCTCAAAGTCGACGAAGGAAAGAATCTGCTGTTGATCCGGGGGAGCATTCCCGGAGCCAACGGCGAAACGGTTTTGATCCGGGCGGCCAAAAAGGCGCGCAGGAAGGCCCAGGCAGCCTGACGGAAGGTAGTTGAGCGATGAAATTAAAAATTTACACAACGGACGGCGCATCCAGCCGGGAGAAGGAGTTCGACCGGATTCCGGTTTTCGAGGGCGCAACGGGAGTACAGGCGGTCAAGGACGTGATCACGGCCTTCCGCGCCAACGCCCGGCAGGGGAACGCGAGCACCAAGACGCGCGCCGAAGTGAGCGGCGGCGGACGCAAGCCGTGGCGTCAGAAGGGGACGGGCAACGCCCGCGCGGGCAGCCGGCGGTCGCCGATCTGGGTCGGCGGCGGCATTGTTTTCGGTCCGCGTCCGCGCGATTATTCCAAGAAGGTCAACCGCAAGGTGAAGAGCCTCGCCTTGCGCCGGGCGTTTTTCGATGTTGCGAGTTCCGGAGGGGTGCAGGTGATCGAGAAATTCGAGGTTGCTCCCGCCAAGACGAAGAACTTCGCGGCGATTCTGGACCGGATTCATGCGGAAGGCCGCCTTCTTCTGGTCGACGACTCCTTTACCGACGAAACGGTCATGGGCGGACGCAACATCGCCCGCGTACGATTCCAGGAAGCCGATACCCTGAATACCTATGATCTGGCCCTTCACGAAAACATTCTCATTTCCGAAAAGGCGCTCGAGCGCCTTCTCGAGCGTTTGAACGGAGGAAACGAATCATGAAGTCGCCCGATCAAGTCATCAAAGCCCTGCGCCTCACCGAGAAATCCACCGAGCTTTCCGCCAACACCGGGCAGTACACTTTCGAGGTCTTCGACAACGCCGATAAGATCTCGATCCAGAACGCGGTGGAGAAAGTATTCAAGGTGACCGTGAAGCGCGTGAACGTCATGCGCACGAAGCCGCGGGTGTCGCGCAACATGCGGACCGGAAAGATGGGCCGCAAGAGCGGGATGAAAAAAGCGATCGTGACCCTCAAGGAGGGCGACAAGATCGAAATCGCATAAGCTTTGGAATTTTTTCCGCCAATCACCTTTTTGCAATGTCTTTAAAAGATTACAGACCACTTACGCCGACTCAGAGATTTCTCCTGCTGAATCCGCAGCCGCACCTTACAAAGAAGCGCCCTGAGAAGCGACTGTCCAAGTCGACGTCGAAATCGGGCGGACGGAATTGCTACGGTCGCGTCACTTCCCGCCGCCGCGGCGGCGGCCACAAGCGCCTTTACCGGGCGGTGGATTTCCGGCGCGACAAGAAGGACATTCCCGCGAAAGTTCAGGCGATAGAGTACGATCCGAATCGCTCGGCCAATATCGCGCTGCTTGCCTACCGCGACGGCGAAAAGCGCTACATTCTCGCTCCGCGCGGTATTCGCGAAGGCGACACACTCATCACCGCCGACAAAGCTGCCTTCGATCCCGGCAACTGCATGCCGCTCGCGGTGATCCCGCCTTCGACCCGGATTCACGCGATCGAGATGATTCCCGGAAAAGGGGCGCAATTGGCGCGCGCGGCCGGCAATGCCGCGCAACTCGTTTCCGTGGACGGGGACCGCGCGACCATCAAACTTCCGTCCGGCGAGATCCGGGTGGTGCATTCACGCTGTATGGCGACGATCGGTGAGGTCGGCAATCACGAGCACGGTAACATCGTTGAAGGCAAGGCGGGACGGCGCCGCTGGAAAGGTCGCCGCCCCCGCGTGCGCGGTGTGGCGATGAACCCGATCGACCACCCGATGGGCGGGGGTGAAGGCCGCACTTCGGGCGGCGGGCACCCGGTTTCTCCCTGGGGGCAACTCGCCAAAGGTTATCCCACCCGCCGCCGGTCCAAACCTTCGAATTCCTTTATCCTCGTTCGGCGAGACGGCACGAAAGTTAAGAATAAATAACGGTTATGGCACGTTCGATCAAAAAAGGATTTTACGTCGATCCCTCCCTGCACGACAAAATCGAGCAGGCGCAACAAAGCGGGGGCCGCAAGCCGGTGCAGACCTGGTCGCGCCGTTCGACGATTACGCCGGACTTCGTTGGACTGACGTTTAACGTCCATAACGGAAAGTCTTTCGTACCGGTGTACGTCACCGAAAACATGGTGGGGCACAAACTCGGCGAGTTTGCGCTGACCCGGAATTTCAAGGGCCACGGCTCTCACACCAAGAAGTGACTTCGATTGATTCGATGAAACCGCGTTTCCAGAATCCAGCTCCCGTCCGGCGTTTGTTGCGCGCCGCACGCGCGGTTGCGCGTTTTTCCGGCCCGTGGCTGGTTGCGCTGGTGCTTCTGGGTGGAACGGGTTCGAGCGACGGTGCATCGGTGCGCGCGGAGGATTCCGATCCTGCGACGGCGCCGACCGAGGAACCGTTTAGCGCGACGATCCGCACGGGGGAACTCGATCGGCCGTGGTTCGTCTTTCAAGCGCCGGGAAACGTTATGCCGGTGCAGGTCCACGACATTGTTTCCACCGAAGTAACCGACCTTGTGATGATTCCGGCCGGCTACCATTCCGGCTACCGTCCGGGAATGATCTGTCACGTGCGTCGCGGCGAAACGGAAATCGCCGAGATCATGATGGTCGAGGTGAGGAATGAAGTGAGTGCTGGAATCATAGTGAATCTTTTTACCGATGAAGTCATCGAGCGGGGGGACGTCGTTCGCGTCAAGACCACGCAATACCAACGTTAACCAACCATGGAAGTCCAATCTTTAACCAAGTACGCCAGAATGTCTCCCAAGAAGGTCCGGGAGATTGCGATGGAGATTCAGGGCCGGAAGGCAGACGCGGCGCTCGAGCTGCTCGCGTTCATTCCGCGCAAATCCGCGCGGCTCGTCGCAAAGACTCTCAAGTCTGCAGTGGCGAACGCGGAAAACAATAACAACCTTTCGTCGGACGATCTCGTTATCAAGAAAGCCGTCGTGGAACAGGGCCCGGCGTTTCGACGTTTCCGGGCGGGGGCCCGCGGGACGGCCAAGCCGTACCGTAAACGCACCAGTCACATCCGCATCATCCTGAGCGACGAACCTCAAATCAAGTAAACTGTCATGGGTCAAAAAGTAAATCCAATCGGCTTTCGCCTTCCCGTCCGTCGCAACTGGCAATCGAGATGGTATGCGAACAAGAAGGAGTTCGGCGTCCTTCTTCAGGAGGACCAGCTCATCCGTAAGCGCCTGTCGGACAAGCTCCGGTTTGCCGCCGTGCCGCGCATCCTGATCGAACGCGCCTCCAACCGTGTCCGCGTCAAGATTTTCACGGCGCGCCCCGGTATTGTCATCGGGCGCAAGGGCCAGGAGCTTGAGAAGATCAAGGAGGATCTCTCGCGGATAACGGGCCGGGACATCCTGCTCGACATTCAGGAAGTCAAGAAACCGGAACTCGACGCCCAACTCGTCGCCGAGAACGTGGCGCTTCAGCTTGAACGCCGCATTTCCTTTCGGCGAGCCATGAAGAAGGCGGTTCAAATCGCGGTCAGCCTGGGCACGGAGGGCATTCGCATCCAGATTTCCGGACGTCTCGGTGGAGCCGATATTGCACGGACCGAATCGCAGCGCTACGGTCGTGTGCCGCTGCACACTCTGCGCGAGGAGATCGATTACGGATTCGCCGAAGCCCGCACCATGTACGGCATCATCGGCGTCAAGTGCTGGATCTGCGCGCCTGGCGAGGGCGAGGAGGGCAGGAACTGAGCCGCTCGAAGGAGAGAACGAACCAATACCATTTTTGAAACATGCCATTACTTCCCGCGAGAACAAAGTATAGGAAAGTCCACCGCGGCAGCCGCGCTGGAAACGCAGCCCGCGGCAACACGCTCGCCTTTGGCGAATTCGGGATTCAATCCCTTGGCCGCGGATGGATGACCTCTTCCCAGATCGAGGCCGCCCGTGTAGCGGTCACCCGTAACATGAAACGTAAGGGCAAGGTTTGGATCCGGGTGTTTCCTCACAAACCGGTGACCAAGAAACCGGCCGAAACCCGGATGGGCAAAGGCAAAGGCGGCGTCGAATTTTGGGTGGCGGTGATCAAGCCGGGCACGGTGTTGTTCGAGATCTCAGGCGTTTCGCCGACTGTCGCGAAGGAATCGCTGCGGCTGGCCGATACGAAACTTCCGTTTCGCTGCCGCTTTATCGCCCGTGAGGAATAACGAAGGCATCCGCAGAATTTTACCATGAAGGCCAACGAGATTAAAGAACTATCAGTCGAGGAGATTTCCAAGAAGGTGCGCGATTCCCGCGCGGAGTTGCTCGACATGCGGCTGCGCAAACAGCAGGGGCAGCTTGAGAAGACGCATGAAATCAAGCTCCTGCGGCGCGAGATCGCACGGTGCGAAACCGTGCTCGCTGAGAAAATGAAGGCGACCGCCGCCGGATAATTCCGAATCCGCAACGCAGGACAGAAAGAACTATGAGCGAACAAACGCGCAACAAGCGTAAATCCTATATCGGATTCGTCACCAGCCGATCAGGCGACAAATCCGTCAAGGTTACGATTTCGTACAAGATTCCCCATCCGCGCTACCGGAAGACGATCAATCGCAAGACCGTCGTCCACGCGCACGACGAGAAGAACGAGGCCAATCCGGGCGACAAGGTGGAGGTCATGGAAACCCGCCCGTTGAGCAAGCTCAAACGTTGGCGCATTCTGCGGCTCGTCGGCGCCGCGCCGACGGCCGGTGTCCCGGCCGTCGGGGAATCGTCCGTCGAGGAATCGTCGGCCGACTCCTGATTTCAAGAAAGAACCTTTGCCGTTATGATACAGCTTCTAAGCAGTTTACACGTTGCCGACAACACAGGCGCCCGCAAGGCGAAGATGATTCGCCGGCTCGGGCAGTTGAAGAAGACCGCCCACGTCGGAGACATTGTCGTCGTCAATATCAAGGACAGCGTCACGGACGCGAACGTCAAGAAGGGCGATGTCGTCCGGGCGGTCGTCGTGCGGACCCGGGCACCCATCCGCCGTTCCGACGGAAGTTATCTTCGGTTCGACAGCAACGCGGTGGTGATTATCGACGCGAACAACAACCCGCGGGGCACTCGAATCTTCGGGCCGGTTCCGCGCGAGCTGCGTCAAAAGCAGTTTATGAAAATAATCTCATTAGCGCCGGAGGTTTTGTAATGGCTACCAGACACATCAAGAAAGGGGACCGGGTCCGCGTGATCAGCGGCAGCCACGCGGGAAAAGAGGGCAGGGTGCTGGAGGTTCTTCCCAGGAAGGAGCGCGCGATCATCGAGGGCGTCGCCATGATCAAGAAGCACCAGCGCAAGGACCGCGACAATCCGGAGGGGGCGATCGTGGAGCGCGAGGCGTCGATCCATATTTCCAATCTCAAGCGAATCGAGAAGCGCGAAACGGTGGCTGCCGAGCAGGAGAAGTGAAGCCGGTGGCGACAACCGAATGACCGTGTAGCCCGGGGACCGTTTCAATACAGCAAATTTTTTCTTATAAAATCCGAGGCGTTTGACGAAACCGGCCGGGAGGGAAATCCCGCCAGAATCAGACAAAATGAACGAGCCAATTCTTAAAACACATTACCGCGAAACGATCGCGCCCGCCATGATGAAGAGTCGTGGTTACGAAAACCGACACCAGGTACCGGCGATCGAGAAGATCGTGATCAATTCCGGGCTCGCGGCGACGATCGACAAATCGGCGTTGAGCGATACCGTCGATGACATCGCTAATATTGCCGGACAACGGCCGGTCTTGACGAAAGCGCGAAAGAGCATTTCGAACTTCAAGCTTCGCCAGGGAATGCCGATCGGGGTGAAGGTCACTCTTCGCGGTGCGCAGATGTACGAGTTTTTGCATCGGTTGATAGCGATCTCGCTTCCGGCGGTCCGCGACTTTCGGGGACTTCCGAGCCGCCTCGACGGCAACGGCAACTACACGATCGGGATCTCCGACCACACCATCTTCCCGGAAATCTCGGTGGACAGCGTCAAGCGGGTGGTCGGGATGGATATCACCATCGTGACAACAGCGCGGGACGACGAGATCGCCCGCGAACTGCTCAAGCACTTCGGGATGCCCTTTAGGCGCCAGGAGAATCCCGCCGAACAGGCTGCGAGCGCCTGATCGAATTAACGCAACCCTTAAGCAATTATGGCTAAAGCTTCCGCAATACAGAGAAATCTCAAGAGACAGCGTTTGGTGGAAAAGTACGCCGCCCGGCGCGCCGAGCTCAAGAAGATCCTTGCTGACCCGGAAACCACCGACGAAGCGTTTTTCGAAGCGCAGCGCGAGCTCGCGAAACTTCCGCGGAATTCCTCGGTGGTTCGCGTGCACAATCGCTGCGCGTCCACGGGTCGTCCCCGCGCCTATATCCGGCGCTTTCGACTCTCCCGGATCGCGTTTCGCGAACTGGCCCTTGCCGGAAAGATACCCGGCGTCACCAAATCTTCCTGGTAATCGACTTGTTGGAAGTACGGATATCATCCAACTTCACCACTGACTAATTTCATCCATGACCGATCCGATCAGCGATTTTTTAACCCGTATCCGCAATGCGAGCCGCGCGGGAAAGACCGAGTGCAGCGCCCAGCATTCCAAGATGAAGGCGGCCATCGCCGTGATTCTCAAGGAGGAGGGCTACATTCGCGACTTCCGCGAAGACAAAGATGAGCGGGGCCACAAGCTCATCGTCGTCTCCCTGAAGTACGTGGAGGGCGCGCCGGTGATTGCCGGCATTCAACGGGTGAGCAAACCGGGCCGCCGGCTCTATTACAAGGCCGACGATGTGCCGCGTGTCCTCGAAGGACTCGGAGTGGGGATTCTCACCACTCCGAAAGGGTTGATGAAGGATCGCGAGGCCCGGCGCAACCGGCTGGGCGGAGAACTCGTTTGCACGATCTGGTAAGGAAGAGGAGCACCTACTATGAGCAGAACAGGAAAATTACCCGTAGCGGTTCCCGAAAAGGTGAGTGTCTCGGTCGAGGCGACAACCGTTACAGTGGACGGCCCGAAGGGCAAGCTGCGCAAGACATTCGATCCGGCGGTGGAGATCACGGTCGGCGACGATGGTGTGTTGGTGAAACCGGCGAATTCCGGACGGTTCGCTTCCGCGATGCAGGGTACCGCCCGGTCGATCGTCTCCAATATGATTCGGGGGGTCACCGAGGGATTCAGCAAGGATATCCAGATAACCGGCGTCGGTTTTCGTGCCGCGATGAAGGGCACGGTGCTCGACCTCGCGGTCGGGTACTCACATCCGATTCAGTACACGGTGCCGGAAGGGGTGACCGTGACGGTCGCCGAGAACACCAAACTGAAGGTTGAAGGGACGGACAAGCAGATGGTCGGCGCAGTGGCCGCGGACATCAAGAGGTTCTATCCACCCGAACCGTATAAAGGAAAAGGTATTCGTATCGTTGGCGAGTCCGTGGTCCGCAAGGAAGGCAAGACAGTCTCCTAACCCGATTCGAAAAAGGATTTCACCATGAAACTTGAAACGAAAAGATTGCTCAGACAGAAACGCCGCTGGCGGATTCGCCGGAAGGTAAGGGGCCGAGCGGACCGTCCGCGCCTGGCGGTGCACTTCAGCGGGAAACACATTTACGCCCAGTGCATTGACGACGATGCGGGGCGCACGTTGGTCTATGCCTCTTCGCTTGCGAAGGATTGGGACGGAGGCAAAGTCGCCGCCACTCTGGCCGGAGCCGAAAAAGTGGGCCGGATCTTCGGAGAGAAAGCAAAAAGCGCTGGTGTGGATGCCGTGGTATTTGATCGCGGCGGCCGGCCCTATCATGGAAGAGTCAAAGTCTTTGCCGATGCCGCGCGCGAGGCGGGACTTAAATTTTAAGCACTATTATGAGCCAAGTCAGGAAATCATTCAGGGGCGCGCCGGAGAAACCAGAGAGCGAATTCACCGATAAGGTGGTGAAAATCAATCGTTGTGCGAAGGTCGTCAAAGGCGGTCGCCGTTTCAGCTTTTCCTCTCTCGTAGTGTCCGGTGACGGCAAGGGACGTGTCGGCGTCGGCTACGGGAAGGCCAACGAGGTGCCTGAAGCGATCCGGAAGGGCACCGAACGCGCACACAAGAACCTCGTGACAATCAAGCTCAAGGGCGATACAATTCCGCATTGGGTGATGGGAGAGGCCGATGGCGGCCGGGTTCTATTGAGACCGGCGAGCGAGGGTACCGGAGTTATCGCCGGCGGAGGGGTCCGTGCGGTCCTTGAAGCGGCGGGAATCAAGAACATTCTTTCGAAATCCCTTGGATCCAACAACCACGTGGCAGTCGTGAACGCCACTCTCAGCGGATTGCGGCAATTGCGTTCCGCCGAGGATATCCGTGTTCTGCGGGAGACCGCCGCGGACAACGAACAGTAAGGAGTTTATTCGATGAGACTACATTCTCTCAAGAACACGAAAGGCGCGACACATCGCCGCAAGCGAGTCGGTTGCGGCGAAGGTTCCGGCCGGGGCAAGACCTGCGGACGGGGCGGGAAGGGCCAGACCGCGCGTTCCGGAGGCAGCATTCGCCCCGGTTTTGAAGGCGGTCAAATGCCCCTTTATCGTCGTCTTCCGCAGCGCGGATTCAACAACAAGAATTTCCGCAAGGTTTACGCCCACGTCAATCTCAGCGTTATCGACCGGCTTGAAGGGGTCGATGAGATCAATCGCGAGGTGCTGGTCGCAAAAGGCGTGATCAATGCCAAAGCCGGACCGATCAAGATCCTGGCCAACGGGGAAATCTCGCGTGCGGTCAAAGTGACGGCGGAAAAGTTTTCCGCCGCGGCGAAGCAGAAAATCGAAGCGGCCGGGGGTGAAGCGATCTCTGTTTAAGCAGAAGATTCTGATTCGCCGGGTTCATACACGCCAAAAACGACTACTCAATGCTGTCCGCGTTTACCAACTGTCTCAAGATACCCGATCTCCGCCAGAAGATTCTCTTTACGCTCGGCCTGCTGTTCGTCGCCCGCGTGGGCGCGAACATTCCGCTTCCGGGCCTCGATCCGGTCCCCTTGCAGGCTTTTTTCGAAGACCAGGCCGAGCGCGGGGGGGCGATGGGTTTTCTGGATCTGGCCAACATGTTCACCGGCGGCGCGCTGCTCATGGGCGCTGTCTGCGCGCTGGGAATCATGCCGTACATCAGTGCGGCGATTATCTTCCAGCTCATGACCGCGGTGGTGCCGAGTCTATCCCGGCTTCAGCGGGAAGGGGATGTCGGCCGGCAAAAGATCACCCAGTACACGCGCTATGCGACGGTGGGAATCTGTCTGGTTCAGGGCGTACTGCTGATCCTCGCTCTGGAGAACCCGGCGCGGCTGTTCCAGGGGTACAACGTCGAGGAATACGGGCAGATAATCATAATCAACCGAACGTGGTTCCTGATCACCGGGACGCTCTTCCTGACGTCGGGGACGATTCTCCTGATGTGGCTTGGCGAGCAGATCACCCAGAAAGGGGTCGGCAACGGGATCGGGTTGCTGATTACCGTCGGAATCCTGGCGGACCTTCCCGGCGCCGCCGCCCAGACCTATCGCCTGTTCTTCGCCCCGGTCGGCGTCGACCGCCTCAACCTTGGGCAGGCGATTCTCATGTTCGGCCTTTTGATCGGCGTAATCGCCGCGATCGTGGCTGTGGTTCAGGCCCAGCGGAAGATACCGGTGCACTACGCGAAACGTGTGGTCGGTCGCAAGGTGTACGGCGGACAGAGTTCGTACCTGCCGCTCAAGGTCAACTATTCGGGTGTTATGCCGGTTATTTTCGCCAGCGCGATCCTGATGTTTCCGCAGCAGGTTCTATCGCAGCTCGGCGCCGCGCTCGAATTGCGTTTCCTGATGGATCTCGCGGACTACCTGATGCGGGGGACGGCGGTCTACTACATGGTGATGGCGGCCCTCATCATGGGATTCAGTTATTTCTGGGTTTCGATCATGTTCAAGCCCATCCAGATTGCCGACGACCTCAAGAAGTACGGCGGGTACATTCCGGGCGTTCGGCCCGGGGAGCCGACGGCAAGATACCTGGACTTTATAATGACCCGGTTGACGCTGGCTGGTGGCATCTTTCTGACCATCATTGCCGTGATGCCGGACGTCGCCCTGTTCTCGTACAATGTTCCCGGGCGAATCGCCATGTTTTTCGGTGGTACCGGAATGCTCATTGCGGTCGGGGTCGTCCTCCAGTTGATGCAGCAGGTGGAAACGCATTTGCTGCAACGGCACTATGACGGGTTCCTTCGCAAGGGACGAATCCGGGCGCGGAGCAACCGGAAGGAGGCCACGCGTATGGTGGACACTTCGGAACTCAAGAGCGTCGGCACCTTGTGGATTGTGCTGTTGGCCCTCCTGGTCTTAGGGATCGGCGCCTGGCTGCTTCAGCAGTAGTTCCGGTGTTCGGGAGCAGCTTGAATCGTGCTTCGCTGAAAGCTCCGGAACCCGGCGCCGCCGGGAGGCTTTTCACCGGAGGCAGGACTTCTTCCATCGATTTTTCCTTGTCAAATAATTCCAGCGTTAAATTTATCCTGATGGGATCTCCCGGGGCGGGAAAAGGAACCCTGGCGGCGAACCTTCGCACGTTGAATGCGGAGCACGTTTCTTCCGGGGATCTTTTCAGGAGGGAGATGAAGAGGAATACACCGGTGGGAATCGCAATCCGGAAAACGATGAAACGCGGTGAACTGGTTCCCGACCATCTGACGCTGGGGCTGATGCGGAAGTGGTTCTGGGGACGGAAGTCCGCGCGTGGCTTCATTCTCGACGGGTTTCCCCGAACGCGGATCCAGGCGGTTTGTTTCGACGAGTGGATGGAGACGCGCGGCGAGGTTCTAACGGCCTGCGTTCTCCTGGAGTTGTCCGAGAGCGAAACGGTTAAGCGATTGTCGCAGCGGCGGATCTGCCCGAAGGACGGGACGGTTTATCATCTCGCGCACAATCCACCCCGGTGCGAAGGCCGGTGCGATTCGTGCGGATCGACCCTCGTTCAGCGCGAAGACGATATCGAGGAGGTGATCCGGCGCCGGTACGCGATATACGAGCGTCTCACGCGTCCTCTTGCCGATCATTACGCGAATCTCGGGCTGCTGTCGGTCTTTTCGGCTGAAATCCCGCAGGAGGAGCTGACGGCGCGGATCTTCGAAACCTTCAACCTGGCACCCGTCCCGCGATGATTCCAATCAAGAATGCGGAAGAAATCCGGAAGATGCGCACGGTCTGTCGAATCGCCGCCGAGGCGCTCGACGTGTTGAAGCGGGAGGCGGCGCCCGGGGTCAATACCTACGACCTCGATCAACTGGCGAGACGGCACATCGAAAAACTCGGCGCCCGGAGCGCCTGTCATAATTACCAGATAGGATCGTCGAGGTTTCCGAGCTACAGTTGCATCTCCGTCAACGAGGAGGTGGTGCACGGGATCGGATCTCTCAAACGCGTGATTCAACCCGGAGATATTGTCGCGCTCGACGTAGTCGTTCACTTCGACGGCTACGTGGGCGACAATGCGGCCACGG
Organism: Opitutales bacterium; assembly: GCA_007130045.1. Classification (GTDB taxonomy): domain Bacteria; phylum Verrucomicrobiota; class Verrucomicrobiia; order Opitutales; family T3Sed10-336; genus PXDC01. Next base: position 22,157 of record SLTG01000014.1, read on the forward strand.
TCAAGATCGGCCGCGTCGCGCCGGAAGTGGAGCGGCTCGTCGATGTGACCGAGCAGGCGCTTTACGAAGGAATCGCAGTGAGCCGGCCGGGAAAACGTGTGGGGGATATATCCCATGTGATCCAGAAATACGTGGAATCCAGGAAATTATCTATTGTCAGGGAGTTCGTCGGGCACGGAGTGGGCGCGTCGATGCACGAAGAACCGCAGATCCCGAATTTCGGACGGAAGAACACGGGCGCCAAACTGAGGCCCGGGATGGTGCTCGCGATCGAGCCGATGGTCAACCTGGGCGGTCCGGAAGTGCAGGTGCTGGAGGACGGCTGGACGGTTGTGACCGCGGACCGGCGCCCCTCGGCTCATTTCGAACACACCGTCCTGATAACGGAAGACGGACCGGAAATTCTCACTTTATTAAAAAAATAATTGCCAAACCCCTTGCGGACGTCTATTTTTTTTTGTTTCTACACACTACTACTTTAATCGTAATGACTTATGCCGCGCCTACTTGGAGTTGACATTCCCAACCAGAAGAAAATCGAATACGCTCTCCGTTATATTTACGGGATCGGGCCCACGCTTGCGCGCCAGGTCGTGGTCGCTTCGGAGATCGATCCGAACACGCGTGCGCATGAACTCACCGAGGAGCAGCTCAACAGGCTAACCGCTCTGATCTCCGAGCGCAATTACTTGGTTGAGGGTGACTTGCGGCGTTCGATCGCCGCGAACCTGAAGCGCCTCCAGTCGATCAACTGTTCCCGGGGAATCCGGCATCGCCGGGGACTTCCGGTACGCGGACAGCGCACCAGCACGAACGCCCGCACCCGGAAAGGCGCGCGCCGCACCGTCGGGGTGATGAAGAAGAAATAACTTAAACATTTTTATCTGCATTATGGCGACTGAAGAAAAACCGTCCGAGGACAACGAAAGCCAGGCGCCCTCCCCCAAGGAGGAGCGGAAGGCGCAAGCTCAGCAACCCGCGAAAGAAGAGGCCGCGCAAACCAAGCAGCCCGCCGAAAAGGAAAAGGAGCTCACCGCACAGGATCTCCTGAAGGCGGACATCGGCGCCGTCAAGGTGCGCAAAGCCAAGGGGAGTAAGAACGTCACTTCCGGCATTGCGCACATCCTGGCCACTTTCAACAACACCAAGGTGTCGATCTCGGACCACAAGGGGAACATCATTTCCTGGTCGAGCGCGGGGAAGATGAATTTCCGCGGTTCGCGTAAGTCAACCGCGTACGCCGCCCAAATCGTGACCCAGGATGCCGCCAAAGCCGCGATAGCTCACGGGCTCAAAGAAGTCGTGGTGCATGTCAAGGGACCGGGCATGGGCCGCGACTCGGCTGTCCGTGCGCTGCAGGCCATCGGGCTGGAAGTCGTTTCCATTGTCGACACAACCGCCGTTCCCCACAACGGATGCCGCCCTCCGAAGCGCCGGCGCGTCTGAGCCTTAACCGGACGGGACTCTCCAGCCACCACACAACAGGACAATCACGACTCATGGCTCGTTACACAGGACCTACAACTCGAATCAGCCGGAGATTTGGCCAGCCCATTATGGGCAGCAACAAATCTTTCGAGAAAAAGAACTATCCTCCCGGGATTCACGGCCCGCGCCTGCGCCGCAAGGTTTCGGAATATTCGATCGGGCTTAACGAGAAGCAAAAGCTGCGTTACGCCTATGGATTGATGGAAAAGCAGTTCCGGCGTCTCTTCGAGCGGGCGAAACGCGAACGCGGGGTCACCGGCGACCGTTTTCTCCAGTTACTGGAGACCCGTCTCGACAGCGTCGTCTACCATCTAGGTTTCGCGCGTTCGCGGAATGCGGCCCGACAGTTCGTCAACCACGGGCACATTCGGGTCAACGGGCACAAGGTGGATATTCCGAGTTACACCGTCAAGAGCGGGGATGAAATCGAAGTCAAGCCGGCCACATCGTCCCGTCAGCTCGCCACGCGCAACGTTGAGGAAACGCGCATACGAACCGTTCCCACCTGGCTGACGCTTCAGGAGGACGCGCTCAAAGCAACGGTAAACCGCCTGCCCGAACGCGACGATATCGAGCCGCTCGTCAACGAGCAGCTCATCGTCGAGTTCTACAGTCGCTGATAGTTTTATTCTCTCGAACCTGTTTTTTGCGGAAACCGCGGAACCTTCTTCTTTAGGTTTGGAATTATGCCAAGACGTCTAGGAAAATTTGAATTGCCCAATCGACTTGTAAAGTCCGAGGACGGCGCCACTGAAACGTACTGCAAGTTTACGGCAGAGCCTTTCGAGACCGGATATGGTCACTCGATCGGCAACTCGTTGCGTCGCGTGCTGATGAGTTCGATCGAGGGGGCGGCGATATCATCGGTGAAAATCGACGGAGTCAACCACGAGTTCCAGAGCATGGACGGGGTGGTTGAAGACGTGACCGATGTCGTGCTCCACCTCAAGAAAGTCCTGATTATATCGGAGCGCCGCGAATCGGCCCGGATGGTGATCGATGTAAGCCGCGAAGGCCCGGTCACAGCCGCCGATATCCAGGAAGAGACGGGCATCCGGATCATCAATCCCGATCAGCACATCTGTACCCTCAGCAAGGGGCGACGCTTCTATGCCGAACTCGAGGTCAGGGTTGGCCGCGGCTATTGTCCCGGAGAGGAGAACAAGAAGGAGGACCAGTCGATCGGGGAAATCCCCATCGATTCACTTTTCAGTCCCGTCAAGCTCGTCAAGTACGCTGTGGAAAACACACGTGTCGGCCAAATCACCGACTACGACAAGCTCATTCTGGAGATCTGGACCGACGGGCGCGTCTCACCGGAGGAAGCGCTCAAGCAATCCGCCGTTATCCTGAAGCACCATCTCAGCGTCTTCGACCAGGTTTCCGAAGACGAAGTGGAATTCGAGGACGAAGGTTCCGAAGCGAGCGAGGAGCAGAACCGTCTGCGCAAGCTGCTCAATATGAGCGTGAATGAAATCGAACTTTCGGTGCGGGCCGCGAACTGCCTCAACAACGCCAATATCACGACAGTCGGCGAACTGGCGATGAAATCCGAGCAGGAGATGCTGAAATACCGGAATTTCGGCAAGAAGTCGCTGAACGAGATCAAAGACAAACTCGAACAGCTCGGCCTTTCTCTCGGAATGAAGATCGACGAGCGCCTGCTGGATAGAAAGAACGGCCTTTAACCTTAAACTTTTCCACCACCATGCGCCACCTGAAACACAGGAATCAACTCGGAGTCAAAAAGGAGCACCGCGTCGCGCTGACCGCGAATCTCGCGTCGGCTCTAATCAGGGAAGGAAGGATCACCACCACGCTTAAAAAAGCGAAGGCTCTTCGTCCCTTTGCGGAGAAGATGGTGACTCTTGCCAAGAAGGGAACCTTGCATCACCGCCGGCTGGCGATTTCCAGGATTCGCGACCGGGATGCGGTGCAGATCCTTTTTAACGAGAAAGCGCAGGACTTCAGCAACAGGAACGGCGGTTACACCCGTATTTACAAACTTGGCACACGGGTGGGCGATGCGGCAGAGATGGCGATTATCGAATGGGTCGCTCCCGATGACGAGGGTTATAGGAAAACCCGACGCAAGTCCGGAAGTAAAAAAGCGGCATCCACTGCCACCACAGCCGCTGCCGCCGAAGAGGAGACCCCACCGGCTCAAGAGGAAGAGGCGAAAGCGCCCGACGACTCCGGTGAATCCGTAAAGGAGCCCTCCGGGGAGTCCGCAGAAGAGGCGCCTTCTTCCGAAGAAGAAGACTCCTCCGGTACCGGCGAAAAGAAATCCGCCGAATAACATTTGAGCACACGGCATCCTCCGCCCTTCGGACTTCGAGCAAACACATTGCCCGGCGAAGGGAATTCTGCTTCACAAACCCGGATTCAGGCGGGGTTGTTTCCCGGCGCAAGCACGGCAGGCGGAAGTCGGGTTAGGTCATCCCGGGAGAAACCGATGCCGCGGATAGTCCGGCCCGTATGAATTCATTCCGCACGGTGTGGTCCATGGATCGTGGAGCGAACGGAGAAAGGCCGGATGCCAAGGAATGGCCGTGACAGCCGATGTCTCCCGATTCCACTTGCGGATTTGATTTGCCGTTGCAAGGGCAACCTTCATGGCATAAAGATGGCCTTTCTTTTTTCACTAATCAGGGACTGGAATCCATTTATACGTGTTTACCGTCGATTTAACGCTTGGAGCGCTCATATACCTATTCAGTGCGGTAGGTATGATCCTCGCGCTCTGGTTTTACTCGGATTTCCGCGACAAGAATCTGTACGAAGCGGAACGCAAGAAGGTCATTTTTCATTGCATCAAATGCGACAAGATCTACTCGACCAAGGCTGGAGCGGATACGTCCGCCTGTCCCCGTTGCGGTTTCGTTAACGCCCGCCTGAAGTATTGATTTTCCATGCACCAGACCATTGCCGTAATCGATTTCGGTTCTCAGTACACTCAGTTGATCGCCCGCAGGATCCGTGAGTGCAATGTTTACTCGAAAATCTATCATCACTCGACAAGGGCGTCCGTCCTGAAGAAGGACAATGTCCGCGGCATCGTGCTGTCCGGAGGACCGTCAAGTGTCTTTTCCAGGCGCGCGCCGCTGCCCGACAAGAAAATCTTCGAGATGGGGGTGCCGGTCCTTGGAATCTGCTACGGGCTGCAGGTGATGACGTCCCTGCTGGGCGGAAAAGTGGAGGAGACGGATCGGCGGGAGTACGGGCATTCCACGTTGGAGATATCCGACAAGAGCCTGTTGTTGGGAGGGATTTCCCGGTCGATTCGCGTCTGGAACTCGCACGGCGACAAAGTGATCAGGCTTCCCGCGGGATTTGCCGGCACCGCGAAAACTTCGAATTCGCGCTACGCAACGATCGAGCACCGACGCAGGAAAATGTTCGGGCTCCAGTTTCACCCCGAGGTGTCGCATACCGAGCAGGGCATTCTCATTCTGCAGAACTTCCTGACCAAGATCTGCGGTTGCCGCGGTGACTGGTCGATGGCCGACTTTCTTGAACAGTCGATTGAGAAGATCCGGCGGGAGGTCGGCGACAAACGCGTCATTCTCGGATTGAGCGGTGGCGTGGATTCGTCGGTGGCGGCGGCGCTTATCCACCGGGCGATCGGAACCCGGCTCCAGTGCGTCTTTGTCGACAACGGCCTCCTGCGCCTTCATGAACGGGATGCGGTCGTCAATCTCTTCAAACGGAATTTCAAGATGAACCTCCGCGTTGTGCGGGCGAGCTCCAAATTCCTCAGGAATCTCCGGGGAGTGACTAATCCTGAACGAAAACGGAAGATTATCGGGAGGACCTTCATCGAGGTTTTCGATGACGTGGTGAAAGCGATAGGCCCGGTGCACTTCCTCGCACAGGGAACGCTTTATCCCGACGTGATTGAAAGCGTGTCGATTGACGGAAACCCGGCCTCGCTGATCAAGAGCCACCACAACGTTGGAGGACTTCCGAAGCGTATGAAGCTTAATCTGCTCGAACCGCTGCGCGCCCTTTTCAAGGACGAGGTGCGTGTGTTGGGGAGGGAGTTGGGTTTGCCAAAAGAAGTGCTCATGCGCCAGCCCTTTCCGGGTCCGGGGCTCGGCGTGCGGGTGATCGGTGAGATCACCGCCGGAAATCTGAAGGTTTTGCGTGAAGCCGACGCCATCCTCAATGAGGAAATGGTGAGTTCAGGGTATTACTACAAGGTATGGCAGTCATTCGCCGTGTTTCTGCCGGTTCGTTCCGTCGGTGTGATGGGGGACAAAAGAACCTATGAAAACGTGATTGTCGTGCGGATTGTCGAAAGTCTTGACGCAATGACCGCGGACTGGGTTCGACTTCCGTACGAAATTCTCCAAACGGTATCGACTCGCATCATCAATGAAGTGAAGGGGGTTAACCGGGTTTGTCTCGACATCAGCTCAAAACCGCCTGGAACTATTGAGTGGGAATGATTTCAAACTATAAAGGTGAACAATCCGATGAAGGCTAAGGACATGATTTCCTCCATTCGCGCAAAAAATCCAATACTGTTGAGCCTCCTGCTTCCGATGATGCTTTTAGGGCACGCGGCCGGACAGGAAGGATCGCCGTCAACCGACGAGATTGTCGCCAAAGCCAGGGACTACCTGGGAGGGGACGAGGTGCTCGACACCGTGAAATCGATTTATTACCGAGGGACGTTCGAGACGAGCGAAGGCATTTCCGGAGAGGTGGAGATCATGTTCCAGAAGCCTCTCTACCAGCGTGTGAAGACGATCCGCGACGACGTTGAGGAGATCACTGCTCTCAGTTATTACGATGGATGGCGCAAGATTACGGAGCGCGACAATGATTCGAACTGGACGCTGGTTTTCCTCGAAACGGATCAGATTCGCGAACTGCAGGCCAATACCTGGGAAAACCTTCACTTCTTCAAGAATATCGAGCGCCGTCGCGGCAGGATCGAGAACCACGGGCTGGTTGAATTCGATGGACGCGAATGCGTCAAGCTGACCTTCCATCACCCCGGCAATGTCTATTTCGACCGGTACTTTGATTCCGGGACAGGTCAGCTTTTGATGACAGAGGCTTCGACGGGCGGACAGATCACGGAATACGGGGAGACGCGGGTCGAAGGAGTTCGTTTTCCCGAAAGCATCACTATGACTCGTGAGGGGGAAATCATGAACCGGATCAGTTTCGAGGAGATCGCGGTCAACCGTGAGTTTGACGTTGAAAAGTTCGATGTTCCATCGATGGCTCCCGGTTCAGGTACAACCCTGCCTGAGCTCGACGAAGAGGATCTGTTGGAGATCCCCACAGCGCCGATCGATCCCGAGCCATGAAGAGTTTGGACTACGCTTCGGGGCGGTTCTTCAAACGTCTTGGAGACGCGCTGCGCAATGATGCCGACGAGGTACGGCTCGCCGCTGATGTGGCGAGAATACTCGCCGCTGTTGCAGACCAGGGAGACCGGGCCGTCGCCGAATACACCGCAAAGTTCGACGGTGCGGACCTCGCTCCCGGCCATTTTCGCCTGAAGGAATCCGAGCTCGGCTCGGCGCTCCGGTCGCTTACGGCGGAGGAGAAGCGCGCACTGCGCGAATCGATAGCCTGCGTAAAGGACTACAACCGACGGAACCTTCCAAAGCGGTGGAGCGCGCCGAATCCTCACGGGGCGGTGGTCGGAGAGAGTTTTTATCCGATTCGGCGCGTCGGGATTTATGTTCCGGGCGGGCGTGTTCCGCTGCTTTCGTCCGCGGTCATGACCGTTACTCTCGCCAAGATCGCGGGGGTTCCCGAGATCGCCGTTTTTACGGCGCCGGGTCCGGATGGCAAGGTTGCGGCGGGCACGCTGGCGGCCATTAAGCTGGCCGGCGCCAAAGAGGTTTACAGGATCGGCGGAGTGCAGGCGATCGGCGCGATGACGTACGGCACCAAATGCGTCCCGGCCGTCGACAAGATCTTCGGGCCCGGGAATGCCTTCGTCGTCGAGGCCAAGCGGCAGGTGTTCGGGCGGGTCGGCATCGACCTGCTTCCGGGACCAAGCGAAGTGATGGTCATAGCCGACGGGTCCTGCCGGGCAAGCTGGGTCGCGGCCGATCTGCTTGCCCAGGCCGAGCACGGGCACGGAGGGAAAATCTTTCTCGTTTCGACGGAGGCGAGCGTCATCGAGGAAGTTCGCGGGGAAGTTCGCCGCCGGATTCGGGAACTCAAGCACCGGAAGGTGCTTGAGGAGACGATGCGCGACAGTTTTTATGCGGTTCGGGTCGAAAACAATGATCAGGCTGCCGAGGTGGCCAATTTCGTCGCTCCCGAGCACCTTGAACTCCACGTTGAGAAGCCGTGGATCGAACGCTTCCGGCGCTCGATCACGACTGCGGGAGCGGTCCTTGAAGGCGAGTGGACGCCGGCGGTGTTGGGTGATTTAACCGCCGGTCCCAGTCATGAACTTCCCACCGGTCGCTCAGGGCGTTTTTTCAGCGGTCTGCGAGTTACCGACTTCATGCGCCGGACGAGTCGTGTCCGTTACGACGAGAAGAGTCTTAAGAAGGCGTTGTCGACCGTGGAGATTCTCAGCAGGCTCGAGGATCTCGATGCTCACGGCCGGTCGGCTACGGTTCGTCTGGACGGAGGGAGGGAAGCCGGAACCGCGAGATGAATCCCCGGAGCATCCATGAATCGCAATTCCTTTTCTCCCGATCTTCTCGCGAATCCGCACATTCCCGGGCTTGAAGCCTATACACCGGGCAAGCAGCCGGCAGGCGCGGGATGGACGAAGCTCAACACAAACGAGAACCCGTATCCGCCCAGCCCGAAAGTGGAGGAAGCGATCCGCCGTGAGGCCGAAGGCGCACGGCTGCGTCTTTATCCCGACCCCCGGAGCGGCGAACTTCGGACGGCCTTGGGAGAACTCCACGGTCTGTCGTCCGAAAATATATGTGTGGGAAACGGCTCAGACGACATTCTGAATCTGTTCGTTCGGGTTTTCTGTGACAGCAAGCCGGCGGCCTTTACGCTTCCGAGCTACTCCCTTTATCCGGTCCTTATCGGAATCCAGAATGGAAGAACGGTGGCGTGGGAGTTCGATCGCAGGATGGAGTTGGATGTCGACCGCCTTGCCGATTTGCCCGCGAGTATTCTTTTTCTGACTTCACCCAACGCTCCCACGGGCGTGGGATTTCCTGCCGAGAGAGTGGCGGCGCTGGCGGAGGAGTTTTCCGGCATTCTCGTGGTGGACGAAGCGTATGCGGATTTTGCCAACGAAAACGTGGCGGGCCTTGTCCGGGAGTATCCGAATCTTTGCGTGACGCGGAGCTTTTCCAAGTCGTACTCCCTCGCCGGCCTTCGGGTCGGATACGCGCTGGCGTCGAAGCGGATCATCGAGTTGATCGACCGGGTCAGGGACAGTTATAACGTCAACCGGATTTCCCAGGCGGCGGCATTGGCCGCCCTGGCGGACCGGGACTATTTCCGGGCGGTTCTCGGGAAGATCAAGCGAATCCGGAACGCTTATCAGACGGATTTTCGGGAGCGAGGCTGGTTCACGTACGAAAGCCGGGCCAATTTCATCTTTACCGAACCGGTCGGAACCGGGGGAGGGAGGGGAGAGAAATACGCGCGTTCGCTTTACAACCACCTCTACCGGAACCGGGTGCTCGTGCGCCACTTTCCCACACATGCCTTGACCTCCGGGTTTCTTCGCATCAGTGTTGGGAGTGAGGAGGAGATGCTGAAATTGACGGAATGTATTGAAACATGGACGGGGAACGAACAGCCGAAGTAACGAGGAAAACCCGTGAGACCGAGATCGCGCTTCGACTGGTCGTGGATGGGAGAGGCGAGAGCACCGTCGATTCGGGCATCCCGTTTTTCGACCATATGCTGACCCTGTTCTCGAAGCACGGCCTCTTCGATCTGGACCTGCGCGCCAAAGGGGATATCGAGGTGGATTATCATCACACCGTGGAGGATGTGGGCCTGGTTTTGGGAGAGGCGTTCAGGCGCGCCCTCGGGGATAAGAAAGGGATTCGCCGGTACGGTTTTTTTGTGCTTCCGATGGACGAATGCCTTGCGCGGGTCGCGCTCGACTTGAGCAACCGACCGTTCCTTGTTTACCGGGTTCCGTCCGTGCCCGGTTACGTCCGCGATTTCAATGTGGCCCTCGTCAGGGAGTTTTTTCAGGCATTCGCAAATTCGCTCGGGGCAAACGTTCACGCCGAGTTGGAATACGGAGACGAGCCACACCACGTTGCCGAGGCGCTGTTCAAGGCTCTTGCCCGGGCGATGAGCCAGGCGTGCGAGCGGGATCCTCGAAGCGCCGGCACACTGCCTTCCACCAAAGGGATCCTGACCTGATTCGGGATGCAGGGGTGAAATAATTGGGTTGCCGTGGTGTCTGTAGCCTGCCTGAATTGTGCTTTCTCATGATTTCGAATGCACCACACGATGTCTGACTTCACATCCGGCCGAGATTTTCCAGTGAAGGTTGCCGTAATCGATTACGGCATGGGGAATCTGCGGAGCGTGTGCAAGGCCCTGGAGCACGAAGGGGCGCGGCCGGAAATCGTAACCGAGGCGGCCGCTTTGGACGACTTTGACGGAGTGGTTTTTCCGGGGCAGGGAGCATTGGGGGATTGCGCGGCCGGCCTCAAGGCCGCGGGGATGGATGAGGCGTTGAAGGCATGGATAGAGGACGACCGGCCCTATCTTGGAGTCTGTTTGGGCCTCCAGGTCCTGTTTGAGTCGTCGGAGGAGAACGACAGCCTCGGCCTCGGGATCTTTCCCGGAAGAGTCTTCCGGTTCCGGCTGCCGCCGGAGTTCAAGATTCCGCACATGGGGTGGAATTCCGCTGAGTTTCGCCAGGCGGAATGCCCCCTGGTCCGGGAGTTGAGTCTCGACGGGGAATATTTTTACTTCGTCCACAGTTATTATGTCGCGCCGGAGGACCCTTCACTTGTACTTTGCGAAACCGATTACGGGGGAATGTTTGTCAGTGGAATTGCGCGCGGGAACTGTTTCGCTACGCAGTTTCACCCGGAGAAAAGCCAGGAGAAGGGTCTCAGGCTCTACCGGAATTTTATTTCAGTCGCGGCGCGGAATTCCCGCGTACTTGACTGACTTTTCTTTACCGCATTTCTGATTTCATATTGGATTGAACTGATTATGGCCAACGAAGCTCGAATTATCGTCGAAGACAAAGAATACACTTGCCCAATTATCACCGGGACCGAGGGGGAAAAGGCGGTCGATATCCGCGCCTTACGCGGGGACAGCGGATACGTTACGTTTGATGAGGGGTACGCGAATACGGGATCCTGTCAGAGTAATATTACCTTTATCGACGGGGAGAAGGGTATCCTGCGCTACCGAGGGTATCCCATCGAGGAGCTGGCCGAACATTCGACATTCGTCGAAACCGCCTACCTGATCATCTACGGCGAATTGCCGACTTGCGAACAGGTGGAGGCGTTTTCAAGCCGCCTCGCACGGAATGCGGCTGTCCCGAACGACATGGAGCACTTTTTTGAAGGATACCCGGCGAAATCTCATCCCATGGCCATCCTGTCTGGCCTGATCAATTCCCTGTCGTGTTTCTATCCCCAGTACGCCACCAACAATCATCAGGAGGATCTTGCGAATTTTGACGAAGTCGCCGCTGCGGCGCTTTCCCAGGTGAGGACGATCGCGGCGATGAGTTACCGGATGAGCCAGAGGTTGCCTTACATTTATCCGAAAAAGGATCTTCGCTACGTGGAGAATTTCCTCCACATGATGTTTTCCGAACCCTATAGCGAATACATTCCCGAGCCTGAAGTAAGCAAGGCTCTCAATCTTATCCTGCTCCTGCACGCCGATCACGAGCAGAACTGCAGCACTTCGACCGTCCGAATGGTCGCTTCCAGTGAAGCGAACCTTTTTGCGTCAGTGGCCGCGGGAGTCTGTGCGCTTTGGGGACCTCTGCACGGCGGGGCGAATATGGCTGTGATCAATATGCTCGAAGCGATACACGCCGACGGCGACGACGGCAGTACCTTTATCGCAGACGCCAAGACCGGGCGTAAGAAATTGATGGGGTTCGGACACCGTGTGTACAAGAACTACGATCCGCGGGCGAAGATTATCGGCAAGGCGTGCGAACGGGTCATGAATAATCTCGGGGTTGAGGATCCACTCCTCGATATTGCCAAGCACTTGGAGGAGGTGGCGCTCCAAGACGATTATTTCATTTCAAGGAAGCTGTACCCCAACGTGGATTTTTACAGCGGTATTATCATGCGCGTCATCGGAATCCCGATTAACATGTTCACAGTGATGTTTGGCATCGGGCGCATGCCGGGCTGGATTGCGAACTGGAAGGAGGTCGCGGAGCATCCGAACGGGCGAATCTATCGGCCCCGGCAGATCTACGTCGGCGAGAATCAGCGCAAGTACGTGCCCCGCGACCAACGCTAACCGCGGGTGGGAAACAACCGCGTGTACTACGCTTTCTTCTGCGCGTCGCGCAGCAGCATTTCCATTTCCAGCCCGGTGAGCGTCTTGATTCCGCGGAAGAGGTGAAACAGGGCGATCATCATGATGATCATGCACGGAACCGCGATGACCAGTAGGCTCCAAAGGGTCATGCGTCCGAGTTCGTCGTTGAAGGCTTCCGTACCGCTGGGACTCACCACAATTATGCGGGCGAGGACAAAATTCAGAATGGCGCTGACGAGAAAGGAGAAAGCCAGCAGGCAGGTGCATCGGGCGAGCAGCTTTTCAAACGCGTTGTGGTTGCCGGTCGCGTCCAACTCGCGGTTGAGTCTATTCACGTCGATGAATTCGTCGCGCAGGAGCAGGAACTTGATAATGGGGTAGCGCGTTCTTAATGAGACGAGTACGGCGATTCCCAGTAGCGCCGGAATTCCCGCCTCCTTGACTGCAATCCACTGAGGCGACATTTCGAGAAGGCCGATCCCTCCGGTCAGGAGAATGCTGACGAAGCCGATGATGGAGAAGACGTTGTACTTGCGCCGGATGAGGAAATCGTAACACCCGTAACCGATGGGAAACGCCAGGGCCAGTACGAGGTTCGTCGCCGGCGGAAGCCCGAACCACTGCGAGCCTTTCATGAGGATCAGCGCGGGCAGAAATATATTCAGCCCGAGACTTAGAAAGGTGTTTTCTTTTCTGGTTTGCGTTGGCGTCTGCGTTTCCTGCACGTTGACTTCTGAATTGGAAATTTTCTTATTCTCTTCTAAACTCTGTTCAGCCTTTATTGGAACGCAATGAAAGCAAGCAATTTTAGCTGTCTGATTACCGCCGGACCAACGAGGGAGTATCTCGACCCGGTTCGCTTCTTCAGTAACGCATCCAGCGGCAAAATGGGGTACGGGCTCGCAACGGCGGCCCTCAAACGGGGGTGGGCGGTCGATTTGGTCAGCGGGCCGGTCTGCCTGGCGCCGCCCTCCGGCGTATCGCTTTATCGTGTGGTGACTGCGGCGGAGATGGAGAGAGTTTGTCGCCAGTTGTTCGTGAAATGCGATTTGCTGATCATGTGTGCCGCCGTAGCCGACTATCGTCCGGCCGCCACGGAGGACCGTAAAATCAAAAAGAAGGCGGACGCCCTGGAGATTCGGATGGAGCCGACCGCGGATATACTTAAGGCGCTCGCTTCGGAAAAGCAGAACCAGGTTTGTGTCGGATTCGCGGCGGAGACGGACCACCTCGAAGCGCACGCCCGCAGAAAGCTTAAGGAAAAAAAACTGGATTGGATCGTTGCGAACGACGTCAGCCGGCTCGATTCAGGGATGGAGTCGGAAATGAACAAGGTCATGATCTTCTCCAGGAAAGGGCAGTCTCATGCATTCGGTCCCGCGCCCAAGCTCGACGTCGCCGAATTTATCCTCCGCACAATTACGGGCGCGGGTTAGCCTGAATATTTCACAAACCCGGATCGCGGACGTCGAGGGTCCGAATATTCTGTTTATTTTCACGGAAGACCGGAGCCCGCGCGCATATGAGGTTTCCGGTCAGAGGGGCGATGCGCCAGCATGGTGTGGTGTGTTTTCCGAATGCTTGACGACGATCAGTACCGGCCCGCTCCAAAGAAATTCTCAACGTGCCGCGGTTCCAGACCGCCAACTCATCTGGTTCGTGAAAACTCCAGACTTTCGACGCCAATTTCAATGGTATCCACCGTACCGTCGGCAAAAGTCATCGTCACCCGGCCGTCGAACGGATCGCCCGTGAAAGTGGCCGACGGCTTCTCTTCGTCGCCCTCTGTCGCCACCAAGAGGGTGATAAACCGGACCTCGGTCCCCTCTAGTTGACCGGCCATTGTTTGCTGCAGGCTGGCCATGTCACTTACCCTGCCCTTGATGTCCCGCATCCCGGAGAGGTCATACTCGCCGATCTGAACGCCAGGCGGATAGAGAAAATCAACATCGAGCACGGCACCGCGCCGGCCGCCGATAATCCGGGCACTTGATCCGTCGGCATTGATATCGATCTCATTGTTCAATGCCGTTTGCAGCAGCCAGGAAAATGTGGACGGCTCGGCGTCGGCGCTTTTGGCCAGATCGTCGACAATCAATAAGTACGGTTGCGCCACCCCGTCAGGTTGCCGAACGTAGAGCAGCTGCCGCACTGCCGATTCGACCTTCATGTTATCTCCGTCCGCATCTTCAAAATAGACGTTCGACGAAGACGCATCGCTTTTGATATACGCGGCATCGTCCGTCGTCCACAGGGCATCTTGATCGAAAGACGCCACGCTCGTATGTTCCCCGGCATTCCGGTTGGTTCGCGGCTCGTCGACCATCACCAGATTGTGCAGCACTTCCATCCGGACCTGGGCATCCGGCGGGTGGACGACGAAGCGCTCACCCAGAGCGGTGAAGACGAACGAGTTGTGGTTTCGCATATGATGGCCGCTGTGTGCCGTGTAGCCGCCGGTCATCATCGCCATACTGTCCAGCGCTCCCCAACCGTCCCGGAAGATCGCGCGGTCGCTTTCGAAGAACTTGTCCAGCGGCAGATCCGCCTCGGCGGGATGCAGAGGCTCCAGCTCCGGGTCGGCCCAGATAAGGGTATAGGGAAGCGGGTCGCTTGTTC
>SLTG01000011.1 GCA_007130045.1 Opitutales bacterium
GCAATTGCTGCGAGCCCTCGACCTGAAGCCGAACTCTTAGGGTCGCAAACGCTCATTTGCAAGCGCTTGTACTACAGGTGGCTGCATTTTTTTATCGCGCTAACTAGTAAACTCGGGCTAGTGTGGAACTCCCGAATGTCAATCTCGCCGCTTTCGCGAAAGACGTATGCCAGGCAGACTTGAACAAACGCTAAATCGTTCTTTCGCAACGCTCCCGAAAGCAGCGGCGCCAATTCCTCCAAACGTTCGTCCCACTCTCCGCTTTTTGCCGCCTTCATCGTTGCGAGGATTGCGCGCACGAGGACGCTCCCGCGTAAATTCTCTATCGGCATGTTCGCCAGGTCCACCAAATGGAACCGGAAATCCGGGATGAACCCGGCCAGTTCATCATTCGAATCGCCGGGAATCTCCAGCAACGAACGAAAGCGATTCGACAGTTTCCATGTTCGATCGCTTTGGTGGAGCACGACAGGCAGAATCGGCGACAAACTTCCGCGCCCCGGCTCGGCGCCGAGCTGCGCGTCCCATATTCGTACCATATACCGGAGGACACGCAGCGACATCCAGCGGTCCTCGGAGCTTTGGTGCTCGAAAAGGCAGTACAGAAATACCTTCCGGCCGTCCCAGGGAACGGTAAACAGCAAATCGCTGTGCCGCTCGGAAAGCGTCTCATCCACATACGTCCCCTCCTGCCGCTCCAGTCTCTCCCAATTCAGTCGATTTGCCAGCTCCCGTGGCAGGTACTCCTTGAAGAACCCAGCGGCTGCATCACGCCGGCCGAACGCGTGCTTGAAAAGCGGTCATGGGGGTTGTCCAAGGAATTTTTGGGCATTTCAAATGATTTTCAGCCGGGATGGCGCGGGAAGGCAAACCTTCAATTATTAATCAGGAATGGGTTCGGAAGCCAGAATCAGAAGTGGGGCGGGGGGTCGCGTGCCGGGGAAGAGTTTTCCCGGGATTCCGCCTTCGCCCTCCGGACTACGGCCGACGGGAAACAAGGTCGCCACGGGTGTGCTGGAGGAAGGGTTTTGGACAGTTCATTGGCAATTCGGGTCAACTGGCCGGCATCCGGCTGACGATGTGCGGAAGTGCGAGGCGGAAGAGTATCCAGCCGCCGCCCAGGCTCAGGATGACGAAGAGCGTCCAGATCAATGCGGCGCCCGGCAAGGCCGGCGCGATGCCGAGGAGTCCCGAGCGCGCGGTGTCGAGGATGGCGGTCACGGGGTTGAGCAGGAAAAACAGGCGTTCCGGATCGCTCCCCATCGGATAAAAAACGGGCGTCAGGAAGAGCCCGAGCTGGAGGATCAGCGGCAGCCCTTTCTCGACGTCCTGATAGAGGGCGGCGAACGGAACGAGGAGAACCCCGATTCCGATCCCCAGTCCGATCAGCGCAATGAATCCCGGGATAAACACCCATCCGAGCGAGAACGGATTGAAACCGAAGAAAAACGCGGCGGGAATCCAGAGAAGAAGACGCAGGCCGGCGTTGAACAGGGTTTCGTAGAATCCGGCGACAATCAGCGCTTCGCGCGGGAAGTGAATCTTCGCCAGCATGGTCTTCGCCTGCATCACCTGCTTGATCGGCGCAAGCACGGCCTCGTAAAACGTCTGCCAGAGGATCATCCCGGAGAAGACGTAAACCGGGTACGGTACGGCCAATTCTTCAAACGACAGGATCTGCCTCCGCTGAAGAAAAACGAAGGTGGCCGTCATTACGATGACCGGCGCGAATGCCCAGAACCAGCCCAGGATGGTCTGGCGGTAGAGCGCGGAGATGTTTCGCACAAACAGACGCTAGGCGAGTTCGCGACAGGCAAGCAGGTCGGCGACTATCCGGCCGAAAAAAGTTCCCGCCCGGCTCAATTCCGGCGCCGAGTCGAAAACGGTGTCCCAGTGGTCGGCGGGCAGCGGGGTCAGATCCGGGCGCGCGGCTTCCGCCTCGCTTTCACCTTCCTCCTCCGTGTCTGTTGGTACCTTGCTACTCATTCACCTGAGGTCATCGGGAAATCCTTTCCGGAGATCATTGTCATGTTAAGCGCAAAATGGCGGAACGCGGTGAATCATACTTTGTTTGATGCTCACTCATAATTTGTATTTCCCCGGCGTTCAACGGCGGAATTACAGGCGAGGCGAGTTTTTACGGGAGGTTTACTGAAAGGGCCTGCGGCCGGGACGAGGGGGCGAGGGGCGAGGAAAGTCAAAAGTCAGAAGGTAAAAGTGGGAGACAGGGAGGGGGAAAGGGCTGCGCCCTGTTCTTGGTGCTTGGTTCTTGGTTGGGGGGCTGGGTGCTGGTAAGCGGTTGCGTACGGTTCGGGGGCGGCGCCGGTTCGACGTTCACGATTGGGCGCGGGCCGGACCCCCCATGCGTTCCCAGGCGAGCTTGCCCCCTGCCCTCACGGGCAGGCCTACGTGACGGCGAGCTGATCTCAGGCGACAGTAGCCAGATGATATTTCTTTAATGCCGAAACAAGACGAGCCGTTTCGTCTGCGGTCAGGGGCGTTCGACGACGTATCTTGGACTGAAGAGTCTGGACATTGACACCCGCTTCCCGGGCGAGAGCCGAAAGATTCAGGATTGGCGCCAAATCGGCAAGCCGGTGAATATTAATAACAAGTCCGGTCTCAAAATAGTCCAACACCTGCTCGCCGGATTCGAACCGTCTCTCCAAGTTATCCCGGTTGGTTTCGTTCATACAACACCCTCTCTTCTTTGCGTGCTCTGCGCACACTGATCATGCGGATTCTGCTCTTTCGTTCCGTAAAAATCGCCGTCCAATGCTTCCTTCCGATGCGCCCAATCGCCAAATACCGGCGTTCGTCCGGATATCTTGACGGGAGAATGACCAATCCATCGTCCTGCCAAAGTGCCTGCGCCTCCGAAAAATCAACTCCATGCTTCGCCTGATTCGCGACGGATTTCGGCAAATCAAACTCAAAATCCACCAGAACAAGTTGCATAAATTTTCCTGCACGCGCAAGGACTTTTCTCCTCGTGTTGCATATTTGACCGAACCATTGGACTGGGAACGGCTGGAGCCAAACCCACCACGGGTACCGATATTTAGCCAGGTAATTTATCCCTTGACACCATTTCGGGCCCGGCAACCTCCCTCGCCGCACCGATCGTTCTTTCTGTGCCGACGGGCTTTACGCCCGGAGTAGCGGCGGATTATTAGTCCGTCTCTCCCCGTTTGACAGTTTGAGGCCGGGCGTGCGGAGCCTCGAAGCGGGGTCGCGATATTTAGCCAGGCAATTTATACCTTGACACGACACCGAGCGATCTACGGGGGACCGTCACTCTTGATCCACTTTCACCGTCAGGGATCTCCCGCTCCTCACGGAGGCGGCGCACGGGGAGGCGAAAGGTTCTAAGTAGGCCTGTCTGCTGCGTCGCGCGAAGCTCGTAGAGCGAAGGGAGGCGTGGACAGGGAGGGCGCAGCGGGGAATCTCCCGGGATAAACCCGGTCGCCACGGGGAATGCCCGCGAACCAGTCCCCGCTCGTCACCGAGCGGCCTACCGGGAAGCGAAGCTTCGTGTAGGCCTGTCGGTAACGACAGGGTCCGGAAGCGTTCGACCGGGGTGATCCCAGTCGGCACGGCAGTTCCCGCTCGTCAACGTGCGGCCTACCGGAACCTCCCGCTCGTCACCGTGCGGCCTACTTGGGATTCCCCGCTCCTCACGGAGGCGGCCTACTTGGGATATCCCGCTCCTTACGGAGGCGGCCTACGGGGATCTCCCGGCTGCTGGACGGGGAGTTTTACCTTTTCCCATGCTCACCACAGGGTTTTGACGCGGTACTTTTTCCAGGCGGGATCGTTCGTGGCGGCCTTGGCGCCGGTCTCCAGGGTTTGAGCGATCAGGAGGCGGTCAAACGGGTCTCGATGGTGATTGGGCAGACGCTCAAGGCGGGTGAGGTGCTGAACGTCCAGCGGCAAAAGGGTAAATCCGTTTTCCCGGGCGAGGGTTGCTGCGAATTGGTTAAGCGAGCCATCGAATCTGAGCTTTCCGAGGCTTCGCTTGATGGCGATTTCCCAGAGGGAGACAATACTGACCAGAATCTCGTTTCGCGTGTCGGTAATGACCGAGTCGAGTGCTCCGGGAAGGCGGTCGTCGTCCATGCGCCACCAAAGCAAGGTGTGGGTGTCCAATAATAGGCGCATCGTGCGGGTTCAGGAAAAATACTTCTCCAGTTCCGGCAACGGATCACAAAAATCGTCCGACATTTCGATCTTTCCCGCCATATCCCCACGGCACCGTTCCTTTCTTTCTGGAGCGAGCGGTATCAATTCCGCCACAGGGCGTCCGCGCTGCGTGATGACGAAACGTTTCCCCGCCTCCGCTTCCCGCAGCAGACGCGGCAAATGGGTTTTCGCTTCAAAGGCCCCAATGGTCTCCCGCGCGGGAACGGTCGAATAAGCGATCCCGGGTTCTTCAATTTTCTTTTTTCCCATTCAACCAGTCTATTCATCCAGTCTGTTTCCGCAAGGTCGAAAGGTCCGTTGCGGCAGGGAATCTCCCGGGATAAACCCGGTCGCCACAAGGAATGCCCGCGAACCAGTACCCGCTCGTCACCGAGCGGCCTACAAGGGGACGAATCGTGTAGGCCTGTCCGTGAGGACAGGGAAGGTGCGGGGTGCGGTCGGACCCCCGCTCGTCACCTAGCGGCCTACGAGAGACCCCAACTCGTTACCGAGGCGGCCTACGAGAGACCCCCATTCGTTACCGAGGCGGCCTACGGGGACCTCCCGCTCCTCACGGAGGCGGCCTACGGGGAGCGGAAGCTTCATGTAGGTCTGTCCGTGAGGACAGGGGTCCGGGGGCACGGCGTTAACCAAGCTACCGCTATTTAGTCAGGCAAATAATACCTTGACACCATCGCTTGGCCCACGGGTTGGGGAATTCGCGGAGCTCGGGAGTCCAGCGAGGCTTGCAGGTAACCGGATTCGGCCGGGATTGCGACGAGGCGGCAGAACGGAGTAATTCCGCTTTTCAATACAAGGCATCTGCTGTATATTTATTTAATGGCCAGAGAGGATCTTCTTTCGCGAATCACGGTGGACCCGGAGGTCTGCCACGGGAAGCCCTGTGTCCGTGGGCTGCGCTATCCAGTCGAGACCATTTTGGAGTACATCGCAGGCGGCGATTCCATTGACGCGGTGCTGGCTGAATTTCCCGACCTTGAGCGAGACGATATTCTCGCCTGCATCGAAGTTTCACGTCGGATGCTGGCATCCAAAAGTGTTTCCTTGAATCTGGAATGAGGTTTCTGGTCGATGCTCACCTGCCTCGAAGGCTGTGCGAGATAATTGCAAAACATGGCCACGACGCAATCCATACGCTCGATTTACCCGAGAGAAACGCCACCAGGGATCGCGTGATCAATCAGATCTCGGTTGATCAAGAAAGGGTGGTGGTTTCAAAAGACACCGAGTTTTTCTACTCCCACATTCTTCAGGCGCGCCCTTGGAAACTCCTGCTTGTAAGAACAGGTAACGTATCCGCCAGGGACTTATGTACCCTGATCGACGCCTCTCTTCCCCGCATCGAGGCGGCCCTTGGGTCGCATACTTTGGTCGAAATCGACCGCACTAAAGTGACTCCAAAGATCTGAGGTGATTTCCGCTCTTGGCGAAGCGTGGTGAAGCATACATCAATCAAACCGATTGATCGCGTCCGTTTCCGCGCGTTTCAACGCCCGGTTCGGGGAGGAAGGCAGGGAAAGTTAAAAGCGAGAAGGATAAAGTGAAGGAGACGGCGAATCGGCGAGTGGGATCCGCGCCCTTCTCTTTTGCGCTCTCTGCGTTCCTTTGCGGCAAAATAATCCGCCGGGTTCGTTTCCCAATGGTGAAACGGACGAAAAACGCCGGTCCCGCGCCTGCGGATCGGTCGGCGCGGGATTCCCGCTCCTCACGGAGGCGGCCTACGGGGGATCTGCAATTCATCTTTCATCCCTCCTAATTGCTCCGCCATCTTCGTTTCACTTCGTCTTACTTTTCCAAACCGCCCGCTCGCAGGCTCTCTCAAGGACGCGAAGGGCGCGAAGAAAGGCGTTTTGAGTCGATAGTTAATTGTCGCTGCTACAACCGCATATATTGATTCCATGCCGTCCGGACGGCTTCTCGGTCGCGCGGGCTCAAATCCCCCAACTTGCGATTGAACACGCTCCGTTCGGCTGTAACCAGGCGAGTCAGACTGGCGACCGACGGCTTCGCCAAACCCGACTCTTTCCATTCCCTCAATTCCACTTCCAGAGGTCCCTGCCTCAACACCGGCGTCACTCGACAAATCAATGCGTCGTCGCCCAGATCAAACAACACGAGGGCCGGTCGCGGCTTGCTCAGAACTCCGGACGCGAGCGGAAACCGGCACAGATATATTTCCCCCAAACACGGTCTCCTAATACCTATCGTACACCGAGTCTTCCGAAGGATCTTCACGGAGAAACTGCTCGTATGCCCCCAAGCGCAATTCCACCTCTTCCTCCTCCTCCGAGGTCAACAGGATCACTCGCACCCTGCCACTTTTCGGTAGCTTCGCAAAGATTTCCGGCGGAATGGTCAGCTCTGAGTCCGGGGTTAACTCCGTAGAAAATTCAACCGCTTTCATTAAAGCGAAATCTATGTGTGCGAGCCTGCGAAGTCAAGATTGTCAGCACAGCCGTGCCAAGGAGGGGCGAGGGAAGTTAAAAGTCATAAGGAAGAAGGTAAAAGTGGGAAGACGGGGAGTGGAAAAGGGATCATAATGTCTTTTCCTTTGCGTACTTGGGGGTTAAAAATCCAGAGCCTAAGCTTCGTGTAGGCCTGTCCGTAAGGACAGGGAGGGCGCGGCGTTCGGGGACCCGCTCGTTACCGAGGCGGCCTGCGGAGATTCACGGCTCCCGCTGGGCAAATTTTTACTTTTACCTTCTGCAGCGGCGGACGAACTCTGACTTATTCGGCGATGAGGATATCGCCTTCGAGGCGGTAGCGGGCGTTTGAGGCGGGGCAGGTGGCGGTGCCGTTGGCGTCGAGTTCCAGGCGGCGGCCTTCGCGGCTCATCCATCCGGTTTGTTTGGCGGGGACGCCGACCATGAGCGCGAAGTCCGGCACGTCTTTCGTCACCACCGCCCCGGCGCCGACGAAGGCGTACCGGCCGATCGTCGTGCCGCAAACGATCGTCGCGTTCGCCCCGATGGTGGCGCCTTTGCGGATGACCGTTTTCCGGTATTCGTCTTTCCGGTTCACTTCGGAGCGGGGATTGATGACGTTGGTCAGTACGCAGGAGGGGCCCAGGAATACGTCGTCTTCGACGACGACGCCGGTGTAAAGGGAGACGTTGTTCTGGACTTTGACGTTGTCGCCGACGGTGACGCCGGGGGCGACAAAGCAGTTCTGTCCGAAACTGCAGCGCTCCCCGATAACGGAGTCGTCGCTGACGTGGCAGAAATGCCAGATCCGGGTTCCCTCCCCGATCCGCGCGCCGGAATCGACGACCGCGGTCGGGTGGATTTTGGTTTCAGTTGTCATTTAAGAAAGGTTTATGAAATCGTCTGGACGTCGCCGTTGTTTCGGAGGCTTTTATCGGCGCCGTTGAGGACTTTAAGGACGCGGAGCCCTTCCCTGCCGTCGGTGCGCGGGGTTTTTCGGGTTTCGCAGGAATCGAGAAAGTGGCGGCACTCGCACCGGAGCGGCTCGGACTCCTTCACCGCAAGCGGCTCGCCCGCGGATTTCTTCGGAGTCGGCGGGGCGTCGCTCTCCGGGACCTCCAGGTAGTGCATGTAGGCGCGAAGTTTCTCGGCCCAGGGAAGCGTGTCGTCGAAAACAACCATCCCTTTCGAACCGACGACGGTCAGCTTCTGTTCCTTGAAGGGATTGAGCCAACTGACGTGGATCTGGGCGCGGGCACCGGTCTCGAAGCGGATCGAGGTCAGGGTCGAATCGGCGACGTTCGGCGAAATGTAGTGGTCGCCGATGCAGCGGAGGTCGGTGATGGATGAGTTCGGCAGGAGGGAGAGGATTACTGAGATATCGTGGGGCGCAAAGCTCCAGAGGACGTTTTCCTCCATCCGGAATTTGCCGAGGTTGAGGCGGTTCGAGTTGATTTGATAGAGTTCCCCGAGTTCGCCTGCGGAAACCATTTCCCGCAGTTTCTCGATGCAGGGGTGGTACTGGAGAAGGTGCCCGACCATAAGAATCCGGCCTGAGGATTCCGCCAGGGCGACCAACGCTTCGGCGTCTTCGATCTTCAGGCACAGCGGTTTCTCCACGTAAACGTCCTTCCCCGCTTCGAGGGCCCGCCGGGCGAGCGAGTAATGAAGGGCGGCCGGGGCGGCGATGGCGACTTTGCGGACCGCCGGATCCGCCAGGACCGCAGCGAAATCGGATGTTTTGCGGACGTCCGCGTACTCCCCGCCGTACGACGAAAGCGTTTCCGGCGAGTTGTCGCACATCGTGTGAAGGGCGCCGAGTTGGAGGAAATTGCGGGCAAGGTTTTTCCCCCAATATCCCGCACCGATAAGTGCAAGATCGCGGGCGGATTCGGTGTCGGTTGCTTGTGTACTCATGCGTAGGAAGATTCGGAAACAACGAAACGCAGATATTTCCGCAAAAATCAACCATAATGGTTGCGGCGGACAGGGCTACTGTTCGGGCTCCCCCCTTGTCGTCACCGACAGGCCTACACTCGGGATACCCTTTCTTCACGGACAGGCCCACATGATTCTTTTTCCGGTAGGCCGCTCCGTGAGGAGCGGGTTCTTCTCGGGGCCAAAACCATGGCGAAACGCATTCCCTGTCCTCACGGACAGGCCTACAAAGGTCGCCGGGATTCCCTGTCCTCACGGACAGGCCTACACTCAGGCTCCCGCGTTCGTGTACTCGCGTATCGCCTCGACGACCGTGTCCTGGTCGCTTTCGGAAAGGAACGGGTGCATCGGGAGGCTGATCACTTCCGCCGCCGCCTTTTCGGACACGGGAAAATCACCAAGGGAATAGCCGAGTTCCTCGAACACGGGTTGTTCGTGGAGGCACTTCGGATAATAAACCGCCGTGGGCACGCCGCGTTCCTTCAGGAATTTGCCGAGTCCGTCCCGGTCGGGATGGCGGATCGTGTATTGCGCGTAAACATGGGTGTTCCCTTTCTCGATCGCCGGAGTGCCGCAAACCCCGTCCAGAAGTTCGCTGTAGCGCCCCCCGATGCGGCCCCGTGCCTCCGTCTCGCCGGCGAAATGCGGGAGTTTCGCCAAGAGGATCGCCGCCTGGAGGGTATCGAGCCGCCCGTTCATTCCGACAAGCGTGTGGTGGTGACGCACCATACCCCCGTGATTGCGGATCGTGCGGATCTTCTCATCCAACTGCGCATCCGAGGTGAACAGCGCGCCGCCGTCCCCGTAGCAGCCAAGCGGCTTGGCCGGGAAAAAGCTGGTGCAGGCGATCGTGGTGTCCGCGCAGCTCATGCGGCCGTCGCGGGTCGCTCCAAAGCTCTGCGCGGCGTCCTCGATGACCGGCAGTCCGTGCTTTTCGGCCAGGGAATTGAGCGCCGTGTAGTCGATCATCTGGCCGAAGAGATTGACCGGCATGATCGCTTTCGTGCGCGGGGTGATCGCTGGTTCGATCAATTTGAGGTCGATATTGTAGGTGTCGGCCTCGATATCGACAAACACCGTTTTCGCCCCGACGAGCGCCACCGCCTCGGCGGTGCTGATCCATGTGAACGGAACCGTGACGACCTCGTCGCCGGGGCCGATCCCGAGCGACCGAAGGGCAATCTCAAGCGCGTCGGTCCCGCTCGCGACACCGATCGCGTACTCCGCGCCGACGAATTTCGCCAGCTCCGTTTCCAATTTCTCGATTTCCGGACCGTTGATGTAACGTCCGTGCGCGAGCACGGCGGCTATTCCGCTTTCGATTTCCTTGCGGTAGCGATCCTGTTGGGTTTTGAGATCGATGAAGTCCATGTTATTCGTGTTATGCCTTCCAGACTTGGTCCGGACGTCCGCCGGCGCCGTTAAGTGCGTTTCGCGTGTCGATGATTGGATCGACCGTCTTCAGAAGAATCGTGTAATCCACGCAATTGTGGTGCGTCGCGATCACCGCCGCGTCAAACCGGGCGAGCTCTTCCGGTTCCCAGGCGATCGAACGCTTCCGGGCCCAGTCGGCGTGAGCCCGCGTCGAAGGAATCTCCGGAATGTACGGATCGTAATACGCGAGATCCGCCCCCTGCGCTTTCAGGAGGTCGAGGAGGACGAGCGCGGGGGATTCGCGCATGTCGTCAACGTTGCCCTTGTAGGCGGCGCCGACAATCAGGATGCGGCTCCCCTTGATGGGTTTGGAGCGGGAGTTGAGGGCTTCCGACACGCGGGCCACAACAAACCCGGGCATGGTGGTGTTGATCTCGCCGGCGAGTTCGATGAAGCGGGTGTGCATGCCGTACTCGCGCGCTTTCCAGGTCAGATAAAACGGGTCGATCGGGATGCAATGTCCGCCGAGGCCGGGTCCGGGATAAAACGGCATGAATCCGAAGGGTTTCGAACTGGCGGCTTCGATCACCTCCCAGACGTCGACCCCCATCGCCGCGTAAACGACCTTCAACTCATTGACGAGAGCGATGTTGACGCTGCGGAAGATGTTTTCCATGAGCTTTGCGGCTTCGGCGACGCGACACGAGGAAACCGGCACCACCGTATCCACCACCCTGCCGTAGAGCGCGACCGCTTTTTCAAGGCATGCCGGGGTGTGCCCGCCCACCAACTTTGGGATCCTGCCGACGTGGCTCTTCGGGTTGCCGGGATCCTCCCTCTCCGGGGAAAATGCAAGATGGAAATCTTCACCGGCACGCAAACCGGAGCCTTTTTCAAGGGTTTCGAGAAGGAGTTCGTCCGTGGCGCCGGGAAAGGCGGTGGATTCAAGGACGACGAGCGTGCCCGGCGAAAGGTGGGGAGCGATCGATTCACCGGTCCCCGTAACGTAGGTCATATCGGGCTGCCGGTGTTCGTCCAGCGGCGTCGGAACGCAGATGACGACAGCGGAACAGTCGGTTATGCCCGCGAATTCCGTCGAGGGTTGCAGGCTGCCTGTGCCGATCGCGCCGGCGATACGCTCGTCCGGAATGTGCCGAATGTAACTGCGGCCGGCTTTTAGATCGTCGATTTTTTCATCGTCGACGTCCAACGCAAGGACATCGACGTCGGCCTCCGCAAAAACGAGCGCCAGCGGTAATCCGACGTAGCCCTGGCCGATGACCGCTATTCTTGTGGTTGATGAATCTGAATTTTTTTTCGCCATTTTATTGTATTTGAGTCTTCTCAAGCCGCGCCCCGGAAGCCCGGCGACTCGATCCGGCTAGATCCGTTCCTTGACCATATCCGCCGGATTTGTGCGATTGCCGCCGTTGAAATTCATCAGTTCTCCAATCAGGCCGGTCGAGATCAATTGGGCTCCGAGAAGGAAAAGGAGAATTCCAAGGAAGAAGAGCGGACGCCCGCCGATCCCCGCCCCGAAGAGAATTTTCTGGGCGGAAAGCCAGGAAAGAATCACGAATCCAGCCAGCCCGCATAGCAATCCCAATCCGCCGAAAAAATGGCCCGGGCGCCGAAGGTAACGGGTGAGCACAAGGACGGTTATCAGGTCGAGCCCTCCCTTGAACAGGCGCTTCCATCCGTACTTGGAAACGCCGGCGGTTCGACGGTGATGCTCGACCGGGATCTCCGTCACGCTGTAGCCGTTGGCATCGAGAAGGACCGGTATGTAACGGTGCAATTCCCCGTACAGGTCGAGATTCCGGACCGCCTCGGCGCGGTAGGCTTTAAAGCCGCAATTGAAATCGTGCAGGCTGACTCCCGAAGCAACGCGAGTGGCCCAGTTGAAAACGCGCGATGGCAAGGTTTTCGAGAGAGGATCCTGGCGGAGCTGTTTCCAGCCCGAGACGACTTCGTAACCTTCATTGAGCTTCTCGATGAACCCCGGCACCTCGGAGGGTTCATCCTGCATGTCGGCATCCATCGTCACCACGATCTCACCGGTAACCTCCTTGAATCCCGCCGAGAGCGCCGCTGCTTTGCCGAGGTTTCGGCGGAATCGCAGCGCCTTCACGATGCCCGGATGATCGTCCTTGAGGCCTTTAATCTTATCCCAAGACCCATCGGTGCTCCCGTCATCGATAAAGACGACCTCGTACGGACCGAGCGCTTTCTCCCCAACAACCGCCGCGATGCTCTCAAAAAGCGGGCGCAATGTCGCCTCTTCATTGAAGAGGGGGATGACGAACGACAGCTTGACAACAACGGACATTTAGACAGTTCAGCGGATCAGTACAAAAATTCAACCCATCAATAGAGCGCTGCGGAAAGGACTTGGATCACCCCATTCGCAGTTGAGTTCCCTTTCGCCGCACTCACGTCAGGTTGTCAGACAGGTTCCAGATTCGTCGCCGCATGGCAATCAAAATGAACCGGCAAGTATAACGGAGCACGGCTCGGGTCCACCAAACCACCCAAACCCACCGTCGCCGTCCCAGCGAATGACGGACCGTTCGGAGTATCGCACCCGATCAACGGCATTCCCGGAAGGCCGTCGCAACGCGGATGACGGACGGCTCTCGAAGTATCGCACATGATTCCGGTGTTGCTCCTGATCAGTCGTGCGGTACAAACGGAACTCAATGACAGGGTCCGCGAAACGTAGACTGCCGATTCTTTCGTTGGCCATAGTTGCCGCGACAATCATAATTCTCGTCGGAGCCGTGTGGGTGTATCTCACCTTTGGGACGGACCTCGCGGGGTTTGCTCGAACGTTCCGCGCTTTCGCTCTCGGTTTCCTGGAGGAGATTCATCCGGTGATCTATTTCATCGCATTCGCACTGACCCCAGCTCTCGGCGTGCCGATCTCCCTCTTCTACCTCACCGCAGCTACCGTTTTTGGAAGCACCGTCGACGGTATTCTCTGGAGTGTCCTCCTGGCATGGCTGGCGTTGGCCGTGAATATTGCGTTCGGATACTGGCTCGCCTCAAGCTTCATGAATCCAGTGATCACCAGGATACTGAACGCGCGCGGCCAGAAAATCCCAAAGGCACTCCCGGAAAACGAAGGGAAAGTGATCGTCATCTGCCGCCTCTCCCCCTTGCCCTTCGCCTTCCAGAACTGGACACTCGGCGTCGCCCGATTCCAATTCGTACGCTACATGGCCTATTCCTGGCCCATCCAGGCCGCCCTCGGAACCGGAGTCATCCTCGTAGGAGAATCATTCTTCCGCGGCGGCACCGGAATCGCGATTTTTGGATTATTCCTCATTTGCCTCTTTCTCCTCCTGGCCCGCATGGGACGCAAACAACTCGGCGCCCTGCAAGAAGATTCAAATACCACCCAAACATAAATCGCGCTCCCGGGGCCGAATCTCTCAAAGCATAAATAGTCAGACTTTTTACGCTTGCACCGTCGGGTCCGCTCTACTTGGATTCCGGCATGGCTTCTATTCGTATCAAGGTGCAGGGGGATCAGGCGGCGGTTTATCATTGCATGAGC
>SLTG01000106.1 GCA_007130045.1 Opitutales bacterium
GGGCTTGGGAAAGCGACCGGAATAATCGGGGCGCACCAATCAACTGGCACTTCACAAACGAAAAGGCCCGAGTAAAACTGAGGCGACTATACCCGAACATTTAAATGTTACAAGATACTAGATCAGTTCGGCGATCTTCGCTTTAAGGGCTTCCGACTTGAACGGTTTGGGTAGAAAATAGGTATCCTGGCTCAGGTTCTTCTCAAGAATGACGACGTCTTCGGTGTATCCCGAAAGGAGGAGAATCTTCGTCTTTGGAAAAGCTTCCCTGAAGCGGGAGGCAAGTTCGAGGCCTCCGACGTCCGGCATGACAAGATCGGAAACCAGCAGGTCGATTTCGCCCTGAGAATAATTCTTTGCCTCGTCCAGCGCTTCCTGTCCGTTGGAGGTTTCGATGACCTCGTATCCCGCTTTTTGAAGGATTTCCGAAAATAGTTTGAGCGCCGCAGGTTCGTCTTCGACCAGCAGAATTTTTTTCCTGGACCCGGATTTTTTGGTTTGAGTGCTGCTTTTGGTGGAAGGATTCATAATGACGAGGAAGGAAGCCTAATGTCTGTTGATGATCTGTTTCAAGCAAACGTGCTGTGCCGGAACCAAAACCGAAGAACTCAGCCGAATCGGGACCCCTGCATAACTCCTTCTCGCTGAACCCAATGAATGGCAAACTGGATCAACTCCGTCGAATGCCTGAGGTTCAGTTTCTCCTTGATACGAAAACGGTGGGCTTCGACGGTCTTCAACCGGATATTCATGATCACGGCGATTTCCCGGTTGTTCTTGCCTTGACCCATAAGTTGGATGACTTGGAGTTCGCGATTGGTCAGTTTCTTGATCGGATTGGTAATCTGTCCCGGTGAGGTCGTATCCAGTTGTGAAAAAAGCAGGCTTTTCAGGCGTTCGCTGATATAGAGCTCTCCGGAGAGCATATTCCGAATGGCGCGCAGGATTTGCGTCGGACTTTCGCTCTTCATTAGATACCCTTTTGCCCCCGAATGTAAAGCCCTTTCCGCGTAGAAAACTTCATCGTGCATGGAAAAAACCATCACGGGCGTTTGCGGAAAGCGTTGCTGGAGGAGCTTTAAGAGATCGAATCCGTCCGAGGTTTTCAGGTAGATATCGACGATGAAGAGATCCGGAGGGGGCTTGATGACTTTCGGGACGGATTCCGTCGAGGTTGCGGTACCGCACACCTCGATGTCATCGGGTTTTTCCAATAACGCAACGAGTCCGGCTAGCAGGACCGGATGATCGTCGATTATAAATACTTTGGCTGGGTGGGATTGTTTCACATCTATTTTTGTCGGATCATTTAAGCAGACCCGCGGAAGACGCGCAATCAGGGTCAACCTTACCGGACATGCAACTGTATTACTATCGAACGCATCGGGAATTTCCCTATAGTACCCGTTGGTGTTTCATCGGGGAAACGTCGGAGAGGCGCCCGCGACCCGGCAATGTAACCCGCTTATGTTCGCTCATCTGCGTCAAACGGATCAATGTTTGACGGCGTTTTCCTGCTCGACCCATTGCACGCAGAACTGAACGAGTTCGGTGGCGTTTCTGAGATCCAGTTTCTCCTTCAGATGAGCCCGGTGGGATTCAATTGTTTTTATGCTCACATTAAGGGTGCCGGCGATTTCCCTGGTCGTCCGGCCCCGCCCGATCAACTGCACGACCTCGAGTTCGCGATCGCTCAATCGTTCGACCGGAGACGATTCCGCCGGTGAATGACCGCGGACAATCTGTTGGAGCATCTGTGTGCCGACACGCTCGCTCACGTAGATTTCCCCTTTGAGAATTTTCCGAATGGCCTGCAGCACCCGATCGGCGGCGTCCTGCTTCATCACGTAGGCCTTCGCCCCGGCCCGGAGCACCCGTTGGGCGTAAATGTTCTCATCGTGCATGGACAGGACGAGAATAGGGAGGTCCGGCCTGAGGACCTTGACGTTCTTGATCAGCTCCAACCCGCTGCTTCCGCGCAGGGACATATCGGCAATCACCAGGTCCGGGGCGGTCTTACTGATGCCGCTGAGAGCTTTCGGAGCTTCGTCGGCTTCGCCGCATACCGTGAGATCATCCTCGCCGTTGACCAGGTCCGCCAGGCCTCGCCTCATTAACGCGTGATCATCGACAATAAATACTTTGATTTTCTTTCTCAATTGGACACTCTCCTTTGTCACTGCATCGGCCGTAGGGCCTCAGAGGTTCGTAAACGTACATTCGACAACGGCGCCACCCCGGTCGGCATTGCGGAGATTCAGGCTGGCGCCGAACTGCCGGCAACGGTGTTTCATGAGCCGGATGCCCAGGCCATCCGACGATACGGGACGATCGGGAAAGCCCCTGCCGTTGTCCTTTATCACCAAACGGCAACGTTTGCCCTCCTCGCGAGCCAGTTTGACGTTTACCCGGGTCGCGTTCCCGTGCCGAACGGCATTCTGAATCGCCTCCTGGCAAAGGCGGTAAAGGTGCAGGCGGGTCTCGGAGGACTCGACGCGGATGGAATCGTCGAGCGTCGCTTTGCAGGTGATACCCGATCGTTTCTCGCATTCCCGTACAAGCTTCTCCAGGCACGAGAGCAGATCCCCGTCCTCCAATTGAAGAGGCGACAGGCTGTGGGAAAGACTTCTCACCCGTCCGAGCGCTTCGTTGATTTGATTCGTGATCTCGGCGGCGTGTTCGGCGTTCCCGGGCGAATCCTTGGACAACCGCTTTTCGAGCATTCTCGAAAGGCACGCGATTCCCGCGAGATTCTGACAGAAATCATCGTGGAGGTCCTGCCCGAGACGCTCGCGCTCGAAATTGCTGATGCGGACGACTTCTTCGGTGAGCTCCTGCTCGCGGCTGACGTCGATAAACATGCCGCAAATCAGCTTCTCGTCCGCGGAAACCGGACGCACGCAACTGACCTCTTCGATCCAGATCCGCTCACCCTCGTTCGTGAGCATTCGGTAACGGCGACTGTGCAATCCGGCTTCAAGGGCTTCGCCCCGGTGGAATTCCGCAAATGCCGGTCGATCGTCCGGATGTACGCGCCCCTCCCAGAAACCCGGATGGCGCCAATCGTCTTCGGGCATCCCGAACCACGATTCGACGACCGGGTCGATGAACTCAAGTCCTTCGCGGGATCCGCGAGCCCGCCAGGATACCACGTGAATGCTGCGTGCATAGAACTTCCTCAGTTGCGCCCAGGCCTCCTCCTCGATCAGGGCATCCTGGTTGGCGGGGAGGATTTGCACTCCGTTTTGAAAAGCCATTTTCACCGGTATTCGGATTTACTTTATCTTCCAGTCAATCAATTATCCATGCTTCTCGAATATCGGAGAAGCCGTGCGGCCGAATCGAAAGGATTCAATCATGTTTATGTCCTCCCGCGGCGACAATTCGGTCATTGAAGGAGGGGAGATACTTAAAAATAGTCTAATGTATTTAAGGATAGGGTTCTTTCCTCGGTGACTCAAGCTTTTTAGTGCGTTACGGCAAGTCATTTATGATTTCTTTAAATGTCGGGCCGAACCTCATTGGAGGCAGGCGGGAGCGTGTAGAGCAGCGACTTCTGCCATCGTTTCTCACGGGCGTTGGTGAAGAAAACATGTAAAAAAGACGTAAAGAGGCTAACTGAAAAACCACGCTCACTCAATCAGGTAAATCACTGGACGGGAATAAGGTCAAACCCTTGTTTCGGTATAGGGGTTCCCCCTATTGCGGGAGCATACCCCTTGCGGACGCCTGCCTGGGGCGGATCGAAACGGGGTTGAAAGGTCGGCTCCGCGCCCCGGTCGACGAGCGTTATTGCAAATTTTGTGGATTTCCTGAAAAATCTGTCCGCCGGTTTGGATTGCAATTTCGAGAACCGGCTTTATAAATAAGGAATATAATAGCGGTCAATGCGCTCTTACGGGAAGGACAGGGAACAAACGAAGTTCATTTGAGTCGAAACCCACAACTTGTTTTATATGTCATCTAAAGCCGAGGAAGTAGCGGTCGATAAACTGTTGGTGGACCGCTTCAAAAACGGAGATCAATCCGCGTTTGACGAGATGGTCCTGCGATACTGGGACCGGATTTTTATCATGGTCAAGCAGCTCCTCGGGAATTCGGAAGACGCCGAGGAGGTCACGCAGGACGCGTTTGTCCGTGCCCACCGGGGGCTTGAGAATTTCCGGGGCGATTCAGCCTTTTCAACGTGGCTCTACCAGATCGCCACCAACCTGGCCCGCAACAAGTACTGGTACTGGTGGCGCCGGAAACGCGACAAGAGCATCTCGTTCGACCAGCCGCTGGGGGAGGAGGGGGATCTCACCCTGGCCGACGTGTTTCCGGCGGAGGCCCAGACGCCGAAGGACGAGACGGTTACCCGTGAGTTCGTGGACCGGATCGCGGAGTGCATGAACATGCTCAACACCAAGCACCGCGAAGTGCTCGTCCTGCGAAACGTCCAGAATCTTTCCTACGAAGAGATCGCATCCATACTCAATATCAGCGTGGGAACCGTGAAAAGCCGCATCGCTCGCGCCAGGAGCGGATTGCGGGAGAAGATGGGCAAAGAGTTTATATGATGAGCAACAAAGAATTTCTCGAACTCCTCAATCTGTATATCGACGAAGAGATCTCCGCCGAAGAACGGGACCGGTTGGAGCGGGAAATCGCCGTAAACGAAAGCCGGCGGGCGGTGTTCAACGAATATGTTCGCCTGCAGGAAGCCACGGAAAAACTTTTCAACCATTTTCACAGCAGTCTTACCGAAACGGTGGATCTGAAAAAGTACCACATTCTGGCGCGCGATTCCGATCAGCGCTACGTCATGGGGTCGCTTTACAGCGCGGCGGCGGTATTCGTCGCCTGCCTGAGCATTTTTGCGGCGACGCGTATCCTGTCGGACCAGTCCGGTATGGGTGTGGCGCAAACCGACCTGGAGAACGGGGTTCGATACGGCGTCGAGGTCGTTCGGAATGCGGCCGCGGAGCGGGATGACTTGAATCACGTCTGGCCGATTTCCCGCGAAAACCAGCTTCCTCCCAGCAGTGACCTCCAGAGTATATTCACCGGATACGCTGAGAGTGCGTCCGCTTTCCGGCTCCGAAGTGAAGGGGAACCTTTTTATGACTCGCGGGGGAATCGCATTTACCAGAGCAGTAATTCATTCAAATCCCCCCCGCCGGACATGGTCTCCTTCCAGTTCCAGCGCTGATTAGCCGGCCCGGGCACATTCGTTTCGGCGGATTCATCAGTTCAAGGCCCTTCGGATCAGGTCCTCGGTTGCCGCATCCGCGCCCAGGGACTCAATGGCGCGCCGCAGGGCTTTGTCCGCTTCGGGCGCTTTGTAGCCGAGCGAGACCAGCGCCATCATCGCATCGTGGTAGGCGTCCGGGATTCCGCCGGCGCCCGGCCTGCCGCCCCCCGTTCCTGAAGCGGCCGGACTCCCGGAGATCCCGACCTTGTCGCGAAGCTCCACCACGAGCCGTTCCGCGGTCTTTTTCCCAATGCCCGGGCACTTGGCCAGAAGGGCGACATCCCCGGCGGCGATCGCGCTTCGAATCGACTGCAGGGACAGCTTGCTCATGATGGAAAGCGCGACCCGCGGGCCGACGCCCGAAACTTTCTCGACGAGCAACCGGAAGAAATCCCGGTCCTCGGCCGATGAAAAGCCGTAGAGCGTTTGTGAATCCTCCCGGTATGCGATGTACGTGTGCAACCTGACCGTTCCCCCGAGGCGCGGAAGCTTCTCGGCGGTTGTCACCGGAACGTGAACTTCGTACCCGATTCCGTACGATTCGATCACGGCCTTCAGGGGCGTGGAAGTCACCAGTTTTCCTTCGATGGAAACGATCATGGGATCCTGTTACCCGGAATGTTCAGTCTTTGAGGTTCAACACGTCACGCATGTCGTATATCCCCGGCTCCCTGTCGCGCACCCAGACGGCCGCGCGAATCGCGCCCCGGGCGAACACCGTGCGGTCCGACGCCCGGTGAGTCAATTCAAGACGCTCGCCCTCGCCCGCGAAATATACGGTGTGGTCGCCGATAACGTCTCCGCCGCGAAGGGCGTGCACGCCGATCTCGTCGCGCGCCCGCTCGCCGATCAATCCGTGCCGCCCGTGGGACACCTTCTCCTCGCCGAGACCGTAGGTCTTGCGCAAAACGTCCACCAATCCTTCAGCTGTTCCGCTGGGGGCGTCTTTCTTGTGCCGGTGATGCATCTCGACCACCTCGGGACTGTAATCGAGCCCAAGAATAGCCGCCGCCTTCCCGGTGAGAAAATAGAGAAGGTTGATGCCGATCGAGTAATTGCCCGCCCAGACAGTCGGGACGCCGGACGCTTCCGCGCGGATCGCTTCCTTTTCTTCCGGTGTGTGGCCGGTCGTGCCGATTACGAGTGCCTTGCCTGTCTCGCGGGCGGCTCGCGCGAGCGGGAGCGTGGCGCTGTGAAAGCTGAAGTCGATCGCGACGTCGCAACTTTCGATGGCGGGATAAAGGGAGTCGCCCAGATCGAGGGCCGCGCACAACTCGTGGCCCCCGGCTTCGGAGACCTCGCGAATAGTCCGGCCCATTCGACCGTTTGCGCCGTTCAATAACAGTTTTATTGACATAGGAAAGTATCAACGGAATCGGGCTGCAACGGATGTGTTCGTCCGATTGAGCCGGGTTGAGAAAATCGGACCATTTCGGGTCGAGGACTCATTCCGCCGGGACCTTTTCCAGCAGGTCGAGCGTGCCTTCGAGAATCGCGCGGTTTCCGTCGCCCATGGGAGCAAGGGGGAGGCGCACCTCTTCGGAAGCGATGGTTCCCGCCCGCGCAAGCGCCGCCTTCACCGGCACGGGATTGCTTTCGATGAAAAGATCCTTGAAAAGGGGATAGTACCGACGGTGAATGGTCCGCGCCGTTTCGAAGTCGTTGTCCAGAGCCGCCCTTACCATAGCCACAAGGTCCGCGACCACGAGATTGGCAGCCACGCTGATCACCCCCCGGGCTCCCAGCGCAATGAAGGGGAGCGTCATGCTGTCGTCGCCGCTCAAAATCGTCACCGCGTCTCCAAGCGCTTCCCTGAGTCGGTCGACCCGGTCGCAGGATCCGCCGGCCTCCTTGATGTGATCGACGTGCGGATACCGGTCGCGGAGTCTTGCCACCGTCTCGACGCCAATCTCCACGCCGCACCGCGACGGTATCGAATAAAGTACGATCGGCTTGTCCGTCGCTTCCGCGATCACGGAGAAATGCCGGTACAGGCCTTCCTGGGTGGGCTTGTTGTAATATGGGGCGACATGAAGAAATCCGTCCACTCCGGTTTCGCCGGCGAGCTTCGTCAGATGCAGCGCCTCGGCCGTGGAGTTGGCGCCCGCGCCGGCGATGACCGGAACCCGCCCGTTCGCCGTGTCGACGACGCACCGCACCGCGTCGATCTGCTCCTCGACACTCAAAGTCGAGGATTCCCCCGTGGTGCCGACGGCCGCAAGGCCGTCAATCCCGTTGCGGATCTGGTGTTCGGTGAACGCCGCGAGATCATCGAGCGCCAGTTTTCCGTTGTGGAAAGGGGTGATCATGGCGGTCATTACCCCGGTAAATTGTATTGAGCTCATAAAATGGATTTCTTAGCTTGAAATACTTCCGATATGGGAATTGCTTTTAGCCGAAAATAAAGGCTTAGTAAACCTCCTTCGGGCACATTGTTTTTCTCCTGGAGCATTTATACATGAGCAAAGTGAATCAACTATTTAACGATCTTCTCCGGCTCGGCGCGGACAACGGGGCAAGCGACATTCACGTCAAGGCCGGAAATCCCGCGCTCCTGCGCATTGAAGGCCGTCTCGAAGAGGTCGAGATGGACAAGATCAGCGAGAACCAGGCGCTGGATTTTCTCGAGTCGATCCTGCCTGAAACATTCAAAACCCGGTGGGAAGAGGAGGGCCAGGTGGATTTCGGTCACTCGCTTTCGGGAGCGGGACGTTTCCGCGTCGCCGCATTCCGCCAAAGGGGAACCGTGACCATCGTCTTCCGTCATGTGAAAAATCAGATTCCGACCTTCGAGTCCCTGAATCTGGAGGCCCCTATCCTGACGAAACTGTCCAAGGCGCGCGATGGGATCATCATCGTCAGCGGCGCCACCGGTTGCGGAAAGAGTTCCACGCTTGCCGCCATGCTCAACTGGATCAACGGCCATATGGGCAAGCACGTGATCACGCTGGAGGATCCGATGGAGTACAACTTCCAGGACCAGCGTTGTGTGTTCAATCAGCGGGAAATCGGGATCGACGCCCTTTCGTATTCCCTCGGTCTGAAGGCCGCCCTGCGCCAGGACCCCGACCTGATCCTTGTGGGGGAAATGCGCGACAAGATGACCTTTGAGACCGCTCTGGCGGCGGCGGAAACCGGGCACCTGGTGATGACGACGCTCCACTCGATCAACGTTCACCAGGCGGTCATTCGCCTGTTCGAATTCTTCCCGCCGGAACAGCAGCAGCAGATGCGCCGGCAAGTCGCCTCCTCGATACGCGCGATCGTCTGCCAGCGTCTGGTGCCGGCCATCGAGGGCGGGGGACGCGTGCCCGCGGTCGAAATCCTTGTCGGGGATACCGTTTCCCGCACGGTTATTCAGGACGGAAATTTTGAAAAGTTGAATTCAATTCTCGAGGGAGGCGGTGAATCCGGTTCGCGCTCCTTTAACAAGGATCTCTACCGTCTGATCAAGGCGGGCAAGATCAGTAAAGCGGACGGCCTGGAGCACTCTTCGAATCCGAAAGCCCTTGAAATGAACCTGAAGGGGATTTTCCAGAGCGAAGGAGGCATCATCGGGTGAAGCTCGGGAATATTAGAAATTTTTGCATTATCGCCCACGTCGATCACGGAAAGACCACGCTCTCGGACCGGTTGCTCGAACAGACGCGCACCGTGGACCAGCGATTGATGAAGGAGCAGCTCCTCGACTCAATGGACCTCGAACGGGAACGGGGGATCACGATCAAGAGTCATCCCGTTTCCATGATCTACCGTTCGAAAAGCGGCGAAGACTACCGGTTCAATCTCATCGACACGCCCGGGCACGTCGATTTCTCGTACGAGGTGTCCCGGAGTTTGGCCGCGTGCGAGGGGGCGGTTTTGCTGATCGACGCCGCCCAGGGTATCGAAGCCCAGACGGTGGCGAACGCCCACCTGGCTTTTTCCCTGGGGCTGGACGTTATCCCGGTCGTCAATAAAATCGACCTTCCCGGCGCCGATCTCGACATGGTTTCGCGGCAGTTGGAGGAGATTCTCACAATACCTTCCGAGGAAGCGATCCTCGCGAGCGGCAAGACCGGCGCGGGGGTCGAGGAAATCATGGAAGCGGTGATCGAACGGATCCCGCCGCCGCGCTGGAGCGATTACGAGCAGCCGCGCGCATTGATTTTCGACAGTATTTACGACACCTACCAGGGAGTAATCTGTTACGTCCGCGTCTTTTCCGGCACTCTGAAGGCGGGAGCCAACGTGCTCCTGATGAGCGGCAAAATCCGGATGGAGGTCAAGGAGGCGGGAATCTTTTCGCCTCACCGCGTCCCGGCGGACGCAATCCATGCCGGCAACGTCGGTTACATCGTGACCAACATCAAGTCGGTCGCCGAGATCAAACTGGGAGACACCATCACCGACGCCGCGAAACCCGCAAAGGATATGCTGCCGGGCTACAAGGAGGTCCGGCCGATGGTATTCAGCGGCATATACCCGATGGACAGCAGTGACTACGAAAAGCTGAAAGCCAGCCTGGGACGCCTTCGGCTAAACGACTCGGCATTCGTTTATCAGCCCGAAAGCTCCCTGGCCCTTGGCTTCGGATTTCGATGCGGTTTTCTCGGGCTCCTTCACATGGAGATCATCCAGGAGCGGATTCGCCGCGAGTACGGAATCGATATCATCCTTACGTATCCAAGCGTCGTATACGAGGTGGTCACCAGCGACGGGGTGACGCGCGAGATCGACAATCCCGTAAACCTCCCGGATCCGTCTCATATCGAGGAAATTCGCGAGCCCACGATCAGGGCGACCATTCTTACTCCCACCGACGGCGTCGGCGAGGTGCTTTCCCTCATCATGGAGAAACGGGGTGTCTGCGAGAAAACGGAGACGCTCGACGAAACCCGCCTGATGCTCACCTGCATTCTTCCGCTGAACGAGATTCTCGTCGATTTCTACGATCGCCTGAAAAGCATCACCCGCGGTTACGGGTCGCTCGATTACGAAATCGCCGGTTATCAGCCGGAAAACCTGATAAAACTCGATATTCTCGTGAACGGCGATTCCGTCGATGCCTTTTCGAGCATCGTGCATCGTTCGAAAGCGGAAAGCAAGGGGAGGGCGCTTTGCGAAAGATTGTCGGAGATCATTCCGCCTCAAATGTTCAAGATACCGATCCAGGCGACAATCGGAGGGCACGTCATCGCCCGCGAAACCGTGCGCGCCCTTCGAAAAGACGTGACCGCCAAGTGCTACGGCGGGGACATCACGCGCAAACGCAAGCTGCTGGAAAAACAGAAAGAGGGGAAAAAGCGCATGAAACAGGTGGGCAGCGTATCCATTCCTCAAGACGCATTCATACAGGTGCTGAAGAGCAAGTGATCGATCGTTCCGGAACCAGATTACCGTAAATCCCACGTGATTTCCTTTTTTAGAAACAAACAAGACAAGAGGCTGCGGCACGATGCGGAAAACTGGCTGCGCCTGGCCGACAAGGTTTACCATTACCGGCGGGACTTGATTTCCGAGCACGACCTCAACCGGCTCACGCAGGCTTCACTCGATCTCAGGGAGCACCTGAAGCCGAAGCAACCCGACCATAACAAGGTCAAGCTCGCCCTGGATCGCCTCGAAGGCGTGATTCGACAGGTCGGCGGCAGCTATTACCCGAAGTCCGCGGTGGCCGAGAACATCGAAGTCCTGCTTGTCGCCGCGATTCTGGCGATTGGAATTCGGACGTACTTCATTCAACCGTTCAAAATCCCGACCAATTCGATGAAGCCGACCTATTACGGCATGACAGCCGAGGTCTTTGGAAATCCTTCGGAGGAGCCGGGGATGGTGCGGACGGTCGCGCGAAAAGCCCTGTTCGGCGCGAGCCGCGTGGCCGTCGATGCCGCAGCAAGCGGAGTCTGTTACATCCCGTTCGACCGTATCCACCGGGGCGGATTCGATTTCCGCCACGTGCCCGACCGCAACTGGATCGTGTTTCCTACGGTTAAAAAGGAGTATTCAATCATTGTCGACAACCGGGCGCACCATTTCCGCGTTCCCGCGGATTTCCAGGTGGAGGAGATCTATCGGGAGGTCTTTTTTCCGGAATACGAGACCCTGACGGAGGCGATACAGGACAGGTTTCAAAACGGACGTTACCATGAAATTGACGACGGGCGCCTTCTCATCGAAACCGACCGTGAGGTGTCCGGCGGCGAACGAATTCTCGCCTTCGACATCCTGACCGGCGACCAATTGTTCGTCGACCGGATTTCGTATCACTTCGTGCGGCCGCACGTCGGGGAAAGCATCGTTTTCCGGACCGGCGAAATCGAAGGGCTCGGCGGCAATGACGACGACGCGGATTCATACTACATCAAACGCATGGTGGGCGCACCCGGAGACAGGCTCGAAATCCGGGAACCGGTCCTGTACCGAAACGACGAGCCCATTAACACCCGTCCGGTGTTCGAAGACATTCACGAACGCAAGGGAAAATACGGCGGGTACATTGCGACGGGACTTCTCGGTAACGGCGCCGTGGTCGAGGTTCCCGAGCGGAAGTATTTCGCGCTCGGTGACAATTCGGGCAACAGTCTCGACAGCCGGAACTTCGGGTTCGTTCCCGAGCATTCCATCGTAGGCCGGCCGGTCTTTATCTATTATCCGTTTACCTCCAGATGGGGCCGCGCACGGTAAATCAACTCGCAATAACAAAAGTGTCCGTGTTTCGCACAATATATATTATGTCTAATATTCAGAATTCCTTTCCGCCGCCTCCTTCCGCCCGGGTTTCGCTCGGCCACCGATGATTCCAACCACCGTGAACCCTCCCCTCTATCAATGGCTTAACAAACGGGCGTCCGGAGTCCTCCTTCACCCCACATCGCTCGCCGGCGATTTCGGCGTCGGATCATTTGGAGAGGACGCGCGCGCCTTCATCGATTTTCTGGCGGAAACGCGGATGCGATACTGGCAGATTT
Organism: Opitutales bacterium; assembly: GCA_007130045.1. Taxonomy (GTDB): domain Bacteria; phylum Verrucomicrobiota; class Verrucomicrobiia; order Opitutales; family T3Sed10-336; genus PXDC01. Next base: position 12,184 of record SLTG01000106.1, read on the forward strand.
GTCCGCTCGGACCCACGGGCTACGGTGACTCTCCCTACCAGACTTTTTCCGCGTTCGCGGGGAACCCCTATCTGATCGATCTTCTCGAGCTTTGCGAACGCAAGATCATCCCTTCGGACGCGCTCGGGCCGCTTCTTTTCCTTCCCTCGGATCATACCGACTACGGCGCCCTTTACACCGTAAAATGGCCGATCCTCTTCGAGGTGTGCCGGGCGTTCCGAAAAATTCCGGCGGACAGGCATCCCTACGGGAATTTCGAGGAGTTCAAGGACGAAAACGCGTACTGGCTCGAAAGCTACGCGTATTTCCATGCCCTTAAACAACATTTCGAGGGAGCGCCCTGGTATGAATGGCCCGCGGAATTCCGCACGTTCGCCGACGCCCGAAAAAACGCCTCCGACGACGGCATCCTGGAGCGAATCGAACATCACCGGATTCTTCAGTATCTTTTTTTCGGGCAGTGGAAAAAACTCAAGCGCTACGCCAATCACCGTAACGTCCGGATCATCGGTGATATGCCCATTTTCGCGTCCTTTGACAGCGCCGACGTCTGGGCCCACCCCGAAATCTTCAGAATCGACCCGCGATCCGGCCGTGCGATCGAAGTCGCCGGGGTCCCTCCGGATTATTTCTCGAATACGGGACAGATGTGGGGAAACCCTCTTTACGACTGGAAAGCCCTGAAACGATCCGGTTTCGAATGGTGGATCGAACGTTTCCGGGTCAACTTCAGTCTGTGCGACGTCGTTCGAATCGATCACTTCCGCGGGTTTCACGATTACTGGGCCATTCCTCACGACGCCCCGGACGCCCGCTCGGGAAAGTGGGAAAAAGGCCCCGGCCTCGGATTTTTCAAAGCGGTCAAGGACGCGTTTCCGAAAGCGAAAATGATCGCCGAGGATCTGGGCGACCTGTCCGAAGGCGTCCACGAATTGCGCAAGCACACCGGCCTGCCCGGCATGGCGATCTTCCAGTTCGCCTTCGGCGGCGAGTCGGACAATCTTTACCTGCCTCACCACCATTCGAAGAACTGCGTTGTGTATCCGGGAACACACGACAACAACACGACGATCGGATGGTACCGGCGGGCCGGCGAACCCACCAAAGATCATGTGCGACGCTACCTTCGCGTAAGCGGCGAAGAAATAAACTGGGATTTGATTCGCGCGGCTTATCGAAGCCCCGCCCGGCTCGCGGTGATCCCGATGCAGGACCTGATGAGCCTCGGTGAAGGCGCGCGGATGAACACCCCGGGCGCCGCCGAAGGAAACTGGAAATGGAGATACCGCCACAGCCAGCTTGAAGCCCTGCGAAAGCGAAGCAGCGGCTACCTCAACGAACTCGCCGAGCTTTACGACCGCGCCGGCGACGAGGATTAGCCAACATATCCGAATCGGAACGCGCTTTCCGAATCATTTGCGGGCCCGTCCTTCAGGAAGGGATTCCGGAGGTTTCAGTTCACCTCTCGGCCAGAAACTTTTTCACGAGGGGAATGATCTCCTCGTGTGCGTCCTCGAGGACGTAATGCCCGGCATTCGGAAACCTGTGCGCTTCAGCGTTTGGAAACAATTCCTCCCATTTCTTAAAGAAGCTGTCATCAAAGCAAAAGTCCCGTTGTCCCCAGCAGATCAACATCGGCAATTCGCGGAACATGCCCAGATTTCCACCGGTTTTCTCAAGCAGTCCGTAACTCGGGTGATCCGGTTTCATTGGAATATCCTGCACGAAACGAAGGACCGCGACCCGGTTCCTCCAACTGTCGTAGGGCAACAGGTACCCTTCTTCGGCGTGAGGGATCATTCGCTCCCTTCGCACAACCGCCATCCGGACCGCGGCCCGAGGGAACGCGTTGAACAAACGAATGGCGAGCGCGCCGAATACGGGAAGGCGACAAATGCTGATGCGGAACGGAATCCGTTTCGAAGGGAATGCGGCGGTATTCAATACTATGATACGCTTGATTCGCCCGGCGCACTGTTGCGCCATCGCCATCCCGATCGCTCCGCCCCAGTCGTGAAGCACCAGCGTGATATCCTGCAGGTCGAGGGCTTCGACAAGCTCCCTGAGGTTCTCGACATGTCGTTTAAGGCGATAAGAATATTGCTGAGGTTTGTCCGAAAGGCCGCAACCGATGTGATCCGGCGCGACGCAGCGGTATTCGCGCCGCAACGCAAGGATCAGGCGCCGATAATAAAACGACCAGGTGGGGTTTCCGTGGAGCATCAGGACCGGCTCGCCTTCCCCTTCGTCGAGGTAATGCATCCGGAACCCGGCCGAGGTGCTGAAGTAATGGCTCGTGAACGGGTATAATACGCGCCAGGCCCCCCGGAAAAAGGTCTCTTCCCAGGAATCGCCGATATCGTCGAACATATCGCCTTCCCGCCTCGGATCACCACTCATGCGTCCCCTCCCATTCCATGGCGAGCATCATCGAACTGATTCCGCTACCGATTCCCAGAAGCGCGACCCGATCTCCCCGGGTCACCCGCCCTTCTTCGATCGCGAGGGCCAGTGTGAGAGGCAGGGAAACCGAGCCGATGTTTCCGAGGGTGGAAAAGGTTGAAAAGTCCTTCTCCAGCGCAAGACCCAGGCATTCGTAAAGACGGCGGCGGTGCGCAGCGCCCACCTGGTGGCACACGATGCGGTCGGGCGTCGTTTCCTTCCAGCCCGTTTCCTCCTTGAACCTCCGCCAGGTCTTTTCGGCAAGATCGACTCCGGCAACCAGGAGTTCCTCGCTGTCTGTTTGCATCTGCAGTCCGTCGTCCTCGCCGGCCGTGCCGCCTTCGCAAAGCCGGTTCCGGCCGGTATCCGTGGCCGCCGCTCCCCCGATCAGCCTTCCTCCGCGTCCGGAAGCGACGAGGCCGGAATGGCAGATGACGCCCGCCACCGCGCCGCAACCGATCGTAAGATTCGCAAAATACGGTTTGATGCTTTTCCGGGTCATTCCCGGTTCCGACAGGATGCGCAGCGTGTTTTCCAGCAACGGCCTCCCGTTTTCCCCGGCGACGACGAGCGCGCTTCGAATCTGTCCGGAATCGATCATGGCTCCGGCAATCGCCATCGCGTTCAGGAATCCAAGACAGGCGTTGGATACGTCGAAGAACTGCGTGTGGCCGGCCAATCCCAGTTCGCCGTGAACGTAGGCCGCCGTCGCGGGCTCGAGGCGATCGCGGCACACCGCGGAGTGAATGATCACGTCGATCCGTTCTTTCTCCACGGCCGTCCTCTCCAGGGCCTTTCTGCCCGCCCGTGTACTTGCGTCCGACGGCAACGTACCCGTGTCCCAGATACGGCGTTCCCGGATTCCGGTCATCAGTTCCAGGCGGCCCGCCGGCAGTTTCAATCGCTCGTAAACCGGCTTGAGCCGCTCTTCGATCTCCCCGGAAGTCCAACGCGTGGAAGGAAGGTCGTAAGCGAGTGTCTCGAGAACTGCGTTGTTGAACTTCATGTCTGGATTTTATTTCCGTATTTACCGTCCGGCTTTTCTCTTATCGCCGGGCAGCGCCTCGGACGACAGTAGTTCTCCGGCGCCGTGAGGCGCGCCAATCTCCGCCTCCCCGGATCGTCCGGGTCCCGCGCTACCTGGTTCCGGACCCGCCTCCCCCGGGTTTGCCCATTGCCAGATCGATCAGTTCCCTGTCGAAATAATTGCAGCCGAGTCCGGCATCGATCACCACTCCCGTTCCGTTCATTCCGCTGGAGCGTTCGCTCAGCAGAAAAAGCACGGCGTTTGCGACTTCCCGTGTTTCGAGCGCGCGTTTGCGAAAGGTCATTTTCTCCCCGTAGAGATAGCTTTGGATGTATCCGGGAATCCCCGCGGAGGCGCTCGTCTTGAGCGGGCCGGCGTTGACCGTGTTGAAACGGACCTCGGAATCCGCGCTGAAGGACTTCGCGAGATTCCTCACCGCCCCGTCCAACGCCGCCTTGATCGGCGACATGTACCCATAGTTTTCCGCGGTCACCAGGTGTGAGGAGATTCCGGTTGCGACGACCGAGGCGGCGTGATCCAGGCACGGTTTGAACGCCCGGGCGATCTCGACAAGCGAGAAGCACGAGATGGCGGTCGCCTGCAAAAAGTCCTTGCGGTTCGTCTCGTGAAAGGGTTTGAAGCCTTCGCTGTAATTGGCGAAAGCGATCGAATGAACGATCCCGTGCAGGGTTCCGTGATCCCGGTGCACCTCCTCCGCAAGCCTGTTGATTTCCTCTTCGCGCTCGACGTCGCAGACGTACACCGGCGCGTCGCCGAGGAGCTTGAGGGTCTGTTCGCGTCGCTCGGGCGAACGGACGCTGTAAATCACGCGCGCGCCTTCCTCGTGCAGGGCCTTCCCGACAAACCAGGCGACGCTCTTTCGATTGGCGACGCCGAAAACGAGGATGGTCTTGTTCTCCAGATTCAGGAAACTCATGCCGCCTCAGCCGCCCTCTTCAATCAACGCAAGGCCGAAGTCCACCGTCATGACCTTTTTCCCGGCCGAGGTGATCATTCCGTGAAGAAAATAAAACTGCCCGTGGGTTTCCTTTAGAGTCACGCGAATGGTCAGTTCGTCACCCGGTCTGGCGATGTTCTTGAATCGTGCGTCGCGAATTCGCGTCAGCACGGGAGTTCGTCCGCCGGTTTCCCGGCCTGCATTTCCGGAAAGGAGGACCGCTCCGGATTGAAAGACCGCCTCACAAAGGAGCACGCCCGGCATAATGGGATTGCCCGGGTAATGTCCCTCGAAAAACGCTTCGTCCGCGCGCAACGTCCTCCGCGTCGTTATGGAATCGCCCTCTTGTTCGACAATGTCATCGACAAAGAGAAAGGGAGGACGGTGCGGAATCGTGCGGTAAACCTCGTTCATACTGCCGGTATATTCAAAACAAAGGAATACCGCTAACGCTTTCGCGCCTCCGGTTCAAGGATCAAAACCCGGCGCCAAGGTGATTTCAGGACCGGATTTACAGAATCCTCCGGCCCGCCGTCGCGTAATTCTGTCACGAAGTCGAACATACGGCCAGCGGGCTCCGCTCCATCGCGCCGTCCCGTTTCCGGGCGTGCAGGTACTTGTCCACTTTGTTGGCGACAATCACCCCGTAATTGATCGTCCCCAGCCACCCGGACATGATTATCCCGACCGAACCGGCGTGATACAGGCCCGGCAGGTTATCCGGCAGCTCCATCGAACATTTCAATCCCTCGAATTTGGTGCCGAACGACGCGCCGGCCATGTGCCGGGTATAGTGCTGGATTGTACGCGGCGTGGCCGCTTCCAGGTGATCGACTTTGCTCCGTATGTCCGGGATGTACTCTTCAAGCGCGTCCATCGCCTCGTCGATCATTCGTTGTTTCTCCGCCTCGTATTCTTCGCCGGACAAATTCATCCAGTCTTCGTAGCGGGCGTTGAGCGACGCGACGATCGTGTACCGGTCGCTTCCCGGGCGGGTTTCCGGATAATACACGGAAAACGTGCGGCTCTGCGTGTCCCGGCGGACGAGTTCCTCGCTGGAAAACACCTTCGATCCGGATGTGAACACGAGGTCTCCGATATTCGGAATGCTTTCCCCCTTCCTGATGCCGATGTACACCTGCGAGGAACTGCTGTTCAGACGGACGTTGCGAACGTCGTTCACGAAGCTTTCGTCGAAATTCTCCTCGCCGCCCAGTTTCAGTACCGTGTTCTTGAGGTTTGCATTCGATAGCACGGCCCGGCATCGAATCTCCCTCCCGTTCGCAACCACGCCGGTCACCCGTTTGCCGTCCCTCGCCTCCTCCACGATCAGATTCTCCACCAGCGCGTTTCGTCGAAGGTCCACCCGGTTTCCGCGGAGAACGGAAACCATTTTCTTAATGAGGTCGTCCGTCCCGCCCTGGAACGTGTAAACGCCCTTGCTCATGAAATTCGAGAAGACAATGCCGTAAGTGATCGCGGGATCGTCGAGGGTCGAACCGTTCGCATAGGCGATCGGCTCCATGAGCAGGCGCTTCACGTCGTCGCGTCCCGGAAAAAACTCCTCGAACAGCTCACCGGTCGTCCTCCGGTCATCGTCGTAGAAATTCATCTCCCGGAGAGTCTTGAAGAAACGTTCCACCGTTTCGGCCGGAACGCCGAAATCCTCCTGCAGAATTCGCGTGAAGTCCTTCCGGTCAAAGGTCGTCCAAACGTTGAACTGCGGATTGATGAAGCGGACGTTCTTAAGCTGAACGATCGAGTCGGCGATCTCCCTGCTCCAGTATTTGCGACAGGATTTGATCATCCCGATCGGAAAACCGTGAAGGGATATGTCGAAAATATGGCCGCCGGGACGCCGAAACCAGGTCGCCAAGCCTCCCAACTGGTAATGGTGCTCGAGCAGCAGGACCGAGTGCCCCGCCTTTGCCAGGCAGTTGGCGCCGGTCAACCCGCCAAGTCCGCTCCCGATGACCACGACATCATAATAATCGCGTACGCCTTTAAGCCAGTCTTTCGCCATTTCCCGTTCAGTTTGGAAGAAAAGTCATGAAACGCAACCTCTTGATCCATGCTTGTTTCTTCGGCGCTTACGCGCCGACCTGCGGGGCCGGGCGTTTCAACCGCAGAACCTCCCCGCGGTCGCTGTAGGGCACCTTGGTCGTTCCGACCAGTTGACAGGTCTCATGGCCTTTTCCCGCGATCACCAGTACGTCGCCTGCCCGGGTGATCGCGTAGGCTTCGCGGATCGCGACGGCGCGATCGGGCTGGACGTGGAGCCGTTCCGGATTCGAACACCCTTTCCGAATGTCGGCGATGATCGCGTCCGGATCCTCCGTCCGCGGATTGTCGGAGGTCAGCCAGCACTCATCCGCATGTTCGGACGCGATCCGGCCCATCATGGGTCGTTTTCCCAGATCGCGGTCGCCGCCGCAGCCGAATACGATCAGGAGTCGCCGGGGACGAAGCGCCCGGCAGTTTTGCAGGACGTGGTTCAGGCCGTCGGGATTGTGGGCGAAATCGATGATCGCGGTCGCCCCATTGGGCAGCGGATACGCCTCCATCCGTCCCGGCGCGGGCGGAAAATCCGCCACCGCCGCCGCAGCGGCCTCCGGCGAAACCCCCAACGCCGTGGCCGCAGCGAGCGCCCCGAGGATGTTGTACACCTGAAAACGCCCGACCAGCCGGCTCTCCACCCTGTATTTCCGTCCGCGCCACCCGGCGACAAAACGCGCGCCCGACGCGCCGGTTTCGATATCACCGGCCGTCCAATCGGCTTCGCCATCCACGCCGCAGGTGATCACGGCGGCATTCAATCCGTCCCGAAAATAATCGAAACGGTCTGTGTCGCTGTTGATCACCGCGAACCCATCCTGGTCCAGTCGTGCGAACAGTCGCTTTTTCGCCGCCGCATAAGCCTCGATATTCCCGTGAAAATCCAGGTGATCCCGGGAAAAATTCGTCAGGACCGCCCCCGCAAATCGAATTCCGGCCACGCGGTTGAGTTCCAGCGCATGGGACGAAACTTCCATTGCGGCAAACTTCACTCCCTCCTCCCGCAGGCGCGCCAATCTCTGGTAATTCACGTGTGCTAGCGGAGTTGTGTACTCGCCGGGATCGATCGTCTCCCCGCCAACCTCCATTCCAAGCGTCCCCATACTCGCGCACCGGCCGAGCGCGGTCCGCAACACGTGCGCGATCAACCGTGTCGTCGTCGTTTTCCCGTTGGTCCCGGTCACGCCCACAATGCCGATGTCCCGGTCGGGAGCCTCATGGAAGACCCGTGCCGCAAGCCCGAGCGCCTCACGCGCATCGGAAACGACGACGTGGGGGCGTTCGCGGTTTTCCAGCGGTTGCGCCGCCAGGACCGCGACGGCGCCGCGCTCCAACGCGAGGTCCACGTGCGCCCTCCCCTGCCTCCATTGGTTGTACTCAAGGAACTCGTCGATGCAGCAGAAAAGATCGCCCGGCCGAACCATTGCCGGGCGGCATTCCACGCCCGTGATTTCAACATCGCGAAAGGCGCGGCATTCCTCCGGGCTCATTCCCAGCGCGGCAACGATCTCCGAAAGCTTTTTCCTCTTCCCGGAAAGGTTCATCTCCCGCGACGCTCCGTGCGGCTCCGATTGCGCGTCCCTCGATCCGAATGTAATCTCATACTTCCCGGATTGTCCGGATGGAAAGGATCGTTGGCAAGCCATCGCGCAGGGTGGGTCCGTTCTTTCCAGGTGCGTGAGGTTCCGAATGGGGTTGCATCTGCATGGATAGGCGACAAAGACTGGATTCAACGTTTTCAGTCGTCTCACCCTCGCAATGCCTGTCTTGCCGGGATACATCCGATCGCTCTTCAAATCCGCGCCTCAACCGGTTTTTCGCGTCACAGGGGCGCACCTGGCCGAGCTCTACGCCAACGCCGCCGAAACGTTCGGTGAGATGCCGGCGTTTGCCACGCGACGAAATACCCTGCAATGGGAGCCCGTAAGCTTTCGGGAGCTCTTCGAGCGGGGCCGCTTTCTGGCGACCGGTTTGATCGAGCTCGGTGTGAACGCCCGCGATCACATCGGTGTGCTCGGAGACAACCGCCTGGAATGGATTCTCGCCGATTACGGCGCCCAGTTGTCCGGAGCGGCGAACGTTCCCCGCGGACGGGATGTCACCGACGACGAAATCGTCCATATCTTCCGGCACGCCGGTGTACGCATTGCGTTCGTGGAGACCTCCGAATTGCAGGACCGCCTCCTGAACTTGCGCGGGAACCTGCCGGAGCTGCGCGAGGTCATTCTTTTGGATGACGAATCCGATCCTCGGAAAAGTGTCCGGCGTCTGGGCGACCTGATCGAGCGAGGCCGCGAACTCAGGAGGGCCGGCGATCGCGAAGTCGAGGAACGCATCGCGCAACTCCGCCCGGACGACCTGTTCACTCTCATTTACACCTCGGGAACGACCGGCGAGCCGAAAGGGGTGATGCTGACCCACGCAAATATGATTTCCCAGCTCGAACGGATTCCGCTGGACGTCTCCTGCACCGACCGCGTGGTCTCGGTCCTGCCGGTCTGGCACATCTTTGAGCGCGTGTTCGAGATGCTGGCGATCAGTCGCGGCTGCTGCACGTATTATTCGAGCGTCCGAACGCTCGCCGAAGACATGCGCAACGTGGAGCCGACATTCATGGGATCGGCGCCGCGCCTCTGGGAAAGCATTCACCAACGCATTCTCAAACGTGTGAAGGCTGCCCATCCGGTGCGCCGGATGCTGTTTCACACCGCGTATTTCCTCAGCCATTACTACAAGGAGTCGGTTTTTTTCCTGAGCGGATGCAGCCTGCGGCTCAAGAACCGTGGCCTCCCGCAAAGCGGCGCCCTTGCATTCGTCCACGCGCTCCGATGGTTAATCCTTCTTCCCTGGTACGGATTTTTCAACGCGGCGGTTCTGGAAAACCTGCGGCTTGTCGTCGGCGGCGCCTTCAAGGGGTCGGTCTCGGGAGGAGGCGCGTTGCCGCGGGAAGTGGATCAGTTTTTCAACTATCTCGGCATTCCCGTGCTTGAAGGCTACGGATTGACAGAAACCGCGCCGGTGATCGCCGTACGCACACCGGAGAACCTTGTGATCGGGACGGTCGGTCACATCATTCCGGATACGGAATTGCGGATTGTCTCTCTCGAAACGGGAGCGACACTTTATCCGGACGGGTCCCGCGAAGACCTCGGGCGCGGTCTTCGCGGCGAAATCACGGTCCGCGGGCCGCAGGTGATGAAAGGATATTACCGCAACCCCGGGGCGACCGAAACCGCTCTCCGCGACGGCTGGTTTCACACCGGCGACATCGGTCTCGTTACGTTCAACGACTCTCTCAGAATTGTAGGACGGTGCAAGGAGACCGTCGTATTGTCCAGCGGAGAGAACGTCGAGCCGGCCCCGATCGAGATGCGCCTTTGCCAGTCTCCATTGATCGCGCACTGCATGGTGGTCGGCCAGGACCGGAAGTATCCCGGAGCGTTGATCGTCCCTTCGACCGAGGGATTCGCCGAATGCGGGCTCAACGGTATAAGCCTTGAAGAACTCGCCGCTTCCCCCGACGTGCGGCGCCGGATCGGCGCCGAAATAAGGGAACGGATTTCCGCGCAGCACGGATTTAAGGCCTTCGAACGGATTCACGCATTCACCCTGGTCGCCGAGCCCTTCACCACGGGCGATGAACTGACCAGCCTCTTCAAACTCAAACGCCATATCGTCAGCGAAAAATACCGCTCGAAAATCGACGTCATGTACGAACACACAGGCACCGAACCATGAGGGTGTCCGAGCCCGTTCAACGTTGACCGTCGCGGAAACCGCATCCAACCGCCAAGCACCCAATCTCCTTCCATGGAAATCAACCAGCAGCTTCTCAATCCCGTCGAACAGGGACTTCTCGGAATCATGATCCTGATCATTATGTTCGGGATGGGGGCGACGCTCACTCCGAAGGATTTCCGTTCCGCCCTCGAACGTCCCCGGGGAATGCTGATCGGATTTCTCTCCCAGTTCGGACTCATGCCGCTGATCGCTTTTTCCCTGGCTTATATGCTGAAGCTGCCGCCGGCGCAGGCGATCGCCCTCGTTCTCATCGGATGTCTCCCCGGGGGGACGACCTCGAACATGTTCGCCTATTTCGCCCGCGGATCGGTCGCGCTGAGCATTTCCATGACCGCCGCCTCCACGGTGCTCGCACTGATCATGATGCCGATTCTGCTCGATCTCTATGCATCGGGATTCGCGGCGCAGGTCGATGCGAGTCTCCGCGCAGCGGGAGACGAAGCGGGCTTCGCCATGCCCCATGCGAATATTGTCATCTCGCTCCTGCTGGTCCTCGTACCCGTCGCCGCGGGAATGACGTTGCGCCGCTTCTCGCCCGACTGGGCGAAGACCGCCGAGGATACCGCGGGATTCATGACGATCATCGTCATCCTCTTCCTCGTCACCTCCGCCCTCATCCGGCACAGCAATCTGTTCGTGCTGACCCCCTGGCAGATCTATGCAGGCAGCATCGGGGTCGGACTGGCCGGGTTTCTGTTCGGCTTCGGAATGGCGACCGTCGCCCGCCTGCCGCCGCGCTACAAACGGTCGGTCTCGCTCGAAACCGGCATTCAGAACGGTCCGATCGCCTTTGCGATCATCCTCCTGAGCTTTCGCGAACCGATCCAGAGCGAAATGCTCTGGCTGGCGATTCTTTATTCGACCTTCATCGTCGTCACGTCGTCCTTCGTCACTCTTTTTTACCGCCGCATCGGAAAAACAGACTGGGAGATCTACCGCAACAACCTTGTCCACCAGCGGCTTTTCGGCGAAGACTACCGCACCCAATACCCCGAATCCGCAGTCGGCAAAACCGATCAGCGCTGACCCGATTCCCTCCCTCTGATGGCAGAATCATTGACGGCAGAATCATTACTTTGGCTCGGGAAGCCGTGCTTTGCTTTTTTTCAAGGGAATCCAGGACAGGGGATCCGGATCCTTCTTACGTCCCTTTGCGGCAAAACACTGCGGCACCGACCCCCTGTCCTCACGGACAGGCCTACAGACGCACCGACGCACTGTCGCACCGACGCAGCACCGCCGCACCGTCGCACATTCAGACTAGACTTGAAATGTTTTTCCCGTTGATAATGAGCCCGCAATGGTCAGTACCGTCTTTACGATCGCAAACCAGAAGGGAGGAGTGGGCAAAACCACGACCGCCATTAATCTCGCCGCCGGCCTGGCGCAGAAGAAGCTTCCCACCCTGGTGGTCGATCTGGATCCCCAGGCCAATGCGACCAGCGCGCTGGGGGTCGAAAAGGAGGAGGGCCGGAGCATTTACGGTCCGCTCACCGGCGACGCCTCCGTTCGGGAAATGATCATTGGAACGGCCCAAGAACACCTTTACCTGCTCCCTTCCGAAGTCGATCTTGCGGCGGTCGAAGTCGAGCTCTCCCGGAAGGAGAATTATCTGACACAGTTGCGCCAGACCCTCCAGCCCCTCGTGGACTCCGGCGAATACCGCGCGATTATCCTGGACTGTCCCCCCGCGCTCGGCCTGCTTTCGATGAACAGCCTCGCCGCGGCGGACTACCTTCTGATCACCCTTCAATGCGAATATCTGGCGATGGAAGGAGTCGGACAGATCCTGAAGGTGATCGCGCGATTGAAAGACGCCGGCGTCAACGATCGCCTTGAACTGGGCGGCATTATCATGACGATGTTCGATATCCGCACGAACCTCTCCAGGCAGGTGGTGGAGGAAGTCCGCAGCCACCTCGAAGACAAGATGTTCCGCACGGTCATTCCGCGTTCGATTCGATTGAGCGAATCTCCGAGCTTCGGCCAGACCATATTCGAGTACGACCCGACCAGCGCCGGCGCGATTGCCTACACCGGACTGGCAAGAGAGGTGGTTGACCGGTTCGGTTTGGAGTGAGGCCTCCCGCCGGTTGCCGCTCTTCGAACATATCGCGGATGAGATTCGAACGCGTTTGAATCAAGCCCGGTCGTATTGCGATCTCTCAGGTCGCGCAGGACGTTAGAAGTTCTTCCAGGTCATTCACCTGCAGTTCGTCGAGCCGGTCGATGACGCGGTCGGCCTTTCCCAGTGTGGCGCGCGGATGAGTCGTTGCGAGCGCAATCACCTTCATTCCGGCGTTCCGCGCGGCATCGATTCCGACGTGGGCATCCTCGAAGACAACACTCTCCGAGGCGGCGACTCCAATGCGATCCGCACACTTGAGAAAGACCTCGGGGTCCGGCTTGCCCCTGGAGACATCCTCCGCGGTGACATAATCGGTGAAATAACGCGTCAGCCCGAGAACATCGAGGCTGGTGGTGATGTTCAGTCGTTGGGTGGACGAGCCGATTATGCATGGGATTCCCGCAGTTGAAAGGCGCCGGAGAAATTCGGTCACCCCCGGCAACGGAGCGATACCCTTTTCCAGAACGATCTCGCGGTACAGCGTCTCCTTGCGAAGGGAAAGCCGCCGGATCTCCTCCGGGTTCCGCGACCATTCGAGCAACTCCGGGATGATCGCCTCGTTCTTCATTCCGAAGCTCCGCTGAAAATGGTTCTCGGGAAGCGACTTCCCGATCTCTCTCGCGAGGCGCTCCCAGCTTTCCTCGTGTTGTTTCGACGAGTCGACAATAACCCCGTCCCAATCGAATATCGCTCCAATTTTCATATTTTCGGCGTCAATCTCCTGAAAATTCCGGATCAGACGGCATTCGAGCCATCACTCCCATTCCTGGCAACGAAGAAACGTCACGTCCCCAGCGGACTCGGCTCTTCCCTATTGACAGAAACGCAATCCGTTCATTTAATCCAACCGTTATGTCCAGATTCTTTTCTCTGATGTCCGTCATCGCTTTTATTGCCCTCGTGCTCCCGGTCCAGGGACAGGTATCTCCTGAAGGCTCCGTGACCACCATTGACGATCTTGCGGCTCTGCTCATCCATGCCGAAACGGAAGAGGAGGTTGACGGCATTATTGCGACCGGCTCGGAAGCCGGTCTGTCGGATATCCAGATTGGAAGCGCGTTCGGCCTTGCCCTGGAATATCTTCTGCAAGAGGGGCCGCGGGAACGGCTTCCGGTTGTGATGAGCAGTTTCGAAGCGTTTGTTGCGGATTCTTCCGAATCGGTCATGGCCATCAGCAATGCCCTGGAGGCGGGCCAGAACCTCGCGCGGAACCGTGCGGATGCGGGGGCCCCGATGATATCGCCTCCCGTCGTGACCACCGAAGGCAGACCGCCTGAATCGCGGCTCCACTCTTCGCCCGTGGGGGGCGGAGCGTCGGCGCGAGGCGCCACCGGCGGTGGCGGCGGCGGCGTGGTTTCCGGCGGGGCAAGTCCCTCCTAACCTTATTTTCGAGCCCCGGACGACGATCCCCGTTCGGGGTTTTTGATGTACACGCACCTTGCAGCCATCGTCCTCTTTATTCCCGTAGCGCTGGGGATCTGGTGTGTCGGCGGGCGGCGCGAATGGTCGCTTGTGTTGCTGACCCAGAGCCTGTTCTGGGCGGGGATCGTGCTGCATCTGATTTTTATTTTCCGCCTCTACAGGGAGTCACGGCATTCGCTGCACGACGCACAGCCCGTATCGTGGAAGGACCCTCTGCTCGCATTCGCGGTTGTGCTGCCCTGGATCGCGCTCATCCTTCTGGGCTGGCGGGGAACCTACAATCCTTCGTTCGTTCCGCTCGACAACACGTTGCTCTCCCAGATCCTTCCCCTGGAGCACGCGGAAAACCAACCCACCACCGTCAATCCCATCCGAAGCCGGCTCTACCTCAACTTTTACGCGGCGATGACAATTTTTCTGGTCGGCGGCTGGCTGACCCTTCGTACGCGCCGCGCCGTTCGTTTCCTGCTCGCGCTCATCCTCGCAAACGGCGCGATTTTGACCTTTCTCGGAATCGCGGCGAAAGTCGCCGGAACCGAGCGGATGCTCTGGCTGATCGAATCACACACGACTTCGTTTTTCGCCACCATCTACTATAAGAATCACTGGGGAGGAATCGTTCTCCTGCTGCTGGGAGCCGGCATGGCGCTTGCCCTGGACGCGTTAAAACGAGCCCGGGTTGAAGAGCGGTTTCCGGAGGTTTCCATCGGCTGCATCATCCTCCTTTTCCCTTTCCTTCTCTCCGTATTAATGGCACAGGCACGGGCGTCGGCCATTATTGCCGCAGGGCTTGCCCTGCTGTTTGCGGGCAGGCTGTTCCGAGCGCGGGAGGGACAACAACGGAATCGGATTCTGGACGCAGGCGCCTGCGTTCTCGTATTCATCGCGGTCACGGGCTCGCTTGTCTGGATCGCCAGCCCTCAGTTCGAGCGGATGTATCAGCGAAGCGAACGTCAAATCTTCCAGATGATCGCCGACGGTTCGATGTCTCCGGACGCACGGATCGCCGCCTACCGGTCAACCCTGTCGGTGTTTCAGGAGCGCCCCGTTTGGGGTTGGGGCGCCGGTTCGTTTGCCTATATTTTTCCGCTGCACGCCGACGAAAGTCTGATCCAGGACGACGGCAGGCCTTTGTTTTTCGAGTTCGCCCACAACGACTACCTTCAACTTCTCGCCGAACAAGGAGCGGCCGGTGCGGCACTTGTCGTGCTCACTCCGTTGCTGGCGCTGCTTTTCGCATTGAGGTATCGATGGACCGTCCTCTCTGTCTGGATCGGGGCCGGGCTGACCGGAGTCCTGCTGCTTGCGGTCGTGGACTTCCCGTTTGGAAATCCGGCGGTCACCGCGAACTTCTGGCTCCTTGCCGTCGCTGCGTTGGCGCACCGCCGTCTGAGTACCCCGAACCGTAACCGATCTTCAACTACAGATTTCAGGCACAGATAAGAAATCCCTGCCTTTGAATCAGTGCATTCTGTGTAATCCGTGGTCGAAAAATTCCGTGATAAACCAGAGCCTTTTTGCATCGGCGTTTCCGCCGATGACCCCGAACCAAGAACCCCGAACCAAGAATCGATCTTCAACCACAGATTTCACAGATGCGCACAGATAGGGGCGTGGGGCGTGGGGCCCGAATCATTGCGAACGCGGGCATCCTGCCAGCCATAATTTCGTGTACTTCGCGTAATCTGTGGTCAAAAATTCCCGTGATAGACCAGAGCCCGCGGCATCGGGCCTTCGCCTGTAGCTTGCGGCTTCAACTCGCCGGGTTTGGCTTGCCGAGCGAAGCACGGAACGCGCCGCTACGATCCGCTGTTCGTGTATTCCTTCTGGTACTTTTCGGTGTATTTGTCGTACCCGTACTGATACGAATCCGCGTACCCCTCGCCCCCCGCCGCGGACCGGCCCCTGACGGCGTTGAACACAACCCCGAGGACAGGCGAGCCGCTCCGGTCCATGCGAATCACCGAATTGCGGGCCTTCGCTTTCGAGACCTTTCTCTGACGGGCGACAAAGACCGTTCCATCCGTGTATTCGCCGATCAAAGTCGCATCCGGGAACACCCCCACCGGAGGCGTATCCAGAACAATCACGTCGAACTCGGTCTTAATTCTCGAAATAATCCGGTCGAAACGCGGATTCGAGAAAATCTCGGTCGGCGACTTCGTCGAACCTCCTGAACGGAGAAGCCAGGTCTGCGGCGCCAGCTCAACCAGCGCGAGCGGGGCGAACTCCTCCAGGGAAACACCCACCGGAGGCAGATCCTCCTCGCCCTGAATCCAGGAAACGAGACCGCCCTGGTCGTTCTTGAGATCGAATCCGCGGTGCAGCGAAGGGCGGCGAAGATCGGCGTCGATGAGCAGCGTTTTCTTCCCGTGCCTTCCAAAAACCTCGGCGAGGTTGCCTGCGATTGAAGTCTTGCCCTCTTCCGGTATGGATGAGGTCACCACAAGTGCCAGTGAGGATTCGGGGAGGCGGCACAGGAGCAGGTTGCTGTAGATGCCGCGGAACGATTCGAGCAAGGCTTCGTCCTCGACCATGACCCCCGTCATGATCTGGCTGCTTGATTTCCCGGGCAGAAACCGCACATCGCCGAGGATCGGTTTGCCAATATAATTCTCTATGTCGGCGTAGGTCTGGAGGCGCTTGTCGATAAGTTCGATCGCAAGAGGCAGGCCGACGAAAACGACGCCGAACAGCGCCGCCCCCAGGAGGCTGGCAAGGAGGAGGCTTGGAGAATACGGATCCCTTGGCGTATCGGCGATATCGAGAATGCGGAGGTTGGTAATGTCAATCTGGCTGGCGATACTTGTTTCATTCAGACGTAACGCCAACTGCTCGTAGGTGCGCCGTTCCGAATCGACTTCGCGGCGAAGGGCGTTGAACTCAATGGCGAGCCGGTCGAGTTCGAGCGAACGCGATTCCGCCTCCTTCAATTCGGATTCCAGGCCCGAGAGGCTGGCCTGAACCGCCGAGTAGTCTCCTCGGATCTCCGCGATCCGTCGCTCGATTGAACGTCTTAGCGAGGCTTCAAGCGAATCACGCCGCGCCGCGGTGGTCAACATCATCGGATGCCGCGCAAGGAAGGTTTCGGCAAGCTCGTCCCGTTCGTTTTCAACTTCGTTCAGCCGCGAAACCTGCTCCTGAATGCTCGCCGGACGCGCAATCGGGGATATTTCCAGCAACCGGTCGAGATCGTCGTGGGCTTCTTCAATTTGCGCGAGCAGCGTCCGAAGCTCGATAGCCTTGATCCGCTGCTCCGTCAATGCGTTGTTGATCTGGCGCAATTCGTCGCTGATGACACTTCGATTGTCTTCCACCGCAACGAGGTTGTGCGTCCTTCGGTACTCGGCGAGTTCCCGCTCCTTCGCATCGAGCCGCTGATGGATATCATTGACCTCCCGTTCGAGAAAGCTGACCGCGGAGCTGGTGGAGGTGTCGCGAAGGGACGTCTGGAACCCGATGTAATGCGTGGCGTAAAGGCTCGAAAGCATCTGCGTGACTTCCGGATCCGGGTGTCGCGCGGTAATCTGGAGCACTTGAGAATTCCGCAACCAGCTAATCTCGATGATATCGCGAATCATTCCGGGGGTAACGGATATCTGGTCCTCGCGCGGCAGATTCGGATTGAGAAACGGACGGCGAATCCGCTCCCTCTGCGAAGAACTCAGTTCATTGAGGACCGTTTCCGCCATACGACGGCTCCGGAGGCGTTCCAAATGCGTATTCATGGCCGCCGAAAGCAGACCCCGCTCCACGCCGATATCAACCACTTCTTCAACGTTGATGACCCTGTCCGGATTCAACTCGACCACGAGGCTCGAGGATGCTTCGTAGCGGGGTGTCTGTTGCATGATCCCGACGAATATCCCTCCCGCCACTACGATTCCAGCGAGAATCCCGATCCACCCGCGGCGCCGAAGTACCAGGGCGATATCGCCGGCACTCAGCAGGTCGGACGAATGAACGGGGTGGTCCGAAAAAGGAGAGTTGTGCGGCGGTTCAGACATACGGAAGACAAAGTCGGCGCGTTTCGAATTCAAAACAGACGCTGCGGAACAAAGATGATGTCATCGGGATAAACCCGGAACGTTGTGGACGAAAAGTCTCCGTCGCTCTGTTCGAGAATCTCGTCAAGATCGACCTGGAAAACGCGCTCGCGGTCCTCTGCCGCATCGTGCCGCGTTACACGCACGCGGGTCCGGCGGGCGGTTCCGGTAAATCCCCCGGCCATCGCGATGGCGGACTCGATCGCGATGCTGTTGGATCCGCTCGGAAGCGTGATCGCACCCGGACGATTCACCTGCCCGAGCAACGTCACCTGTTTCGGCGCAAACTCCTCGATCGCCAAAGAAACGACCGGATCGCGCAGCAATTCCTCCTCGATAAACGCGTTGCGGATAGTCTTCTGCGCGTCCCGCACCGTCATCCCGCCAATCCGGATATTCCCGAGAAGCGGCATGGCGACAAGCCCCGCGTCGCTTATCCTCTGCGTTGTATTCAGATCGGGCTGACCGTAGACGGAGATCCGGACGGTGTCAAAGGGACTCAGGAAATAGGGGGGTGGCGACGCCGCTTCCGCCTCCGGCTCCAACACCGCCTCCGCGTCGTTCAGACCGAGCACCGGGAGCGCCGCCAATGCGGCGAATACAAACACAAACGGAACCGCAGCCCGCCGCAACTGCCGAAGAAAGCTCGGCGCGGCGCAGCCGCAACCCGGGTTGTGGCGGAGGCGGCTCGCCCCCGTACCACCCGGGAACCGGGGCGAGCCGCCCCGGCCACATCGGTTGTGCCTGTTAATAACTTTCCCGAAGGCGATCATCAGAAGCGGGCGTCCACGGAAATTGCCGTACTGACCGCGTCGTAATTCGAGGGATCGAAATCGGAATCGCGGTGGGCGTAGGAGAGGTCCCATCCGAGCGACAGGTGCCGGTTCAGGATGTAATCGACCCCGCCGAAAAGGGACCATTCATCGTCATTGCGGCGGTTTCCGCTCGCCTGAACGTAGGTTGAGTCTTCGAAACCGGCCCCCGCGTTGAATCGGAGCTTTTCTCCGACCCGCCGCACCCCTTCCAGGGAGATCAAAACG
This sequence comes from Opitutales bacterium, assembly GCA_007130045.1. Taxonomy (GTDB): domain Bacteria; phylum Verrucomicrobiota; class Verrucomicrobiia; order Opitutales; family T3Sed10-336; genus PXDC01. The sequence goes on from SLTG01000106.1 coordinate 31,103, forward strand.
GTCTGGCCGGAAAGATTCGACGCGGAAGTCTGCATGTCGCTGGTCAGCGAGAGAATCACCTCGGTCATCTCGTCCGCCTCCCAGGTCAGGCCCGCAAACGCGTAGGGCTCGGTCTGGCTGTCGAAGTCCCCGTCGAATTCCCTCCTCTGAACACCGACGGCCACCTCGCCGACAAGGAGCGCAAGCAGGCGACCCTCGGCGCCGACCATGACCGAAACGTCCTCGGAGTCCAGCGCCGGAGTCACGCCGCCAATGTCCGTATTACGGTAGCGGAGGGAGGCGGTTAAGGTAAGCCGTTCCGAGTAGTCGTGCGCCGGGCCGATTCGCACGGTGGTCACTTCCCGCGAAGCGAAGCCCGAGGTGCGCGCGTCCCGGTCGCGATAATCCGCCCCGAAACGCAGAGAAGTCCGGTCGGAAACGTAGTACTCCAGATCCCCTCCGATCGAGATCTCTTCCTCCTGTATCAGGCTTCCCAACACAGCGCTTGCCGAGGTGATTTCATTATACCCCCCGTTCAGCCGGAAAAAGAAATTGCGGCCCCTGTCCTCGTGCGGAAATGAAAGCAAAAAGTCCGACTTGAAGTTCTCCGTATCCAGCCGGCTCCAGTCGATGAAACGAAGAAACTCCACGCCCGCCCGCGCCTCGAAGTGAACCAGCCCCTCGGCGAGGAGGTATTCCAGTGACGGTAACACGGTAAACACGACGTCGGATTCCTCGTCGGAGGTCAGAAAGAGATTGCTCGTGTACGCGGCCTCGCCGCGGGCGTTGACGAACAATCCCCCATGGGGCAAGTCGATAGCGGATTTCGCATGGCCGGGCAGAAGCAAACACGCCGCTGCAACGGCAATCACGGCGCGTGCCGCTTTTTTCGAAATCTTCATATCCTTGTAAACGTAGTAAGACAAATGATCGGAACGGGATGATGCTTCCGGAATCGACCTTTCGGGCGGCCGTTCGAAACACTCAACAAACGCGGTGGATTGAACGATTTCTCCAAATGGGAGTCAACAGGTAAAATTCCAGCGAGGTTTTCAAGCCATGATCCTGCCATGCAGCTTGAAACCATCCTCAAAAGAGGTTCATTGTTAACCGGCATGACTTGGTCCTTGCGAATCGGCACCATCGCGGGAATTGGGATTTTCGTTCATTGGACGTTTTCAATCCTGATTATTGCCGTCCTTTTTCTTTTCCTGGTCGGATTGGATGCCGATCTGATCACCGCGATCGGCGGGGTGTTCTTTATTCTCGCGCTTTTCGCCTGCGTGCTCCTGCACGAACTGGGACACGCGCTCTGCGCCCGGCGCTACAATATCGGAACGCGGGATATCACCATGCTTCCCATAGGCGGCCTCGCGCGGCTGGAGCGCATGCCGACCGAACCGAAGCACGAGTTCTGGATCGCGGTAGCCGGTCCCGCCGTCAACGTAGCCATCGCAGGAGCCGTCTTCGTCCTGATCGCCCTCGTTCACGGCGCCGAAGCGATAGTGCCCGAGGAAGGACTCCTGATCGACCTGCTGGACGGACTGCCGCTGGTCAACCTGATGTGGATGAACGTTGTCCTGGTCGTTTTCAACATGATTCCCGCGTTTCCAATGGACGGAGGCCGGGTGCTGCGCGCGGCCCTGGCGGCGCGACTGCCATACCACCATGCAACCCGCATCGCGGCGACGATCGGCCAGGGGATAGCGATTCTTTTCGGGCTCCTGGGTTTGTTGGCTTTTCAGCCGATTCTCCTGCTGATTGCCATTTTTGTGTTCCTCGGCGCGCAGGCCGAGGCGCAATACGCCGAAACCCAGTTTGCCCTGAAAGGGCTGAAGGTGCGGGACGCCATGCTCACGCGGTTTCAGAGGCTTTCCGAAGACGAGACTCTCGGCGACGCGGTGGATCAGCTTCTGGCGGGCTCCCAGCAGGATTTTCCCGTGGTTCGGGGTGACGACGTTGTCGGCCTTCTGACCCGGCACAATCTTCTCCAGGCGTTGTCGGATCACGACCGGAACGCGCCGGTGGCCAAAGCAATGAGCCGGGAGTTCCAGTCCGTGAACGAAGACGACCCGCTCGAAACGCTTCCCGAAAAACTCCGGATGGGAGAATCGACGACCATGCCGGTCATGGACAATCATCGCCTGACCGGCCTCCTCACTCGCGAGAACCTCGCGGAACTGATCATGATCCATTCCGCCCTTTCCGAAGGCGGCAACGCGCCGCGCGTCCGGGAAATCCTGCACCGGGGACGCGAACACACGGCATCCGATGACCTCCACGGTCCGTTCGCGGGGAGGTAGGTCGAGTTCATCCGGTGCGTCCGTAGGCCTGTCCGTGAGGACAGGGAGCCGGTGCTTCCGCGTTTCCGTAGGCCTGCGCGTGAGCGCAGGGAGAGCGGGCGCGCGCACCCGGAAACCGTGCGTTCACACACAGGCCTTCGAAGAGAAAGGAAGGGGATCTTTCGCCGCAAAAGAACGCAAAGGACGCAAGGAAAGGCAGCGTTCCGCGAAAGGTCCGGCTTATGTACGAACCTCCTTTCAGGTCACTGAATTCGCTACGGAGCGACGTGCTTCAGCCGTGGCATGGTACCCACAGCAAACAGAAACGCCAAAATCATTGACAACAGAATCATTACTTTAGCTCGGGAAGCTGTACCTTGTTTCTTGTTCAAAAAAGGATTCCAGGACAGGGGATCTTGATCCTTTTTGCGCTTCTTGCCTCCCTTCGCTGCAAAACACCGCCTTCACGCTTCGCGGCACTACGGCTTCGCATGCCAGCCCCTCGCCCCTTCTTGCGCTCTTTGCGTCCCTTGGCGGCTAATCCCTCTTCCTCTGACATGCCGTCGCACCGCCCCCTGTCCTCACGGACAGGCCTACAGACGCACCCGTCCCGCCGGCCACTCCCCTGTCCTCACGGACAGGCCTACACCGCCCCACCGCCCCACTGTCCCACTGACGTACCGACGCACCGACGCACCGCCCTACTCCACCGTGACCGACTTCGCCAGGTTTCGGGGCTTGTCGACGTTGCAACCGCGTTCCACTGCGATGTAGTAGCTGAGGAGCTGAACTGGAATCGTGAAAAGGATCGGTTGCAGGGCCTCGTGGGCGTCTGGAACGGTGATGATGTCGTCGGCGAGATCCGCCGGAAACTCGGCGCCTTCCGATGTGACCACGATCACTTTGCCGGTGCGCGCTTTGATTTCCTGAATGTTCGAAACGATTTTGTGAAAGGTCTCGCACTTCGGAGCGAGGAAAACGCTCGGGCACTTGTCGCTGATCAGGGCGATCGGTCCGTGTTTCATCTCTGCGGCCGGATAGCCTTCGGCATGGATGTAGGAAATCTCCTTCAGCTTGAGCGCGCCCTCCAACGCGATTGGAAACATCGATTGGCGACCGAGAAAAAGCATGTCTTCGTAACCCGCATAGCGGCCGGCGATGTCCTTGATTTTCTCGTTCTGTTCGAGGGTTCGGGCGACGAGTTCCGGTACCTGTTTCAGCGCCTTTGCAAACGCGCATCCATCGGTATAACTCATGTCGCGCAGTCGCCCGAGATAAAGCGCGACCATGGCGGAAAGAAGAATCTGCGAGGTGAACGCCTTCGTGGAAGCGACCCCGATTTCCGGCCCCGCGTGTTGATAGATCCCTCCGTCGGCCTCGCGCGCGATGGTCGAACCGACGCCGTTGGTGATCGCGAGCGTCCGGAATCCCTTTCGTTTGGCTTCGCGCAGCGCCGCGAGCGTATCGATCGTCTCGCCCGACTGGCTGACCGCGAAAAAGAGGGTGTTCTTGTCTAGGGGCGCATTGCGGTAGCGAAATTCGGATGCGTATTCGACCTCCACCGGCACCCGGGCGAATCGTTCGATCAGGTACTCCGCCGTGAGGCAGGCGTGCCACGCCGTTCCGCATCCGCAAAAAAGGATCCGGTCAACCCCTCGCCACTCCTGCGACGAAAGATTGAGCCCGCCGAAGTTGGCGGTGCTTCCGTCGTCGGAGAACCGTCCACGCATGCTGTTTTCGAGCGAAACCGGCTGCTCGAAAATCTCCTTCTCCATGAAATGGGAATGGATGCCGAGTTCGGATTCCTCGATCGCCCAGTCCACCTGGTCGACGATCGGATCGACGCTTTCGCGGTTGATCGTCGAGATGGTGAAATTCTTCGGGGTAATGGAGACCACTTCGTTGTCTTTGAGATAAACGACGTTTTGCGTCCGCGAAATGATCGCGGATACGTCGCTTGCCAGAAGGTACTCCTCTTCTCCGATGCCGACGATCAGCGGCGAGCCCAGCCGGGCGCCCACCATTTCCTGCGGGTAATCGACGCAGACTACCGCGATGCCGTAGGTTCCCTCCACGTGCATGAGCGTCTTGCGCACGCTTTCGAAAAACCGTTTATCCGTGTCGCAGGTTTCTTTCCGGTAGTGGTAGCTGATCAGGTTCACCAGCACCTCGGAATCGGTTTCCGATGCAAAAGTGTACCCGTTGCCGAGGAGGAACCGTTTAATGCTCTGGTAATTCTCGATCACTCCGTTGTGAGCGATCGCGAAAAGGCCGTCGCTGCTGACGTGCGGATGGGCGTTTTCCGTGGTGACTCCACCGTGCGTCGCCCATCGCGTGTGGCTGATTCCGAGCTTGCCGGAAAGCTCGCACTTCTCGGTCTCCTTGAATAAATTGATCACGGGCCCGGTCTTCTTGACACAGGTCAGACCTTTTCGCTGATGAATGGCGAGACCCGCGGAATCGTATCCCCGATACTCCAATCGCTTCAATCCATCCAGGAGAATCGGTCCCGCCTTTTGTTTTCCAACGTATCCTACAATTCCACACATAAATGCTCTCCAGGTTCTACTTCTTTAAGAACGACTATACACCCGAAAAAACCTCGCCGTCCATAGGGGATTCTTGTCACAAGTCGAAGAAATTCCCCCACTGCCGCATAAGATTTTTCCCTACGATTCCCGCCCACCCGAAAGCGGTGCCACAAAATCGTGGCGCGCGAGTTCGCCTCGGAAGCAAAACGTCGTTCGGAAAGGAATTTCCGCCAGCCGCTGCTTTTTTCCGGACACACCCCACCGCTCTGGCAATTCAATGAGGAGCCCCCACCCCGGCCACTTCACTGCTTCCGCCGGCGACGGACCAACACCGTCACAAACAGCGCCAACCCCGCGATCGCAACCGCGACATGGGAAGGTTCGGGAATTGCGGTTCCCGTCAGGATGATATCCGACCCGTCGCCGACCCAGATGCTGTCGTGCACTTCCTCCGCACTGCTGAACGGACCGGGATCCCCGTCGGATTTATTGCTGAAGCCGCCGTAGGACGTCACCCACCCTTCGTCCGGACGATCGTAACCATAAAAGCGAAAACTGAGTGTTTCTCCCTCGGGAACGTCGATTCCCGCGAGGCTGAGTTGGAAAACCTGCTGATTGTAGCGGCCTTGCCCGACCTCAAGTTCCTCCGTCATCTCAGGAGTCTGCACCGTAGCGAGCAAAGTGCCATCCGTCGCAAAACCATCCAGACTGTAA